>NZ_FNQT01000001.1:45741-353049 GCF_900107665.1 Haloplanus vescus
TCAGCCGTGTAGGGACCGGAGACTGCGCCACCGTTGCCATCGGCAGTGTAGGGACCGGAGACGGCGCCACCGTTACCGTCAGCCGTGTAGGGACCAGAGACTGCTCCACCGTTACCGTCAGCAGTGAATGGACCGGAGACCGCCCCACCGTTGCCGTCTGCAGTATAGGGGCCTGAAACAGCGCCGCCGTTCCCAGCCGCTGCGTTCGTCTGCGTTTCCACCGTTTCGCTGTCACGTTCGGACATTGCACTCGAACCGTCACGCGACGAGAAATTATAATTTTTCGAGAATATCTGATAGTTAATATAATCAATTAAAGCAACTGCACACTGACATAAACATAGGCAGACGAACAGTTGCGAGCGGGGGACTGATTAGCGGGAGACTGCTACTCGTCGTCGCGTTGTTCGCGGTCGAGGTCGCGGTAGATCAGGGTGAGGGCGTCGGTGTCGCTGAGGCGCGCGAGTTGGTCGTCGAGGTCCTCGCGGAGGGTGTTGAGATCGGAAACGAGTTGCTGGTAGTTCTCGTCGTTTTCGAGCGTTGAGGCGTCCTTCTCGGTTTCGAGCAGGGCCTTCTTCGAGGCTAGCGAGAAGAGTTCTCTGATGCCGTCGTCGTACTCGTCACGGATGCGGAGGTTCTCGACCATCTCGATGAGGTCGCTCTCCGAGACAGGTTTGACGAGGTAGTCGTCGAAGGGCATATCGACGATGTCGGTGTCGGGTTCGACGGCCGTCACCATCGCGACCCGACAGTCGAGGTTTCGCTCCCGGATGCGCTCGAGCACTTCGTCACCCGAGATATCGGGCATTCGACGGTCGAGAAGCACGATGTCGACCTCCTCGTCGAGGCTGTCGAGTGCCGCTCTGCCGTCGGCTGCTGTCCGAACTCGATACGATTCCTTGAGCCACATCTGATACAGTTCGGACAGGTCACGTTCGTCCTCGACGACGAGAACGAGAGGGAGATCGTCGGTCATGTGTGCCCGTGGGGCGGCGTGCGACCACTCACGGTGGCCTATGTGTCACGAGCCTATATCAAAATACCCCTTGCGAAGAGGTGCGTCGAATCGACTGACTGCGTTACTCCTGTGGGCTGTAGTTCGGCGCCTCGTCCGTAATCATCACGTCGTGGGGGTGACCCTCGGTCTGGCCGGCGGCCGACACCCGGACGAATCGGGAGCGCTCCTTGAACTCGGGGATGGTCTCCGCACCGACGTAGCCCATGCCCGATTTCATCCCGCCGACGAGCTGGTGGAGTTCCGAGGCCAGCGTGCCCTTGTACGGCGTGGCTGCCTCGACGCCCTCGGGGACGAATCCCTCGTCTTCGTCCTCGTCTTTGAGGTAGCGCTCACCGCCGCCGGAGCGCATCGCACCGACCGAGCCCATGCCGCGGTACTGCTTGTACTTCTTGCCGTTCATGGTGATGACGCGCCCCGGCGCTTCGTCCGTGCCCGCGAAGTAGGAGCCGAGCATGACCGCGTCGGCGCCGGCCGCGATGGCCTTGATGGCGTCGCCCGAGTAGCGAATGCCGCCGTCGGCGATAACCGGCACGTCGTGTCGGCTGGCCACGTCGGCCACTTCGGACACCGCCGTAATCTGGGGCATGCCCGCCCCCGTGACGACGCGAGTCGTACAGATGGAGCCCGGACCGATGCCGACCTTCACGCCGTCCGCGAAGTCGACGACGGCTTCCGCGGCCTCGCGGGTCCCGATGTTGCCGACGACCACGTCAGCGTCCACCAGCTCGCTGATTTCGCGGGCGCTGTCGATGACGTTTCGGTTGTGGGCGTGCGCGCAGTCGATGAAGAGCACGTCCGCCCCGGCCTCGTCGGCGACCTGTGCTCGGTCGTCCTCGAACGGCCCGACGGCGGCGCCGACTCGAAGCGCCCCGTCCTCGTCACGCGCGGCGTTCTCGTGTTCGCGGCGCTGGAGGATGCCCTGCATCGTCACCAGTCCGACGAGGTGGTCGTCCTCGTCGACGATGGGGACGCGTTCTATCTTGTGGTCGTACATGAGTTCGAGCGCTTCCCGGGCGGTGACGCTCTCCCCGGCGGTGATGACCTCGTCGGTCATCGCCTTTCGCACCTCGTCGGACTCGCCGACTTCGAGGTACGGCCGGATGTCGGTCCCGGAGATGATGCCGAGTACGGTGTCGTCGTCGTCGACGACGGGGGCGCCGCTGACGCCCTCGTGTTCCATCATCTCGTCCACTTCGCGGACGGTCTGGTCCGGGTTCGCCGTCACCACGTCGTCGCGTCGAATCACCAGCTCGTCGGCGCGCTTGACGCGCTCGATTTCGACGGCCATCTCCTCGTCGTTCATGTTCCGGTGGAGGACGCCGATGCCGCCGTTGCGGGCCATCGCGATAGCGAGGTCGCTCTCGGTGACGGTGTCCATCGCCGCCGAGAGGATGGGGATGTTGAGACTGACGTTCGTCGACACCTGGGTCGACACGTCGGCCTCGTCGGGTTCGACGTGGCTCTCCATGGGTCGCAGCAGAACGTCGTCGAACGTCAGTGCCTCCGGTACACGCAGCTTCTCCGAGAAGGGTCCAGTATCGGGAACGTCGTTCGCCATGTAAGCCGTCGTCTCGCCGCTCGGAAAAACGTTCCGAGACGGGGTGTCTCCGGCACTGAGAGCCGTGGTGACAACACTCATTCGACCGTCTGCGGCGTCGTGTGTTCGTCTCCCACACAACGCTTAATAGTTCTGTGACCCAAAATACAGCCATGGCTTCGAAGCGTTCCATCGCCACGCGCACTGCCGCTCGGACGAGCTCCGTCTCGGACTCCGGCATTTCCTTTACAGCGCGGGCTATCGACAAACGCTTCGGACCGAACGCCGTCGACGCTGGCAGGTCGAGGGCGTTACACCACCGTTCGGCCGATGGGTACGGCCGCTAGCGTGGGATGAGCGTTTCACAGCACCCGGTCGCACTTCGCCTCGAGCAACAGGTAGGCGGTGCGACCAAACTGCTCGCCACGGTGATGCTGCTCCCGCTACTCGACGGGATATTCCCGGCGCTCATCCTCGCGGGCGCACTCACCTTCCCCTTCGGCATCCTCGAAACCGGCCTGCTCATCTTCGGCGGGTCGGCCACCGTCGCCGTCGTCTTAGCGGAGATGGACGGTTCGCCGCGCGAGCGGATGCGCACCATCGCGCTCGTCGGCGTGGTGTTGCTCCCCGCCGCCGCCGTCGAGGCGGCGCTTGCGCCCACCGTCGAGAGCCTCATCGACATGGCCGTCTTCCACCGGTTCGCCGGCCTCGTCATCCTGACCGTCGCGGCCAAGACGGCGAGCGCCCGCGTCGGCGAGTACCTCCCGCGCCCGGCCATCATCATCGGCCTCGGCCTCGTCGCCAGCCTCCAGCCCGCCGGAGCCACCGTCACCTTCGTCGCCGACACCGGCCTCGTCCTCCGTGGCGTCGCCGCCGCGGGGGTCGGCGTCGGCTTCGCGATGCTCGTCGCGGCGCTCGGTCCGGTCCTACAGGAGTCGGTCGACCTTGACCTGTTCCGCTTCGGGAGCGCCGTCGCCCTCGGGATGCTCGCGCTCTCGGTCCTCGGACTGATGCCCACCGACGCCCCCGTCGCACTCGGCGTCCTCTGTGTGACCGCGGTGTTCTCGTTCGACCCGGCCACGAAGGGCGACGACGCGGCGGCCGACGCCGAGGACGATACCGACGCCGAGGAAGAAGCCGAGGCGGACGACGAGTCGCCCGGTCCCGACGCCGACGACGCGCAACCCTCGCCGTTCCCCGTCGAGGACGACCAGCGCGCCCCGTGGCTGTAGCGGGCTTCGGGTTTTTAACCGCTGGACGGTAATTGTCGTCTATGAGCGACCGCACGCGCGCCCGAGTCTTCGTCTCCGGGCGAGTTCAGGGCGTCTACTACCGAGCGAACACGCGCGACGCAGCGCGCGCGAGAGACGTCAACGGATGGGTTCGGAATCTGGCCGACGGCCGTGTCGAAGCCGTCTTCGAGGGGTCCGAATCCGCCGTCGAGGAGATGATTGAGTGGTGTCACACCGGCAGTCCGGCCGCCACCGTCGACGACGTCGACGTGCGCTACGAGGAACCAGAGGGCGAGTCGGCGTTCGAAATCCGCCGATGACTCCCGGCCGGTGACTTCGCTCGTCAAACGCGTCGTCGGCGCGGTTGGCGGTGTCGGCCTCGCTGTCGCTCTCGGCGCGGGGTATCTCATCGTTCGCGGCCCGTTCCTCGACGGAGCAACCCTCGCGCCC
Organism: Haloplanus vescus; assembly: GCF_900107665.1. Taxonomy (NCBI): domain Archaea; kingdom Methanobacteriati; phylum Methanobacteriota; class Halobacteria; order Halobacteriales; family Haloferacaceae; genus Haloplanus; species Haloplanus vescus. The sequence goes on from NZ_FNQT01000001.1 coordinate 49,979, forward strand.
CGACCACTCCTCGCCGCACTCGGCGCGTTCATCGTCGGCGTCGCCATCGCGGCATGGGGGCTGACGCGCTACGCGCGCTTCTAACGGTCGTCGTCTCGGTGCCCGGCCGAGACGGGGTGGAAGACGGCGGCGACGACGACGCCAGCCGCACCGGGGTCCTCGTCGACGACGCGTTCGACCACTTTCGTCTCGCGCTCGCCGGTCCAGTTCCAGTCGCGGACCCTGTGGGCGTCGTCGAGGTTCGCGTCGAGTAACTGCTCGCAGGCGTCGGCGGTGGGCGCCTCGTTCTCCATGAAGACGCCGCCCTCGTCGGCCAGCTCCCAGCCGAGACCGGCGGCGATTCGCTCGCCGGGCGTCGCGGACGTGTTCGACGCGAGCACCGTCGCGACGAGGTCACCGGTCGTCCACCGACCGGGTTCGAGTTCGCCGACGCGGTCGACCGTCGCTCCTTCGGGGACGATAGAGGAGAGTTCGACCAGATTGTAGTTGTGCACGTTCGCACCGCTCAGGGCGGCGTCGAACGCGCCGAGTTCCGTCGTCGCCGTCCCCGTTCCCCACACCAACTCGATCGGCATGCTGATACCCGCGATTCGCCGCTGGCGGCTTTAGGACTTACTACTCGACCGAATCGACCCCGGGTTTTAACCTCCGATAGCCTGTCGTTGCATATCGACCATGCAGGACTACCTCATCCTCCGCGAACTCGACGAACCCATCAGCCGTGCCGACCTTGACGCCGCCGCCGAGAAGTCCGGCGAGGCGCTCGAAGCCCTCCGCGACGAAGGCGTCGACATCCGCTGGGTCGACTCCGAGGTGCTGACCAACGACGACGGCGACGTGACCGGGACCTTCTGTCACTATCAGGCCGAGAGCGAGGACGCGGTGCGCGAACACGCCGACCGCGCCGGACTCCCCGCCACGCGCATCGACCGGCAGGGCGAACCGCTCGCCGGCGAGGACTGAACGGTCCGTCATCGGCGAAAGGCATCCTTCAAGTCCCCCCACCTCCAACGATTGGCCGACACATGCCCGAGTGCGTCGAATGCGGGGCCGACGTGACCCTGCACGAGGATCTGGAAGTGGGAGAGATCGTCGACTGTGGGACCTGCGGCGCCGAACTCGAAGTCATCGGCGTCGACCCCGTCGAACTGGACGCCGCCCCCGAACTCGAAGAGGACTGGGGCGAGTAACGACTCGCGGTTTTTCTCGGTGCTGCAACTGCCGGTAGTCGCGTCGCTCGCGGTTCGACGGTCGATAAAATACCTCCCGCAGACACTCGGGGACCGAAAGTACCCCTACCAACTGCCCCCGACGGTCTGCGTCTCGTTACGAAAGGGTGGCCGCTATCGGTATATATCTTGTGTCAGACGAGAGTCTGACATCCCCGTTCGACCGGGTTAACGGCCCACACACGGGCGAGACACCCATGTCGGCTGGCCGACCATCGAGAGACGGCGGAATAAAGAGTTTTGCCGGGGTCGTGCGTACGGCGCTCCATGACCGAGTACACTGTCGAGTTCGTCGGCACCGGCGAGACGATTCAGGTACCCGAGAAGCGGACCATCCTCTCGGCCTGTATCGACGCCGGCATCGCCCAAGAGTACTCCTGCCGCGTCGGGATGTGTCTCGCCTGCTCCGCGAAAATTCTCGACGGTGAGGTGGTTCAGCCCGCCGCCCACGCCCTCACCGAGGAAGAGGCCGAATCGTACGCCCTGACCTGCATGGCTCGACCGAAGTCCGACCTCAAACTCGACCGCGGCAAGTACCCGCCGAGCATCGAAGACGCCGACACGATGGACGCGGCGGCCGCGGACGACGACTGACGCGATGGACGCCGACGCGCTCCGCACCGCACTCGAAACCGACTACGCCGACGAACTCGACCGACTCGGCTCGCCCGCCCTCCTCCAAGCCCTCTCCGGTGGCGACCCCGACCCGACAGCCCTGCTCGCCGCCGCCGCGGACAGCGAACACGCCGCCCGCGAGACGTTTCGCCAGTGGGTCGCCGACACCGCCGACCCGACGCTCCGTGAGACGTTCAACGCCGTCGTCGAACAAGAGGACGAGCACTTTCGCCGCGTTCGCGCCCATCTCCCCGACGACGCCACGCCCCCCGAGGGCGCTGGGCCAATGCACGCCTATCTCCGGGGTCGGACCGACCCGATTCAGCGCGTCGCCGGCGGGATGGTCGGGCGGACACTCGTCAGCCTCCGCACTCACGCACGGCTTATCGACTTCTTCGACGAACGTGGCGCGGCCGACCGCGCCGACCTCTTTCGCGACCTGCGCGCGGAGACAGAGGCGTGTCTCGAAGACGGCCTCGAAGCACTCGACGCCCGGGCCGACAGCGACGACTGGGACGCCGCCGAGGCCGTCGCTGGCTACACGATAACGCTGGCCGCAGACGACCTCAATGACCCGCGTTAGGGGCGGTTCACGTCCGGTGGTTCGCTCTCGAGGTCGCGGTTCGACGAGCGGTAGGTGCGGGTGACCGTTGCCGTGGTGACGAGGCCAGCCACGAGCGTCAACCAGAGGCGCGGGTCCACAGCTCCGACCAAGGGGAGATCCAACCAGACGGCGGCGGCGAGACCGACCGACAGCGCGGACACGCCCACGCAGAATCGCGTCCACGACTGGCGTGGCTCGTCGACGACGTCGAGATAGGCGTCTACGTCGGCGGTGACGTCCGTCGGCGAGATGCGACCGCTGTCGGCGTCGAAATCGACCAAGCCGAGGCGTTCGAGTTTGGGGACGTGCGACTGCTGGAGCGCCGTGTAGACCCGCTTTCGCTCCGCGGGGGTCACGTCCGCCACCGCGCAGTCGTTCTCCCAGGCGGCAATCCGGTCGGCCAGCGACCCGATGGTCGTCTCGCCGTCGTTCAGTAACGCGTACAGCGCGTATCGGCGACGGCGGTTCGACAGGACGTCGAACACCTCCTGTTCGGTCGGGTCGTCTCGGTCGGCCGTCTCCATTCGGCCGTTCGACTCGACCGACGTGTTTCCGCCCCGTTCCACCGATTTCCCCCCTTGGCTGCTCATCACTCGTTCTGTGCTTGGTACGCCTCGCAGCAACGTATTAAGCTTCTGGGCCGAATTATCTGCGTTGATACGCGATGCGAACCACAAGACACGAGGTAGTCGACGCCCTGTGGAGTGTATGAGCAATTATCTCGTCGCCATGGAGGCGGCTTGGTTGGTTCGCGACGTCGAAGACGTAGACGACGCCATCGGCGTCGCAGTGAGCGAGGCGGGCAAGCGCCTCAACGACCAGGACAAGGAGTACGTCGAGGTGGAGGTTGGCGTCACGCCCTGTCCCGCCTGTGGCGAACCCTTCGACTCGGCCTTCATCGCCGCCGACACCGCGCTCGTCGGCCTCCTCCTCGAAATCGAGGTGTTCAACGCCGACGGCGAGAACCACGCCACCCGCATCGCGAAAAGCGAAGTCGGGGGCGCCCTCCGTGACGTACCGCTCTCGGTCATCGAAGTCATCGAAACCGACGACGAAGAGGCGGCCTGAAGGCCGTCCGGGTGGTCGGCGTTACTCGTCTCGCGCTTTGAGCCACTCGTCGAGAAGCGTCCGAATCGCCGCGTCGCGGTTGTCGCGATGGTCGGTGAAGGCGATGTCGTCCACCTCGGCCAGCGTTTCGGCGTCCAACTCGACGGTCACAGACTCCATCTCCGCCAGTCCGTCTCCCTCGTCCATGGTGGTGTGGCACGCGAGCGGTCTACAAATAGGCCCGTCAGACGACCGTCCGGCGGACGTGTGACGCCTCAGTAGAAGTCCGATTTCGAGTCGTGGAACGGCGACGCCTCGTCGACGCGCTGAATCTTCGACGGCTCTCGGTGGCGGACGATGACCACGTCGTACGCGTCGTCGGCAGCGACTGTCTCACCGACGCTACTCAGCGAGGAGACGAGTCGCCCCGCGTTCTCGCTCCCGACGAACACCATCGACGCGTCCGCGTCGCGGGCCTGTTCGCGAAGACGACTGGCTATCGTCCCCGGTGTCGCCCGACGACCGACGGTGTCGTATCGGAACTCCGCGCTCGGGGCGTGTGTCGTCACGGCCTCGTGGAGACGCCCCGCGACCGTCTCCAAGTCGAATTGCTCCCCTGCGTCGAGCCACCCGCGCTCGCGGGCGTAGGAGGCGTTCTCCTCGGGGATTACGCTCACGGAGACTATCTGCTCGTCCAGTACTGTACCGAACTCCACCGCCCGCACCAGTGCCGTCTCGGCGAGGTCCGAGCCGTCGAACGGAACGACGAACGTCATACCGTACCGAGGGTGCCGTGGGTAGTAAGCTCTCGGACCGAAGCGGCTTTGTCGACGGCCCGCCGCCGGCCTGATATGACTCGACTCGCCGCGCACCACTTCGGCGTGACCGTCGCCGACTTGGACCGTGCCGTCGACTTCTACCGCGACACCTTCGACCTCGGCGACCCCGAGCGTTTCAGCGTTGCCGGCGAGGCCTTCTCCGAGGCCGTCGACGTTGACGGCGCGACCGGGCGGTTCGCCCACTTCACGCTCGACGGTGCTCGCATCGAACTCGTCGAGTACGACCCCGCAGGCGACGACGCGACCGGGTCGGCGGTGAACCAGCCCGGTGCGAAACATCTCGGCCTCGCGGTCGACGACCTCGACGCCTTCTACGCCGACCTCGATTCGAGCGTCACGACGCTGAGCGAACCCCAGACGACCGAAAGCGGGACGCGCATCTGCTTCGTTCGCGACCCGGAGGGGAACCTAGTCGAGGTGCTGGAGGCGTAGGCGACGCGGTTCGAGGACGTTACCCGCCGAAGTAGAGGACCGCGTACGCGAGGACGGCCGCGAGGAGGAGGAAGATCATCAGGTAGTCGAACAGTCCTTCGGGTGTGGTGCTGGATGGAAGGTTCATGCGCCGCCCTACAACGGCATCCTTCAAGACTGTGGCGCTTCTCGGGGCCAACAGAGATAACCGTTCGCCCCGTCAGTCTCCCATCGAATGCCCTTCACGCGACGGAATGTCCTCGCTGCGGCCGCGCTCGCCCAAGCGACTGCCCTCAGCGGGTGTTTCGGCGGTGGCGGCGACACCGAGACGACACCGACCGACAGCGGCCCGACCGACGAGCAGTCGGCGACGGGGACGGCGACGGCCACGGCCACGCAGTCCCCCTCTGCGACGCCGACGGCGACGCCCGTCGCTGACGCCGAACTCGCCGCGGCGACGACGGCCATCGTCGACGAGTACGCGTGGTTCCGGGACGACTACGACAGCGCACTGACGCAGTTCCGCGTCGCCGTCGGGTCCGTCTACGACACGCTCTCGGAGATTCAGTCCGCCTCGGAGCGAACCGAGGCGGACGTGACGGCGTTTCGCGAGGCATCGACCGACCTCGCCTCGTTCGTCCAGTCGACGCTCCAACCGCATTTCGACGTCGACGCGGCGCTTCGTATCGGGGACAACGTGTACGTCCGGGACTTCGAGCGAGCGGTCTCTCGCGACGACCAGCAACTGCAGGATTCCGTCCTCTCCCGTGCGAAGTCGTACTACCAGCGCGTCCGTTCCAGCGGTTACGTCGCCAATGAACTCTCACGCCGCCCGGTCCACGACTCCCTGTACGATATGCTGGTTCCCAGCGGTGCCGGTGACCACATCGTGGCGCTCGTCGGCGACGAGTTCGTGACGTGGGCCCACCCCGACAAGACCGAATCCACCAGCGACGACGGCGTCGCTCAGCACACCCACGAGTTCCCGAGCGGATACCGCGTGTACACGCACGCCCACGACCATCGGACGGGGCACTCGCTTCGCGACCACACGAACGAACCGCCGCTGAACGAGCTCTACGCCTACGGCGACGGCGACGTGGCGATTCTCGAAGACGCGGCGTCGTGGCGGGAGCGCCTTGACGACTTCCAGCCCGCGTTCACCGGGCTGTTCGCCCCGCTTAAATCCGAGAACCCGGCGACGGCGCTCACGCTCTTTCTGGGCACCATCGGTCCGAACTTCGACTCGACGCCCGTCTACGTCGAGACGTTCGAGAGCGTCGACGCCGCCCAAGCCGCCGTCGACGACGACATCGGGACGGAGGGAACGACCACTCTCGCAGGACAGGAGTGGGAGCGCGTCTTCTACGACGCCGCCGACACGACGATTTACGCGTACCGGCTCCGCGCCGGGTCGGCCGTCGTCGCCGCGCTTCCCTCCGACGTGCCGTGGGAGCGTCGCCGCGACCCGGCGGCAGACCTGAAGGGGACGTGGCTCGCCGGGGAGTGAGTGAAGCCGTACGAGTTCTGCCGACGCGGGCACCTTTTATCAGGCGACGTGCCGAGACGCGGGTATGGGACTCGACGAAGACGCACTCGACTACCACCGGCGTGACCCGCCGGGCAAAGTCGCCATCGAGACGACGAAACCGACCAGCACCCAGCGAGACCTGAGTCTCGCCTACTCGCCCGGCGTCGCCGCGCCCTGCCGGGCCATCGCGGAGGACCCCACCGACGCCTACACCTACACCTCGAAGGGCAACCTCGTCGGCATGGTGTCGAACGGGTCGGCGGTGCTCGGCCTCGGCGACATCGGCGCGCAAGCGTCCAAACCCGTCATCGAGGGGAAGGGCGTCCTGCTCAAGCGCTTCGCCGACATCGACGTCTTCGATTTCGAACTCGACACGGACGACCCCGACGCCATCGTCGAGGCCGTCTCGCTCACCGAACCCTCCTTCGGCGGCATCCACGTCGAGGACATCAAGGCGCCCGAATGCTTCGAAATCGAGGAGCGCCTCCGCGAGCGAATGGACATCCCCGTCTACCACGACGACCAGCACGGCACCGCCATCGTCTCGGGCGCTGCCCTCATCAACGGCGCCGAACTCGTCGACAAGGACATCGAGAATCTGGAGGTGGCCTTCGCCGGCGCGGGGGCGAGCGCAATCGCCACCGCCGACTTCTACGTCTCCCTCGGCGTCCCCCGCGAGAACATCACGCTCGTCGACTCTGAGGGCATCGTCACCACCGACCGCGCCGAGGCGGGCGAGGTCAACGACTACAAGGCCGCGTTCGCGCAGGACCGCCCGGCCGGTGACCTCGCCGGCGCGATGGAGGGCGTCGACGTGTTCGTCGGCCTCGCCGTCGGCGACCTCGTCGACCAAGACATGGTGCGGTCGATGGCCGAGGACCCCATCGTCTTCGCGATGGCCAACCCCGAACCCGAAATCGGGTATCACGAGGCGCGCGAGGCCCGCGACGACACCGTCATCGCCGCCACCGGGCGCTCCGACTTCCCGAATCAGGTGAACAACGTCCTCTGTTTCCCCTTCATGTTCCGCGGGGCGCTGGACGTACGCGCCACCGAAATCAACGAGACGATGAAAGTCGCCGCCGCCCGCGCGCTCGCCCAGCTGGCGCGCAAGGACGTGCCCGACGCGGTGGCGAAAGCCTACGGCGACGACCCGCTTCAGTTCGGCCCCGAGTATCTCATCCCGAAGGCGCTCGACCCGCGCGTGCTCTTCGAGGTGGCGCCCGCCGTCGCCGAGGCGGCCGTCGAAACCGGCGTTGCTCGACTGGACCGTGACCTCGACGCCTACGTCGAGGAGCTCGAAGCCCGCCTCGGGAAGGACCGCGAGATGATGCGTATCGTCCTCAACAAGGCCAAAACGGACCCCAAGCGGGTCGCGCTCGCGGAGGGGACGAACGAGAAGACCATCCGCGCAGCCTCCCAAATCGTCGAGGAGGGCATCGCGACGCCCGTCCTCCTCGGGGACCGGCAGACCATCGAGCGCCGGGTGGCCGAACTCGGTCTGGACTTCGAACCCGAAATCGTCGACCCCACCGAGGCCGACGTCGACGCCTACGCCGACCACCTCTACGAGGAACGGCAGCGAAAGGGCATCACGCGCGTCGAGGCCGAAGAGCTCGTCCGCACCGACACCGACTACTTCGGGAGCGTGATGGTCGAAATGGGCGACGCCGACGCCCTCCTCACGGGCCTCACGCACCACTACCCCTCGGCGCTGCGGCCACCGCTTCAGATTATCGGCACCGCGGACGACGCCGACTACGTGGCGGGCGTGTACATGCTCACCTTCCGCAACCGGGTCGTCTTCGTCGCCGACACGACGGTGAACCAAGACCCGGGCGCCGAGGAGCTGGCCGAAATCGGCCGGCACACGGGCGAGCTGGCCCGCCGGTTCAACGTCGAGCCACGGGCCGCGTTCCTCTCGTACTCGGACTTCGGGAGCGTGGACAACGAGGGGACGCGAAAGCCCCGAGAGGCGGCCCAGACCCTCCGCGACGACCCTACGGTGGACTTCCCCGTCGACGGCGAAATGCAGGCCGACACCGCCGTCGTCGAGGACATCCTCGAAGGGACGTACGACTTCGCCGACCTTGACGACCCGGCGAACGTGCTCATCTTCCCGAACCTCGAAGCGGGCAACATCGGTTACAAGCTTCTCCAGCGACTCGGGGGCGCCGACGCCATCGGCCCGATGCTGGTCGGGATGGACAAGCCGGTCCACGTCCTCCAGCGCGGTGACGAAGTGAACGACATCGTCAACCTCGCGGGCGTGGCCGTCGTCGACGCCCAAGAGCGCGACGCGTAGCGTTCCGGTCATACTGTTGGCTGTAACTGATTCAAAACATTCGGCACTCCGGGTGCCGAACCTCTGTATTGACTTACAGCCGACAGTATCAGTCGTCGTCGCCGATGTTGACGACGAACACCGGGACAGTGGCGTTCTCGACGACACGTTCGGTGACACTCCCGAGGTGAGCGAGGCGGTCACGCCCCGTCCGGCCGTGCGTTCCCATGGTGATGACGTCGATGTCGGCCTCGTCGGCGTAGCCGAGGATGGCCTTGTACGGGATGCCCTCGCGGACGGCGGTGACGGCGTCCACGCCGGCCTCGCCCGCGGCGGCCGCGACGGCGGCGACGGCCTCCTCCCCGCGCTCGGTCAACTCCGCAATCAGGTCCTCGCGGTCCTCGTCGGCCGCGAGTTCGAATCGGCGGTCGACCACGTACAGCGCGTGAATCGTCGCGTCGTGGTTGCGCGCCATCTCCAGCGCGTGTTCGAGCGTTCGGTCGACACCCTCGCTCCCGTCCGTCGGGACGAGTATCGAGTCGTACATGCTTCGGGGTAAGCCCCGGGGACACTTCAAACGCGCCGCCGAACCGGCCGTAACGTACATATCAGTCGCAGGTAGTCGTGTTGACGTATGCCGAGCTGTCAGAACTGTGGGTCGTTCGTCACGGACGACTACGTCCGAGTGTTCGCCCCGAACGGCATGTCAGAACCGCGCGTCTGCCCGAACTGCGAGGACCTCGTTCGCGACGGCGCGGACGTCCGACAGGCGCGGGCGAGACGCACCTGACCGTTACTCGGTGGCGTGCTCCAGTCCCTGGAGCAGCGAGACGACCTGTTCCGACTCGTTCGAGAGCTGCTGCGGGTAGATAGCCACCGCGACGACGAAGTCGCTCCCGTGCTGGAATTTCGTCGCGTGCAGATAGACGTCCATCTGTGACCCCGCGAGCGACGCCGTCCCCTCGAACTTCGACACGCTGGTCGACTGGCCGAGCGTTGCGACGCTCTGCTGGTCCACTTGCTCGCCGACGGTGACGCCGTCGTACTGCGACTCGAACTGCTGGAGGACGGCCGTCTCGGACATGTCCTCGATAGGGTTGAACGTCTTGCCCGCGATCTCGACCTGCGGGCTGGTGTAGGTGACGAAGACGGCGGCTCGCTCGGAGCCGAGCGGTCCCATGTCGACCTGCCGTTCGTACTGCGCGAGTTGGTTCACGATGGTGACCGTGCGGGTCTGTCCAGCGGCGGAGAACTCCCGTTCGACCGTCTGGTCGGTGACGTTGGTCTCCTCGTACGGCGATTCCTCGACCGTCGAATCGGCGACAGTCGCCGGCGACGCCGTGAACTCCAGCGCTCCCTCTCCCGTGATGAATCCGCACCCAGCTGTCGTCGCGAGCGCGCCCGCAGCGAGCGTGACGACTCCCCGTCGAGTGTGCATACCCCATCCAGCGGGGCCAACGCAAAAAGCGACCCACCTCATCGTCGCCGGACCGACCGCCTCGCTTTTACTCGTCGCTCCGGTAGGATGGCCATGCTCACCTTCGTCGGCCTCGGTCTCTACGACGAGCGGTCGATAACGGTCGAGGGCCGCGACGCCCTCCGGGCCGCCGACCGCGCTTTCGCCGAGTTCTACACCAGCCGTCTCGTCGGCACCAGCGTCGAATCGCTCGAAGCCCACCACGACGTCGACATCGAGGTCCGCGACCGGGCGGGCGTCGAACAGCACCCCGAACCCATCCTCGACGCCGCCGAGAGCGAGGACGTGGTCTTTCTCACCGCGGGCGACTCGATGATATCGACGACCCACGTCGACCTCCGCCTTCGCGCCATGGAGCGCGGCATCGACACGCGGGTCGTCCACGGCGTCTCCGCCTCGTCGGCGGCGAGCGGCCTCACCGGCCTCCAGAACTACCGCTTCGGCAAGGCGGTCACGCTCCCGTTCCCTCGCGCCCACGGCGCCGACGGCGTACCCGCCTCGGTCGTCGAGAGCGTCGACGCCAACCGCGAACGCGGCCTGCACACGCTGGTCTACCTCGACATCAAGGTGGATGACGGGCGCGGCACGGACGCGGGCGAGACGTTCATGACCGCCGACGTGGCCGCCGGCTTGCTCGCCGAGGAGTGGCCCGACAGACTCGCCGTCGCCGTCGCACGGGCCGGCAGTCCCAATCCCGTCGTCGACGCCGACCGACTCTCGGCGCTCGCCACGCGCGATTTCGGCGACCCGCTTCACATGCTGGTCATCCCCGGTGACCTGCATCACGTCGAAGTCGACGCGTTGGAAACCCTCGGTGGCGCGCCGGCCGAGTTGCTCGACGACGCGTCGGGTTAGTCGGCGCCCGGACCCACGTCGCTCTGCTCCGGCAGGTCGAGCGCTTCCCGGAGGTCGTACTCCTCGCGCGTGACGACGTAGAGCACGTCCTCGACGATGGTCAGGAGCTCGGGAAGTTCCCGGACTACGAGATACGTGACGCCGACGAGGGCGACGACGGCGAGCACCTGACTGATGATGCGGTCCGAGATGTAGAACGAGACCTTGTAGGGGTCGGTGCCGCCGAACAGGAAGAGTATCTCGTCGACGAACCACTGCATGTACTGCTTGCCGAACATCAGGCCGATGAACGTCGTCCGCGCGATGTTGAGGACGTAGATGACGGGGACGGCGATGGCGAGCGCCCGGACCTTCCGGCTCAGCGGTGCCTCGACGGCGGCGATGAGGCCGACGAAGATGGCGATGCTACCCAGCCCCGTACACGCGAGGATAATCGAGAAGAGGATGATGTGCCCGCCCTCGGTGACGAATTTGAACGTGTTGAGATAGCCTTGGTCGCCCTCGACGAGCGTCGGCGAGTAGCCGAGCAGTTCCATCGCCCACTGGGTCTGTCCCGTGGTGTGAGAGATGAGGACGTACCGCGGCGAGGGGAGCGAGACGCCCCACAGCGTGAGCGCCGGAATCGTCTCGAAGGGGAGGTAGACGACGCCCATCACCGCGACGGCACGCGAGAGGACGAACAGCGAGTCCCGGCCGTCGTAGAGGAGGTAGCCGACGTAGAGCGAGGCGGGGACGGCCGCGAGCGAGAGGAAGCCCTCGACGAAGCTCTTCTGGACGAACGCGAAGTGGGGGACGAGCGCCGCCCAGAAGACGGCGAAGACGCCCCACGCGCCGACGGTGGCCGCTCGGGCGTAGTCGCTCTCGCGCCAGCGGAGGAGCACGCCGAGCAGAAAGAGGCCGACGACAGCCCAGGCGAGGGCGTCGGTGAGTGGGCCAGCCATACGCGACGGAACGGCACCCAGCGATATATCCCTTGTCGTTCAGGGCACCTGCATCGTCACGTCGGGCATCCCGCCGAGGAGTCCGCCGAATGCCGTCTCGTACCCCTCGTGTCGGGCGGTCTGTGGCTGGACGTCGACCGAGAGCGTGAGACCATCCCCAGTCGCCACGTCGTCGACGACGGCGCCGTAGTGGTAGCCGAGCGTCGGGTCGAGCGTCCGCGCCAACTCCCCTTCGAAGACCGTCTCGTCGTCGCGACTCAACCGCCCAGACAACCCCATCGCCGGAATCACCATCCGGTTGTATCGCGTCCGCGCGGAGACGGCGAGATACGGACCTTCGCCGTCGACGCCCTCGGGCGGCGAGTCGAGGACTGTCGCCACCAATCGGGCGTCGTTGCTCATTGTCTCTCCGAGCGACCGGCCGGGAAGTGCGTCGGGCGCGGGCGCCGTCGCGTCCGGGAGGGCGTCCATCTCCATGGGTTCGACCGCGCCGGACGTGCCCGCTCGCTCGTCGACTTGCTGGAACGAGATGTCGTTTTTCGCCGCCTCGCTGTACTCGAAGGGGAACTCGACGGTCTGAGGGTCGGTAAAGCGGTCGGCGAACGCGCCCGTCTTCCGCGTCGCTACCGCGCCCACGCTTACGCGGACAGTGTACGTGCCGTCGCCGTCGAGGCCGAAGTTCGCTCCGTAGTGAAAGCCCATGGGCTGTGAGAGCATCGGATAGATGGTTTCCTGTGAGACTAGACTCCCGTCCTGCACGATTTCGAGCGACAGCCCCGTCTCGGGCAGGACCATCCCCGTCTCGGGGTCCCAGACGCTCGCCATCAGGTGAACCGCGTCGTCGCGGTCGATTTCGGTCAAGGAGACGCTGTCGCCGTTGACGTTCCAGAACCGGTGCGGGTAGCTGTAGAACAGGCCGACGGCGTAGTCGCCGCTCGTCTGCGTCCCGACGGCGGACATCCCCTCGACGTGGCTGGGGTAGTACACGCCGTCCGGCCGGTCCTCCAGCACTGGCGGCACGCCGGCCGTGCGCGTCTCGACCAGGCCGGCACACCCCGACAGGGACACCCCGGCGAGGGCGAGCGTCCCGCCCAACAGTTCGCGGCGGTTCATGGTCCTCCTCGGGGGTCGGCGCTCAAACCCATTCTGGTCCGCGCGTCGAAGACGCTCATTCGGGGCGCGGCGTCGGGAAGACGCGGTGGCGACGCGGCGGCACGAGGAAGTATCCGCGGCGACGGACGAAGATGTATTCGAGGATGCCGTTGTTGACGCGTTGGCGCACGGCGGGGGTCTGTTCGGTCACGTCCGTCCCGTTCATCGCGCGGCGGACGGACTCGAACGCCGAGACGCGCCGCTGGAGCGACGGGAAGTGGAGGCTCGCCACCTGCTGGTCCGAGCCGATGTCGTCGGTCGATTCGAAGTGGCGGCGGAGCAAGCGCACGTCTCCGTCGTCGTCGCGGTTCGCCCGCGCGGCCTTCTGGGCGTGGCCCACGCGGCCGTACTCCGCGGCGTGGTCGGCGATGTCGTCCACGAAGCGGTCTATTTGGCTGTCGTCGCCGAGGTTGTCGCCGACCCCCTCGACCAACCCCTCGGCCGCGTGGCCGGGGCTGAACATCTCCATCACGCGCTCTTCCTGAGTCTGCTCGTCGTACCAGTCGTCGAGTCGCTGTCGGAGGTTGGCGATGACCTTCGTCGTCCCGCCGGCGAACGGTCCCGATTCGAGCGTGACGTAGTCCTCGGTCGCCTGATTCCGTCGAAACCCGGCTTCGAAGCCCATGAACAGCGGCGACGCCTCGGGGACGGGTCGGGACTCGGGAATCCCCTCCGCGTCCTGATGCTGCGCGGGGAGGCCGGCGCCGACGAAGCCAGTCCGCCGGGAGTCGACGCGCAGGGCGTCGGTCAGTGGCGGTATCGAGACGCCGTTGGCCGTCTCACGCTCGCCCCGCAGCGCGCGGTCCGCTTCGAGGAGCGCGTCGGAGCGGTCGCTCGCGAGGTGGAGCACCGCGTCCTGTCGGTCGAAGGTGGGCGATTCGAACGGCGAGAGCGCGGTCGGTTCGGGGAGGTCGATATCCTCGGGCAGGGCGTCCTCGAAGCGGTCGAAGTACGCGGGCGAGTAGGCAATCGAGTGGAGCAGGCCCTCGTGGCTCCAAGCGTACGCGCTGTCGAGGGCGTCGAGCGTCGCGGCGAGTGCGTCCCGGTCCGTCGCCGACGGCGGTCCGTCGCCGTCGAGCGTCAGATACAGCAGAATCTGGTGCCGGGGGAGTTGGGTGTTGCCGTGGTCGTCGTGGCGGACGTGCGCTCGCCACGCGTGCTGGCGCGCCGGCTTGGCGTCGGGGTCGCCCGTCGGAACCGGCTCGGACGACTCGCGGTCGAGACACGCGCTGAGCGCGCTCGCGCTTCCGAGCGCGACGGCGGTCCGGAGCGCTTCGCGGCGGGACACGTCTGGCAGTCGCATTCACCGGATGTCGGGCGCGCGCGCCAAAGCGGATTGTGGTTCGGTTCTCGAATCACTCGCTCACGAGGTTGTCGACCAAGCGTGTGAAGCGGTCGAGCAACCGGTCCGGTACCGACGGTTCGACGAGTCGAAGCAACGCCGCCGTCTCCTCGGGCGCCGCGAGCGCGAGCGTCACCCGCCCGCGCTCGTCGCGGCGCTTTTCGACCAGCGCCTGTTCGTGCAGGTGGCCGACGTGCCACTCCAGCGTGCTCCGGGCAATATCGAGGGCGTCGGCCACCGCGGTGGGGGAACTCGGCCCCGATTCGACGAGGTAGAGTACCACGTCCCGAGCCGTCTCCCGGCGGACCACGGCCACGGCGGTTCGCTCCCACTCGTCGTACTCCGGCGTGTAGTAGTGGGTGCGGCCGTACAGCGACTCCGCGACGACCCGGTCTGCCCGGCGGAGCTCGCCGAGGTGGTACTGGAGCTGTCCAGTCGCCAAGTCGAGTTCGCGGCCGAGTTCGTTGAAGTGGACTCCGGGGTGGGTGTCGACGTGGCTGACGATTCTGTCGCGATGGTGGCTCACGACGCCGACACCTCGCGTCGGACCGTCCGCGCGTAGTACACCGCCGCGACGACTAGCGCGACCATCACCACGTCGAGGCCGTGTTCGAGCAGGTGGTGTTGCGTGGGGGTGAGGACGCCGACGAGACTGAAGCCGACGACTGCCGACCGGCCGAGGAGCGCCGCGAACGCGGCCACGATGAGGAGGTAGGGGCGCGAGCGCCGGCGGACGAAGGCGGCGATGGCCAGTCCGAGCAGTATCGACGTTCCGAGTCCGGCGACGCTCACGACGACGAGTACGCCCGGAGAGACGGCGGCGTGGAGCGCGACGACCATAGCGGCCGTTCGGCACGCGCCCACCTCAACGCTTGCATCCGGGGCTACTCGGCGGTAGTGTCGGGAGAAGTTGTGCGTGGGTGATGTCCTGGATAGGCATCACCTGCATCGCGCGGCGGTGTGCCGCGAGTGACGGGTGTGGCCCGTCTGTGCGATGCGTGGGACCGGATTTGAACCGGCGGACCTCTACAGGACAGCGCCCTCAACGCTGCGCCGTTGGCCTAGCTTGGCTACCCACGCTCGCATGGGTTCTGTCGTACGCATCTATTCGTTGACCGGGGTATTTGAAATGGCTTTCCTTTTGCCTGCCGTCGGTCACGCGACCGACACCTTTGCCGCGGGGCGACGACCGCCGACTCGTCGCCGTTTTGTGGGTCGCCCCCCGAGAACGACGCATGAATGCACGCGACCGCGTCCCCGAACTCACCGCCGTCCTCTCGATTGCGTCGCTGGCGCTGGTGTTCGGCGCCGTTCTCGGTGCCGTTCCGCGCGCGGTCATCCCTCACGCGCCGGCCGGCGTCGTCGCCGCGATTCCGCACGTCAACGCCGTCGTCAGCACCGTCGCCATCGGCACCATCGCCAGCGGCGTCGCCTTCGCTCGTCGCGGGGAGTTCGGCCGGCACCGCGCCGCAATGGTGCTCTCGGCCGTACTGTTCGCGCTCTTCCTCGTCCTCTATCTCTACAAAGTCGTCCTCGAGGGCCCGGCGACGTTCCCGGGACCGGACGCCGTCTATCGGCAGGTGTATCTCCCCATCCTCGCAATCCACATCCTCCTCGCCGTCGTCTGTATCCCGCTTTTGTACTACGTCCTGCTGTTGGCGACCACCCGTCCGGTTGGTGCGTTACGAGACACCGCCCACGCCCGCGTGGGCCGCGTCGCCGCGAGTCTGTGGCTCGTCTCCTTCTTCCTCGGTGACGTCGTCTACGCGCTGCTGTACCTGCTGTACTAGTCCACGTACAGCGAGTAGACGATGACCGCGAAGCCGAGGAAGGTGAGCGTGCTCTCGATGACGACGGAGTGTGCGAGTTCGAGCGACGTGAACTGGTGGCCGACGCCCGCGAGGAGCGCCCCCACCGTCACGAGAGAGAAGCCGATGGCGAGCGCTCGGAGCGCCTCGGCCCCGGTTCGCCGGTAGGCTTTCAGCGAGAAGTACGTGATTAGCCCGCCCAGGAGGAGCGTCCCCGTCTTGACGCCCGCGAGGATGATATCGAGGTGGCTCACGTCTCCTCTCGCACCTCCGACCACAGGGACGCGAGTCGTTCGTCCGCACTCTGTGCCGGCCGCGCGACGGAGATTTCGAGGGTCCGGTCCTCGTCCAGCCCGATTTCGACCGCTTCGAAATCGATTCGATACCGCGTCGTGTGGTGGCCGTCAGCCCGGATTTCCGTGCTCTCCGCGAGCAGCGACGCCTCCGTCAGCAGGTCGAGTTTTCGATACGTCGTCGACATGGGGATATCACACACGTCCGAGATTTCGTTCGCCGTCATCGGTTCGTCGAGGTGCTTGACGATGGTCCGGCAGTCGGCGTCGTCGAGTGCGTCGAGGACCGACTGCAAAGCGGGAGTCTCCGCGCCCGACTGCGGATCGCGCACCATGCTCTTCTCTCACCATGGCAGTCACTTATACTGTCGGACCCCGCCGAACATGTTCGCGTACAACCTTTCGTAGTATCAATGCGTATCAATAGTTGTCATGAGCACGACCACCGATTCCGAGAGTACGGCGAAACAAGAGACGACGACGGTCCACCTCCGCGCGACGGGCCACGTCCGCGACGCGATGGAACAGTCCCATCAGGTGTACACCTTCGAGGGTGACACGCTCCGTGACCTGTTGGAGCAGTTCTTCGACGAGCGACCGGACCTCGCGGACATGCTCATCGCCGAGACGGAGGCGGAGGCGTCCACGGACGGGTGGGCGGTCCCGCCCGAGAACCTCCCCGGAACGTGGCACAAGAATCCCGAGGGCGAACAGACCCGGCCGTTCGCGCGCGTCCTCGTCAACGGGAAGTTCAACGAAGTGCTCGACGGCTTCGACACGAAACTCGAAGACGACGACCGCGTGAGCTTCGTCTACCCGTTCATCTTCTGTTGCTGACGAGCGGTCGTCGCCCGCCGTTCGACGCGGCGACAGCGGACGGTATATAGTCGCGGCGGCCGAGCGTTGCGACATGCCAACGGCGACGCTCGCGGTCACGCTTCCGGCCGACATCTGGATTGCCGACCTCTCGACACGCTTTCCCGACGCTACCTTTCGCGTCCTCGCGGCGCTTCCGGACGACGACAACACCGGCGTCGGACTCGTCGAAATCACTGCCGACGACGTCGGGACGGTGCTCTCGCGGCTGAACGACACCGACGGCGTCCGAGTCTTCGAAACCCTCTATCGAGGTGAGGACCGAGCGCTCGTCCAGTTCGAGACGGATGATCCGCTGCTTCTCATGTCGGTTCGCAACTCGCGCGCTCCCTTCGAGCCACCGGTGACCATCGCCGACGGGATGGCCAACCTCGAGATTACGGCCCCCCGCGACCGACTGTCGTCGCTCGCCGACCAGTTCCGGGCGCTCGGCCTCGAGTTCGATGTTCAGTCCGTCCGGACGACTATCGACTCCGAGTCGGTCGTGAGTGACGAACAGCGACGGCTGGTAGAGACGGCCGTCCAAAAGGGGTATTACGACGTTCCGCGGACCTGCACGCTGACGGAGCTCGCCGACCACCTCGATATCGCCAAATCGACGGCGAGCGAACGACTCCACCGAGTCGAGAGCGCGATTATCCGCGCTTTCGTCGAGGACTAGTCCTCGTGGGAGTGGCCGCCGTGGCTCGCGCCGTCTTCGGGTGGACGCCCGCCCGCATCGCGGAGCATCAGTATGAGCCCGAAGACGATGGGCGAGAGGAAGGCTGCGACGAGCGATCCGCCGATCATCAGGGACATGTTGAAGCCGTTCTGATCCATGCCGCTCCCGCCGCCACCGCTGCCGCCCTCACCGCCGCTTCCGCCGCTTCCGCCGCTCCCGCCACCGCCGCCACCACCGCTGACGACTTCGGCGCCGGACGGGACGTTGTCGCCGACGACGACGACGCCTTTCATGCCCAGTGACTGGTGGGGCTGGCAGTAGTATTTCGAGACACCACCGGACTCGAAGGTGTGGCTGAACGTGTGGCCCTCCTCTTGGACCAGTTCGCTGGAGTAGTCGCCGCCGGACTCCGCGGCGACGTTGTGGACGCCGCCGTTACCCGTCCATTCCCAGACGACTGTCGTTCCGGGGTCGACCTGAATCGCCGCGGGGCCGAACCCGTACGCGGCGCCGTTCGCCTGGACGCCGACGTCGACGGTCACTTCGCCGCTGCCAGTCATGTCGTGGACGCCGTCGTAGTTGCCCACGTCACTCATCCAGCCACCGAACGGACCGGACTGTGCTGCTGCGGTTCCAGTCACGCCTGCACCGACGAGTCCGGCTCCGACGGTGCCGGCACCCGCCCGTAGCAGCCCTCGCCGTCCCAGCCGAGCGTCGCGTTCCTCGCTCATGGTCGCTTTCCCGTAGACGGGACCCCTCAAAAATATTGCCGGTTTCGGATTCCGGCTCCGAACCCCCGATTTTCGACCGGTCGGTCAGTCGTCTGCGGGCGCAGATTCGCCGCCGACGGCGGGCCGCGTCACGTCGCGGTCCGTCTGTTCGCCCTCGATGTCGTAGGGGTACTCGCCGGTCACACAGCCGAGACAGAGGTCACCTTTCGTCCGCCCGAAGACGGACGCGATGGCGTCGATGGAGAGATAGGAGAGGCTGTCGGCGCCGATTATCTCCCGGATGTCGTCGACGCTCTTGTCCGCGGCGATGAGTTCGTCTCGACTCGCCATGTCGATACCCATGTAGCAGGGGGCGACGATGGGCGGGGCGCCGATGCGGACGTGGACTTCCTTCGCGCCGGCGTCACGCACCAAGTCGACGAGCTGCGTCGAGGTAGTTCCCCGAACGATGCTGTCGTCGATGATGGTGACCGTCTTGTCTTCGACGGTGCTCCGAATGGGGTTGAGTTTCAGTCGGACTGCGCGCTCACGTTCGTCCTGTGTCGGCATGATGAACGTCCGCCCGACGTAGCGGTTCTTCATCAGGCCCTCCGCGAACTCCACGTCGGCGCCGTCCTCGTTCGCCGCCTCCGCGTATCCCGAGGCGAACGAGCGTCCCGAGTCGGGGACGGGCATCACCACGTCCGTCTCGATGCCGCTCTCGTCCCAGAGTTCGCTTCCGAGTTTGCGCCGCGCGTCGTAGACGAGTTCGTCGTCGATGATGGAGTCCGGGCGAGCGAAGTAGACGTGTTCGAAAAAGCAGTGCGCGGTGTCGTCGCGGTCGACGAGTTGATACGAGTCGAAGCCGCTGCCGTCGGGTTCGAGGACGATGAGCTCGCCCGGATTCACGTCGCGGACGAGTTCGCCGTCGAGCGTGTCGATGGCGGCCGACTCCGAGGCGAGGACGTAGCCATCTTCGAGTTTCCCGATACAGAGGGGGCGATTCCCTTCGGGGTCGCGCACCCCGAGCACCGACTCGTCGTGCATGATAGTCAGCGCGTACGAGCCGTGAATGCGGCCCATGGTTCGCTTGACCGCGCGCACCAGGTCCTCTTCGAGGAGGTTGCGCGCCAGGTCGTGGGCGATGACCTCGGTGTCGCCGTTGGAGGTGAAGGCGTGACCCAGTCCCTCGAGTTCCGACCGAATCTCGCCGGCGTTGACGAGGTTGCCGTTGTGTGCGAGGCCGAGCGACCCGGACTTGAACGAGACGGAGAAGGGCTGGGCGCAACTGGCGTTGACGCCGCCCGACGTGGGGTAGCGAACGTGGCCGATGCCCGCCGTCCCGTTCAACTGGTCGAGGTCGTCGGCGTCGAACGCGTCGCCGACGAGGCCCATCTCGACGTGACTGTGTTGCTGGAAGCCGTCGTGTGTTACGATACCTGCCGACTCCTGTCCCCGATGCTGTAACGCGTACAGAGAGTAATACAGGGGCCGGGCGGCGTCGCGGTCTGCCAGAGAGACCCCGACGACGCCACACTTCTCGGTCATCCCGTCCGGGGAACGCTGTTCCCGCCCGTGTGCCATGGGTGTTGGTTGTGTATCGCGGGGTAAAAAGCCACGCTATTAGGGCTGGCTCGGAGGATTTTGCCGGAAATCGAATCGGTGGTTCAGCCACTCGAACGTCGGAAGACAGCAGAAAGCGAGAAAGTCCGTTCGATTACTCGCCGGATTTGCTCTGCCACTCGTAGCCGCGGCGTTTGGCCGAGTCGCCAAAGCCACACGACGAGCAGACTTTCTTGCGAACGTGGTACGATTTCTCACCGCAGCGTCGACATTTGACGTGGGTCGTCTTGTTCTTCTTTCCCTGACTCGGCGTGCCTGCTCCCGTCATGTACTTATCGTCACGACGTTGTCGCCGCGTATAATGGTTGTGTTGTCGACCGACTCGATCTCCGGTTCGCCGAGGATTCTCTCCCCGACTTCGTCGGCCGGATCGAGGACGACGTTCATGTGTTGGTCGTAGCCACCGAGCACGCCGTGATAGGCCCGCCCGTCTTTGAGATGCACTGTTACTTCCTCGTCGAGCGAGGCCTCCAGCACGTCGAGGGGTCGTCCGCTCATGGCAACAAAGGCAGCGGGTGGGAATAATAAACGTACCGAAGGTCGTTACGCGGCTGCCCGCTCGAATCCGCGACAGAGCGTAACGATTAGGCGCAGCCGTGTGAAACTGACACATGTCATGCCCTCCACGACCCCCGCAGTCGAAGCCGTCGACCTGCGGAAGCGCTACGGCGACGAAGTCGCGCTCGACGGCCTCTCGCTCTCGATTCCCGCCGGGACAGTGTACGGGTTCCTCGGCCCGAACGGTGCCGGGAAGACGACGACCATGCGCCTCCTGACTGGGTTGTCGACGCCCGATTCCGGCTCCGTTCGCGTCTGTGGCGTCTCCGCCACTGACCGACGCTCGCTTGCCCCGCGAATCGGTTATCTCCCCGAGACGCCGCCGCTGTACGACGAGTTCAGCGCTCGCGAACAACTCGATTACGTCGCCGACCTGCGAGATATCCCGACCGACGACGCCCGTGACCGCATCGAAACCTACCTCGAAGAGTTCGACCTCGCGGCCGACGCCGACCGCCGTCTCGGAACGTACTCGAAGGGCATGCGACAGAAGACGGCGTTCATCCAAAGCGTCCTGCACGACCCCGACGTGCTCTTTCTCGACGAACCCACCTCGGGACTCGACCCGCGCGCCGCCCGTCGCATCCGCGAGTCGGTCGTCGACTTCGCCGACGCGGGCGCGACAGTCTTCCTGTCGACCCACATTCTCTCCGTCGTCGAAGCCGTCGCCGACGAGGTTGCGGTGCTGTTCGACGGCCGATTGGTCGCCGAAGGGACGGCAGACGAGGTACGGGCCCGCGCCGAGACGGGTGCGAGTGCGTCGCTCGAAGACGCCTTTCTCGCCGTCACCGGTGACGCCGAGCGCCCCGAATCGGACGCGACACAGGGCGCATGAGCCTGCGACGTGACCTCCGCCACGGCCGTCGCATCGCTCGCGCCGAGTTCTGGCGGAGCATCCGTCGCTACGCGCAGAATACACGTCGCCTCGTCGGTGTTGGATTCGCCATCCTGTTTTTCGGCGGCTATCTGCTCTTCGCCCTGCCCTCGGCCTACGCTACCGGGCTGACGGCCCGCTCTCTCGACGCGATTCCGCTGTTTGGCCCCGTGGCGACGGCGATACCCGTCTTCCTCCTCGGACTCGCCGTTCTTCGGACGATGGAGCGAATCAGCCGTATCGACGCCGCACCCCTCGTCTTGCTGACCGTCCATCCACGGGTCGTCGTCTTCGGCCTCGTCGGCAGCGAACTCGCTCGGCTCGCGGCGTGGTTCGGCGTGCCGGTGCTGGCCGTCGTCGCCGCCTTTGCACTCGGACTCGGCGCGCCCGCCCTCCTCGTCTCGGCACCGCTCGTTGCCCTGCCGCTCGTCTGTGCTGCGGCCACCTGCGGATACGCCCTCGGACTCGGTCTGCTGTCCGCCTTTCGGCGACTCCCAAACGTCCGCCGTCTCGCGAAGGCCGTGGGCGTTCTTGCGATGCTCGCCGTCATCGTCGGGTCGCAGTTCGCCGGGCAGTTCATCGTCGAGTACGGTTCGTCGCTCTCGACGCTCGCCTCGCGGTTCACCGCCGCTCCGGTGGCCGACTACGTTGCGCTCGCGTTCTTCCCCACGCCGCTCGGCCGACCGCCCACCGCGTCCGCCCTCGCCGTCGGTATCGCCTGTCTCGCGCTCACGCCGCTCGGACTCGCGGCCGCGACTCGGCAGGCGTCTCGGCTCTGGTTCACCGACGCCCCGACTCGCGACACCACGCACGCCTCGTCGTCGGGCTGGTTCGCGGCGCCGCGCCCCTTCGCGTGGCGGCCGGCGGGCCGCATCGCGTGGGGGCATCTCGTCCGCGCCGCCCGCCGGCCCCAAGAGTTCGCCCATCTCGTCATGATACTGTTTTTCCTCGGCCCCGTCGGGACGACGCTGGCGCAGTCGTCGGGCGACGCGCTCGCATCGCTCGTCGCCGCGACGGGCGTCGGACTGGGGACGTATCTCGCTGGCGCCACCTTCGGACTGAACCCGCTCGGTGACGACCGGCCGACACTCCCCTTCCTTCTGCTCACCGAGCGGTCGCCGCAAACGCTCGTTCGGGGTCGTGTCGTCGCTGGCCTCGCAGTTGGCCTCCCAGTCGCGGTGGGCGTTCCGCTCGCGTCCATCCCGTTCGGTGCAGCCCCTCGCTCCGCCGTCGCCTTGGCCGCGCTCGGCATCGGAACCTGTTTCGCGGCCGCGCTGTTCGCCGTCGGCCTTGGCAGCGTCTACCCCATCTACGACGCACGGAAGTTCTGGGGGACTGAGACCGTCGTCCCGTCGACGCTCGTGCTGATAACGTACCTCCTCGTCGTCGGCGTCGGGTCGCTCGTCTGTCTGGCAGCGACGTGGTTTGCTCTCTCGGGCGGACTCGTCCTCACACCGGTCGCGCTCGGCGTCGCGGGCGGCTACGCCCTCTTCACCGCACTCGTGTCGCTGGGGTCGTATCGCTACGCCGTTCGGCGCTATCGGCAGTATACGATAGCGTAAATCGCGCGGGCCGACGGTATAAGTTCGTCTCGGCCCTACAGGGGGTGTGAGCTATCCCGTCACCTACTACTGTCCGCACTGCGAGGCCATCGTCGAACTCGACCGCGAGGGGTATCTCGCCGACAAGTCGGTGACGCCGTATCCGCTCGCCGGGTGGGAGTACGTCGACGCCGACGGGGACGTTGAAGCCGCCGATGGCGTTCGGTTCGTCTGCGGCGATGACGGCACGCTGAAGGACGACGACGCCGCCGGGTGTGGCGAACCGTTCTACCTGAGTTACGTCCGGTACGAGGACGGCGAGGAAATCGAGGCGCGTCCCGAGAGCGAGTACGTCAGAATCGGCCGCTGAGCCGTTATCCCTTGATGTTACAGACCGGGTAGGTGCGAGCCACCTTGTCGCCGATGTCGAGGGCGTCCGAGACGCGGACCACCTCGTCCACGTCCTTGTAGACGCCGGGCGCCTCCTCCGCCACCGTCGCGCCGCTCTGGGCCTTGACGTACACTTGGTTCTGCTCGCGGAGTTCGTCCTGCACCGTCTCGCCCCAGAACTCCTGTTTGGCCTGCGTCCGACTCATGAGTCGGCCGGCGCCGTGGGCCGTCGAGCCGAAGGTGAGGTCGAGCGACGATTCGCCCCCGCGGAGGACGTAACTCCCTGCGCCCATGCTGCCGGGGATGATGATTGGCTGCCCCACGTCGCGGTAGGCGGCCGGCACCTCCGGGTGCCCGGCGGGGAACGCCCGCGTCGCGCCCTTGCGGTGGACGTACAGTTCGCGCTCTTCGCGGTCGGCGGCGTCACCGCCTCCAATCGGTCGACCCTCCGGGTCGACCCCA
This sequence comes from Haloplanus vescus, assembly GCF_900107665.1. NCBI lineage: Archaea > Methanobacteriati > Methanobacteriota > Halobacteria > Halobacteriales > Haloferacaceae > Haloplanus > Haloplanus vescus. The sequence continues at coordinate 74,102 of NZ_FNQT01000001.1, forward strand.
ACTTCGTGAACCTCCTTTTTCGCGATGTTGTGAGCCACGTCGTACAGCAGGTGCATGTCCATCGACTCCCACGAGCGGTCGAACACGCGCGCGAACACCTGCCGGACGCGGTGCATGATGAGTTGGCGGTTCACCCACGCGAAGTTGATGCAGGCACACATCGCGCCGTAGTACGCCTCGGCGAGCTCCGACCCCGCCGGCGCCGCCGCGAGTTCCTTATCGGGGAGACTGTCGAGCAGGTCGCCGTGCTCTTTCTCGATTTTTCGGAGGTAGTCGGTGCAGGTCTGGTGGCCGAGCCCCCGGCTCCCGCAGTGGATGAGGACGACGATTTGGTCCGGTTCCAGTCCGTACGCATCCGCAACGTCGTCGCGATAGGTGTCGGTCACGCGCTGGATTTCGAGGAAGTGGTTCCCGCTGCCGAGGCTGCCGAGTTGGTTCTTCCCGCGGTCTTTGGCCTTCTGGGAGACGGCGCTAGGGTCTGCGTCCGGGCGCCGGCCCTCGTCCTCGCAGTGTTCTAGGTCGGCGGGGACGGCCCATCCGGCCTCGAGCGCCCAGTCGACACCGCGTTCGAGGACGCCCTCTATCGTCTCCTTGTCGCCGTCGACGACGCCGCCGCCACCGAGGCCCGAGGGGACGTTCGCGAACAGGGCCTCGACGAGTTCCTCCTCGCGACCCTGCACGTCGTCGTAGGTGAGGTTCGTCCGCATCATCCGGACGCCGCAGTTGATGTCGTAGCCGACCGCGCCAGGCGAGATACAGCCGTTCTCGGCGTCCGTGGCGCCGACGCCGCCGACCGGGAAGCCGTAGCCTTGGTGGCCGTCGGGCATGCAGATGGCGTGGTCCGTCATGCCGGGCAGGTGCGTGGCGTTTTTGAGTTGCTGAAGCGTCTTGTCGTCGCCAATCTCGTCGAGGAGCGCCTCGCTGGCGAGGACGCGAGCGGGGACGCGCATCTCACCCTCCTGTGGAATCTCCCAGACGTACTCCCGGACCTGTTCCAGCCGGATGCCGTCGATTTCGCGGGTGGTCATGGTCGGGCCGACGTGACCGACGCGGGAATACGTTACTACACGTCGAGCACGACGTAGGCGTCCCACCCCGATCCCGTCTCCTCGATTCGCATTTCGGAGTAGGTGACGGCCTTCACGTCGCGCGCGCTGATGTCGGCGAACGGCACCCCGCGGGCGCTGGCTTCTATCATCCATTCGGCGCCCGCCTCGCGGACCGTCGCCTCGTTGGCGACGGGGAGGACGCCCCGAACGTCGCGCTCGTAGATGAGCTGGTCGAGATAGTCGAACAGCAGCGCCTCCAGTCCCTCGGCGCGGACGGTGAGCGAGAATCGCTCGCCAGTCTCGGGGATGTCGTCACAGGTGGCTGCCGCGAGGCCGTCGCCGGCGGCGGCGAACGTCTCCCCGAGGGTCGCACCCGTCGCCGCCACGGCCACGTCGGCGGTGTGGGGACGGAGTTCGTAGCTCATACCCGCCCCTGTCGGGGGAGGGTCAAAACGATTCTCACCGCAGAGCCGGCGACGATGGTCGGCGACGACGAAGTTATATTATCCGGCCCCGCTAGAAGTGCGGTAGTGAGCGTCACCGTCGAGAAACGTGTCGATGGGCCTGGCACGACCGACCACGCCGACGAGGCCTGGGAGCTCAAAGAGCGCATCCGGCGCAATGAGGGCGTCCTCAAGCAACGCAAGCGGTTCTTTATGGACGCCTATCGTCGCGCGACGACACATCTCCTCTATCTCGACGACGACTTGGTCGGCTTCGCCACCGCGCGCCGCGACGGCTACATCCTCTTTCTCGCCGTCGCGCCCGAGCGACGGGGCGAGGGGTTCGGACGCCGCCTCGTCGCGGAGGTAGCCGAGGACCACCGCACCGTCACCTGTCACGCACGAGCGACGAACGACCCCGCACTCGACTTCTACGAATCCATCGGCTTCGAAATCAAGCGCCGTATCGAGCGCTACTACGAGGACGACGGCGACGCGTACTACCTCCGACTCGGGCCGGACGAGCGACTTCGTGACCGGCTCTCCGAGTTGATTCGGCGCTAGAACTCGTGGGTGCCCTTGTCGGTGACCACTTCGTCGACGAGATGCATCGGCGTCGCGTCGTAGGCCGGGTTCTCGATTTCGACGCCTTCGACGGGTTCGCGGATAATCTCCGCGGGTTCGCGCTCCTCGTTCTCGAAGACGAAGTCGTCCTCGATAATCTTCGACTCGGAGCCGACGACGGTGACGGGGACGCCGACGACGTTCGCCGCCGCGGCCAGCGGGAAGGTGCCGACGCGGTTGTAAAGCGTGTCCTCGACGATGCAGTCCATCCCGACGACGACGCGGTCACACCGGTCGAGCACGTAGCCGGCGGCGCTGTCGACGAGGAGGTGCGGGTCGACGCGGTCCATCTCGGCGAGGCGACGGGCGGTCTTGCGCCCTAGGTAGCGCGGGCGCGCTTCGGTGACGTAGCCGGTGAGGTGGGCGCCCTCGGCGGCCGCGGTTTCGATTGCCTGTAGCACCGTCGAGGAGTAGTCGTGCGTGAGGAACGTCTCGCCGTCTTCGAACGTCTCGGCGGCGTTGTCGGCGGCGTGGCTCTTGCCGGTCTCAATTGCCTCGACGATGCGGTCGATCTCCTCGCGGGTCCGCGCTTTCGCGTCTTCGACCGACTCCGTCTCACCGAGGACGTGGTCGACCACCTCGACCATCGCCTTGTGGAGCGAGGCGTGGGAGGGGTTGGCTCGGCGGAGCGCGCCCGCGTTGCGTTCGAGGTCGCGCTCGTAGTCATCCACGTTCCGGTAGTCCCGGTCGAGGAGTTCGCCGAGCGCGACGGTGGCCCTGACAGCGACCACCGACGAGCTGTGCGTCTGCATCCGCTGAATCTCCTCGATAGTCTCGTCTATCATATCGGAAGGTGTCGTGTAGACGGCAAAGACTTTCCGGCTCCGTCAGTCCTCGGCTCTGCGGGCGTAGGCGTACGCGAGGAGCGCGGTGACGAACCAGACGACGGCACCGACGCGGACGGCGAAGGCGGCGCGGGCGCCCCACGTGGGGAGCGTCGTCGTCGTCGAGAGGAGTGCGACGAGGGGGGCACCGACAACGATGGTCGTGACGAACGTCACCTGCATCACCCAGCCGAAGTCGACGCCATCGGGGTCGGTGCGCTTGACGCGGTGTGGCACGCCCACCCGTAGATTGGCGACCGAGTAAGGTGTGACGGTTCACCACATGGCCGGCAGTATAAGTTCCTCGCCGCCGATGGGCGTGGCGTGTTCCCCGCGCCCGACACCCGCCGCCCGTGGCACCCGTTCGTCGTCGAGTTCGGGCTCGTCACGGGGGTTCTCGTCGCCGTCGCCCTCTGGTACCGGCTCTGTGGCGCCGCCCTCGCCGCCGTCGGCGGGCGGTCGTCGCTGCTCGTCTCCGGCGTCGGCTTCGCCGCGCTCTTTCTCGCCGGACTCGGCGTGGGGACTGTCGCGTACGCCACGGCCCGGGATATCGACGCTGGCGTGCGACTGCCGTCGCCCTCGGCGTGGCGCGCCGTCGTCGCGGCGGCCGTCGTGCCACCGGCGTTCGTCGCACTCACCAAACTCGTGGGCGTCGCCACCGGCGTCCCGTACAACGCCCTGACGAAGACGGCTGTCGCCGCCGACCCGCCGCTCGGGCCGGTGGCCCTGCTCGCGGGGCTGACGCTGTCGATTCGCGTGCCCGCGCTCGCGCTAGTGTGTCAGGTCGTCGTCCAGCGGGGGTTCGAGCGCTCGGGCGGCGACGCTTGGGCCGTCGTGGCGACGACACTGGTCGCGTCGTTCGCGCTGGTTGGCACCGCGGGGTCGGTGACGCCGGCGCCGGACGCCGGGAAACTCGTCGGTCTCGCGCTGGTCGCGGGGTCGCTGCTCTGCTGGGACTACGCGTCACGGAGCGAGCGACGGACGGTGCGCCGACTGAGTCCCGTCCCGTTCACGCTCGTCTTGGTTCTGCTCGGCCTCGCGGCGCTCGTCTCGGTGCGCTCGGTCGCCGGCGCTTGCTTCGCGTTCGCGCAGGTGGGTACGTTCGCCGTCGCCGCCGAGACGTTCCGCCGCACCGACTCGCTGGTCCCGCCGGCGCTCGCGTACGCGAGCCTCGTCGTGGCGAACCGCGTCGTCGTGGTCGGTTTCGAGGCCGGGCTGCAGAACTGGTAACTCTCAGTCGTCGAGGAAGTCGGTCACGGCGGCGTGGAACGCCTCGGAGCGTTCGAGCATGGCGAGATGCGCCGCGTCGTCGACGGTCGTCCACTCGCCGTTCGGGAGTCGCTCGGCCAGCGCCTCGTGGTACCACGGCGGCGTGAGTGCGTCGTATTCGCCGACGACGGCGAGCGCGGGCGTCGAAATCTCGTCCAGGCGACCCCGGACGTCGAACTCGTGGCAGGTGCGGAAGTCGCGTTCGGTGACGGCGCGGCCGGCCGCTCGGAGGCCCTCGGTCGCGGCGTCGGTCAGGGCGTCCGCGGGGTCGTGAAAGAGGCGGTCCGGGCCGGTGAGGAATTCGATGGCTCGCTCGAAGTCGTCCTCCAGCCATCGTAGGAGGTCGTCCATGACGGCCAGGCGCGCGCCCGTGCCGGCGAGGACGGCCGCGGACACGTCGTAGTCGCGTTCGAGGAGGAGGTGGAGGACGACGGCGCCGCCGAGGGAGTGCCCACAGAGGGCGCTCGCGTCGGTGGCCTCCGCGACGGCGACGGTGTCGTCGACGTACGCCGAGAGCGCCTCGTACCCCGCCTCGGCGGTCACGTCTCGGCTCTCGCCGTGGCCGCTCAAATCGAGGGCGACCAGTGGCCGGTCGGCGTCGAGGCGTCCCTGTGTCGCCCAGACCTCGTGTGAACCGCCGCTCCCGTGGACACACAGGATGGGGTCGCCGACGCCGCCGCGCTCGTACCGGCGATACGCCGTCTCCCGGCCGTGGTGTGTAACCGTTTCCATGAATCCGTGTAGCGCAGGGAGAGGGATAAACCCGCGCGCCGACCCAGTCCAAGTGTGAACCGCAATTCGATGCCAATTCGTCTACCCACTTGCCGTCCGTCGATTAACCGCAGAAAGCCTTATATACTTAGATGCCTAACGTGTAGTTAGGAATCAACATGGTAAACCAACAATACACCGGTGAGAACGAGCAATTCGTTCGCCGGTACGAGTACGGCGAGGAGTGGGTCGTCGCGGCGGACATCGGTGTGAACGGGGACCACGTGGACGTGGACGTGGCCGGAGAGACGGCCATCGTGCTCGTCGACGGGGAAACCCAACTCGAGTTCGACGTTCCCGGAAGTGCCGAAAGTGTTGACACGAACAACGGCGTACTCGTCGTGAGGGGAAGCCTATGAAACTCGTCGTCAAACCACTGAAACAGAAGGACGCCGGTCGTGGCCTCGCTGCCATCGACCGCGCGGCCGTCGCCGACATGGGTCTCGAAGTCGGGGACTACATTCGTATCGAGGGGAGCGAGGGCACGGCCATCGCACGCGTCTGGCCCGGCCACCCCGAGGACCAGGGCGCGGGCATCATCCGCATCGACGGTCAGCTTCGCCAGCAGGCCAACGTCGGCATCGACGACCGCGTCGAGGTCGAGAAGGCCGAGGTGAAGCCGGCCGAACAGGTGACGGTCGCCCTGCCCCAGCAGATCGGTATCCGCGGGGACATCGGTCACTACCTGCGTGACAAGCTGACCGACAAACCGATCACGAAGGGCCAGACGCTCCGCGTCCCCTTCGGCTTCGGCTTCATGAGCGGTCGCCAGAGTCAGGCGCTCCCGCTGAAGGTGGCCGACACCGACCCCTCGGGGACGGTCGTCGTCACCGACTCGACGGAGATCGTCATCAGCGAACAGCCCGCCGAACAGATTCGCGAGACGGCCGAGGGCGAGGAACACGCCGACACGCCGGACGTGACCTACGAGGACATCGGTGGCCTCGACCGCGAACTCGAACAGGTTCGCGAGATGATCGAGCTGCCGATGCGCCACCCCGAACTGTTCCGTCGGCTGGGCATCGACCCGCCGAAGGGCGTGCTCCTGCACGGCCCGCCGGGAACCGGGAAGACGCTCATCGCCAAGGCCGTCGCCAACGAAATCGACGCCTCCTTCCACAACATCTCCGGCCCGGAGATCATGTCGAAGTACTACGGCGAGAGCGAGGAGCAGCTCCGCGAGGTCTTCGAGGAGGCCGAGGAGAACGCTCCGGCCATCGTCTTCATCGACGAAATCGACTCCATCGCGCCCAAGCGCGGTGAAGCCGGTGGCGACGTGGAACGCCGCGTCGTCGCCCAGCTGCTCTCGCTGATGGATGGCCTCGAAGAGCGAGGCGAAGTCGTCGTCATCGGCGCGACCAACCGCGTCGACGCCATCGACCCCGCGCTCCGCCGTGGCGGTCGCTTCGACCGCGAAATCGAAATCGGCGTCCCCGACCGCGACGGGCGCCGCGAAATCCTGCAGGTCCACACCCGCAACATGCCCCTCGCCGAGGACGTCGACATCGACGCCTTCGCTGAGTCCACGCACGGTTACGTGGGTGCGGACCTCGAGAGCCTCGCGAAGGAAGCCGCGATGAGCGCGCTCCGTCGCATCCGGCCCGACATCGACCTCGACGCCGAGGAAATCGACGCCGAAATCCTCGAATCGCTCGAAGTCGACGAGGACGACTTCCAGGAGGCGCTGAAGGGCATCGAACCCTCCGCGCTGCGCGAAGTCTTCGTCGAAGTGCCCGACGTCACGTGGGAGGACGTGGGCGGACTTGAGGACACGAAAGAGCGCCTCCGCGAGACCATCCAGTGGCCCCTCGACTACCCCGAGGTGTTCGAGGCCATGGACATGGAGTCCGCGAAGGGCGTTCTCATGTACGGCCCGCCGGGGACGGGGAAGACCCTCCTCGCCAAGGCCGTCGCCAACGAGGCCGAGTCCAACTTCATCTCGGTGAAGGGGCCGGAACTCCTCGACAAGTACGTCGGCGAGTCGGAGAAGGGCGTCCGCGAGATATTCAGCAAGGCTCGCGAGAACGCTCCGACGGTGATCTTCTTCGACGAAATCGACGCCATCGCGACCGAACGGGGTCGCAACTCCGGTGACTCCGGCGTCTCGGAGCGCGTCGTCTCGCAGCTGCTCACCGAACTCGACGGGCTGGAGACGCTAGAGGACGTGGTCGTGATTGCCACCTCCAACCGCCCGGACCTCATCGACTCGGCGCTCCTGCGCCCCGGTCGCTTGGACCGTCACGTCCACGTGCCCGTTCCCGACGAGGTTGCACGGCGCGCCATCTTCGAGGTCCACACCCGCGACAAACCGCTCGCGGACGACGTCGACCTCGACAGTCTCGCACGCCGGACGGAGAACTACGTCGGCGCCGACATCGAGGCCGTCTGCCGCGAGGCGTCGATGGCCGCCAGCCGCGAGCTCATCAACAGCGTCTCGCCCGACGAAATCGGCGAGTCCCTCGGCAACGTCCGCATCACGATGGACCACTTCGAGCAGGCACTCGGCGAAGTGACCGCGAGCGTCACCGAGGAGACGCGCGAGCGCTACGCCGAAATCGAACAGCGCTTCACCAACGACGAACCCGAGGTCGGTGCGGAAACCGAGACGAGCCGAACGTTCCACTGATCGGCTCGGCTTAGGCTCGGCTTTTATCCACGTTATACTGTACTATCTTTCCGTGTGAGCGGTGACGTTCCGGTGCATCTCGGCGCCGCAACGCGTTTGTCGGGTGACACCTTCGCGACGCCGCGTCAAGCCGTTTCCTCCCGGTCGCCTAAGCTCGTAGGCCCCGCCCTTCGGCGCGATAAATCGCCGCTAAGCACGTAGGGACGCTTCTCACGGAGTGGGAGTTGGTATCTAATATCACAGTCGGCGCTGCATCCGGCACGGTCCGGTGCATCGCTGATTCCACCCACCACTCATGACCAATACTCGTTTCCGCGCGGTGTCGCTCAGTCTGTTGCTGATCCTCTCGGTCGTCGTGGGGTCCGTCGCGTTCAGCGGTGCCGCGACGGCCGCGACGAACGTTTCGATCAAGCCAGACGACGCGACAGTCGACGCGACGAACGTAACGTACACCGCAGAAGGTAACGTCCAACTCGGTAACCAAGACACGCTCCAATACGCCGACGTCCACCTCGGCCCGGCGAACGTCAGCGCCGTTGGCGCCGATGACGTGACGGTGTTCGTCGACGGCAACCAGTACTCGGGCGGTATCACGGAGTTCAGCGCGTCGAACGGCACGGTCGAGTTCAAATTATCGGATTCGGAAAGTCTCAGCGACGGTGACCACGTCGAAGTCGCCCTCGCCGACGTGACGAACCCGAGCAGTAACTTCACCGCGAACGCGACGCTGCACGACTCCGGTGACGCCCAGTTCCAGGAGTTCCAGGACGACGTCGTCATTACCGATGCGGCGAACATCGTCTACGACGACCTGACGGTCAACGACACGTCCGTCGACACCGGTGACGACGTTCGCGTCTCGGCCACGGTGCAGAACACCGGCGGCGAGTCAGGGACGTACAACGCCTCCCTGACCGTCGACGGCACGACGACGGCGTCCAACGAAGGAACGCTCACCGCCGGTGAGAGCACGACCACGGCGTTCGTGACCGACTTCGATTCCACGGGCGCGTACGACGTGGGCATCGAGGAGCTCGGTCCGAAGACGGTCAGCGTCTCCGACACGCTCAACATCACCGACGGGTCGGCGTCGCCCGCCGAGGTCCAGCCCGGAACGACCGTCGACAACCAGAACGTCTCCTACACCGTCACCAACCTCAGTCAGGACGGTGACACCGACGTTCATTACGTCGAGTTCCCGGACGCACTCGCGTCGGGGCTCTCGGTCAACTCCGCCGACTCGAACGCGACGAGCATCACGTCCAGCGCGAATCTGGTCGACGGCTTCGACGGCGACGGCACCGACGACACCGTCAAATTCGCCACCAGCGGTGACGGCGGTGGCGACATCGACGCGACGCTCTCGACCGACGTCAGCGTCACGTACCCCTCGACCAACGACACCTACGCCATCGACGTGCGGACTGTCGACAGCGACGGCGAGGTGGTGACGCGAACGGGCGTCACCTCGATTTCGGCGAGTGGCGAGAGCACGGACGGCGGCACTTCCGGCGGCACCACCGACGACGGCGACAGCACCGAGAGCGGCGACGACGGTGATACGCTGGTCCCGGCTGGCGACGAGGTGATAGTCGACGACGTCGACCTGGTCGCAGACGGCGAGGACGTCGACCTCGTCGTGACCTCCGACGAATCCCTCGACCGAATGACCGTGGCCGTCAGCGGCCCGGTCGACGAGACGGTCCAGCGCCGCGACTTCGAACTCTCCCGGCAGGACGAGATGTACGTGTACACGGCGGACGTGACGACGGGAACCTCGGGCACGTTCGAGGCGACGGTCGAATCCGCCGTTGGCGACGGGATGAAAGCCACGCCCGACGCGACGGCCACGCTCACCGTCGGCCCCAGTTCTGACGAGGGGAGCGCAGCCGCTGCGCCCCCGTGGCCCGACGACAGCGAGAGCAGCCATACGCTCGCCGCGACGGTCGACGAGGATTCGAGCGTCGCAGGCGAGACGCTCCGGAGCGTCGAACTCGGATACAGCGACGCCTTCCTCGATGCGGGTGGAAGCGTCAGTTCCGTGAGCGACGACCAGAACGTCGCGGCCCTGACCGTCGTCGACGCGGACGGCACGGTCGAGTCGCGGATGGGCGGGACCGACGCCGTGACGGTGAACACCGACGACGGCACCGTCTCCCTGAACCTCGCCGACGTGGACAGTTCGCGCATCCCCACGCTCGAAGCGGGTGACCGCGTGGTCGTGCGGGTCCGCCCCGTCACGAACCCCGAAGACGCGGGCGAGTACGACACGTCGCTCACCCTCGGCACCGCGGGCGACAGTTCGGTCGAGACCGACCTCTCGCTTGACGTCCGTGCGGGGGACGCCACCGCCGCGTTCGCGTCGACGGTCCTCACGCCCGACGACGAACGCGTGTCGGTCGACCTGAGCCAGTCACAGGCTCTCGATTCGGTCGCGCTCACGGCCGGCCACGATGGGTCCGGCGTGGTCAACGTGGCCGTCCCGGAGGACCGGCCGAACGCGGCCGCCGACCTCTCCCGGCCCGTGGTGACGGTGCTGAACATCACTCGGCCCGACGAGGTCGAAGACCAGTCGACGACCGTCTCCGTGTCCGTCGAGGACGACGCCTACGGCAGCAGTTCGGACGCACTCACGCTCCTGCGCTACGACGACCAGAGCGACGAGTGGGTCGAACTCGACACAACCGTCGCCGACACCAGTTCCGAGACGGTGACGGTGCAAGCGACCACCGGGGAGACGTCGCTGTTCGCGGTCACCTCGGCCGAGATGACCCAGACAGCGAGTGACGCCGACGAGCAAGACACTGCGACGCCCGACTCGTCGTCGAACGAACCGGCTAGCCAGCAGACGGCGACGGCCGCCGACAGTCAGCAGGCGGTGGACGCAACGGCGACGCCGGCCGGCACCGAGACGAGTTCCTCGGCGCCCGGCTTCGGCATCACCCTCGCCGTCGTCGCCGCACTCGGTGCGGCGCTCTTGCTGGCTCGGCGGAACTGACCCGACTGCGCCGCTGCGACGCCTCTTTTTCGGGATTTGGGCCATCGCCTTTCCCCGTGGCCACTGACGGACGCCGTATGCGCGGTGCCAATCCGTCGGCAGTGGGCGAGACGCCCCTCCTCGAACTCGATGTTGACCTCCCGCCGACGACGCCGTCGCGATTCCGTTCCCCGACCGGGGCGACCGATATCCGGAGCGTGACCTCACCGCGACAGTCGACCCCGCACGCGGTGGGCCGCTACTGCGGGGCGACGCCTCCTGACGGGTCAGTCGTCGCTCTCGTCGGGACCGACGGCCAGCACGGAGACGGAACTCGTCCGGAGGACGCGTTCGGCGACGCTGCCGACGAGATAGCGGTTCAGCCCCGACCGGCCGTGGGTGCCCATCACCACGAGGTCCGCGCCCGTCTCCGCGATGAGGGCTTCGAGTTCCGCCTCGATGCTCCCGTCGAGGACGTGTGTCGTCACCGACTCGACGCCCGCGTCTTCGACCGTCGCGCGACGGCTGTCGAGAATCTCTTGGCCCGTCTCTTCGAGTTCCGAGATGATGGTTCCGAGCGAGGGCGACGGCGCCGTAACTGGCTCTCTGACCACGTAGACCAGGTGGAGCGACGCGTCGTACATCGTGGCGAGCTCTATCGCGTGTTCGAGCGCCTGGTCCGCGCACGCACTGCCGTCGGTCGGGTGGATGATCGTGTCGTACATAGTGGCTAGTGTGAGTGAAGCTACCTCAGCGACGGCCCAAGGTACTTGTCCTGCTCTGGGTCTGACGCTCGATTTTCGCCGAGGGCGTCCGCGAGAGAGCCGAAATCGCCCGCGAACTCTCGCCCCCGACTAGTTGAAATCCCAACACGTTTTGGGTTGGGCCGAAGTTATTAGGCCGGGATGAGTTTATACCGACGAATAGTGATGGTCAGTATGGTTCGAGCATTCGGGGCAATCCGTCGGGACGACATCCCAAGGGGGGTAGTCGACGTGGGGGGTAACTCGTGAGTCGGACGACGGAGGCCGACGACGCGGACGAGGGGGTCGAGTTACACGACGCCGACGGCGAGGCGCCGACGATACTCATCGTCGACGACGACAAGGACCTCGCGGATACGTACAGCGTGTGGCTCTCCGACGACTTCGAGGTGGAGACTGCTTACGGCGGGGTGCAAGCGCGCAAGCAGATTCACGACGGCCTCGATTTGGTCTTGCTCGACCGGCGGATGCCGGGCATCCCGGGCGATCAGGTGCTCGAAGACATTCGCGAGCAAGAACTCGGCTGTCAGGTGGCCATGCTCACCGCCGTCGAACCGGACACGGACATCATCGACCTGCCGTTCGACGAGTACCTCGTCAAGCCGGTGACGCAGGCCGAACTCCGGGAGGCCATCGACGACCTGCTCTTGCGACAGGGGTTCGACACCGAGGCGCAGGACTATTTCGCGATGGAATCGACGGCGAAAGCCCTCGATACGCGCGACGAGGAGAACCTCCGCGACCCGGACGCTGCGGCCGCCTTCGAAGCCGAGACGGCGGCAGCGGGCGACGCCGAGCAGATTCGCGAGATGAAAGAGCGGCTCGAACGCCTCCAGCGCATCACCTCCGTCATCCGCGATATCGACAAGCAGCTCGTGGTGGCGACGAGTCGCGAGGAAATCGAGCGGACGGTCTGTGAGCGCCTCGTCGAGTCCGACCCCTACGGGTTGGCGTGGATTGGCGACTACACGCTCAGTTTCGACCAGGTGAGGCCGAACGTCGTCGCCGGCGCGGACGACGCCTCTCTCGACGACCACCCCGTCGCCGACGGCGGCGGCGGCCCGGCCTCCAAAGCCGTCTCCTCCGGCGAGGTGCAGGTGGTCAACGACCTCTCCTCGGAGCGAGGGCAAGAGATGCTCGACCCACTCGAGTTCGCCGACGACGACCCCGGATACGCCGCCGGGGCTGTCGTCCCGCTGATATATCGCGACACCGTCTACGGCGTCTTGAACGTCTGTACCGACGACCGGGACATCTTCGACGAGCGCGAGATATCCGTTCTCTCGGAGCTGGGCGACAGCATCGCGAACGCCATCAACTCCGTCGAGAGCAAGCGCCTGATGCTCTCGGACACCGTCGTCGAACTCGAGTTCGACGTCGAGGACCAGTCCGACGTCTTCATCTCGCTCTCGACGGAGACAGGGTCGCGCATCGAGCTGAAGAGTTTCGTCCCCGCCGCCGACGGCGAGCTCACGAGCTACGTCGAAGTCACCGGCGCCTCGACGTCGGCGTTTCTCGACGCGGCGACGGAGATGCCGGAAATCGAGAAAGTCCGGGGGGTCGGCGAGTCGAGCGAGGGCGGCCTCTACGAGTGTCGCGTCTCCGAGTCGACGGTCGTTCTCTCGCTCATCGACGCCGGCGCGAACGTGGAGTCGATGCGCGTCGACGAGGGACAGGGCCACGTCACCGCGACAGTCGCGCCCGAGACGGACGTCCGGACGGTCGCCGAGACGATTCAGGAGTCGTTCGACGACGTGGACCTCGTCGCCAAACGCGAGGTGGAACGCGACTTCCAGTCGACGGCGGACTTCCGCCAGTCGCTCGAGAACCGCCTCACCGACCGCCAGTACTCGGTGCTCGAAGCCGCCTACGCCGCGGGCTACTTCGCGTGGCCCCGCGAGTCGACGGCGAAGGAAATCGCCGACTCGCTGGACTTGGCGCCGCCGACCCTCCACGAGCATCTCCGCGGCGCGAAAATCGAACTCATCGAGGCATTCTTCGAGGAGACGGGCGAGTTCGAGAACGAGCGTCTGCGCGACGACGAGTGACCGCTCACAGCACGTAGGTCGGCGCATAGAGGGCGATACAGCCCACCGCCGCCTTCCTGCTGATGCCGCCGTTGACGTAGAAGACAAGGACGACGAGCGTCGCGACGGCGAGCATATAGGTGCCCGAGGCCATCGTCGCCCCCACCTGCTCGATGGCGTAGCCGTCGACGAGGGCGCCGAGGCCGAGCGAGAACAGCGGGTCGGTCACGTTGCTCCCGAACAGCGTGCCGATGGCGATGTCGCCCTCGTCGCGCCCGACGGCCAACGCGGCGATGACGATTTCCGGGGCGGTGGTCCCGAGTCCCGTCACGAGGCCGACGAGGTACTCGGGGACGGCGAGCGCCACCGCCAGCGCGCGACTGTTGACCACCAGTAGGTGGCCGCCGACGACGACGAGGGCGAACCCGACGACGAGCCAGAGTCCGGCGCGGGCGAGCGACCGGTCGGGGTCGCGGTGGCGTTCGATGGCGCCGGCGTGTTCGCCGTCTCGAAGGCGCACGGCGACGAAGACGAGATACGCGGCGACGAGGCCCGCGCCCTCGACTCGGGTGAGCGTCCCCGACCGGAGACCGAGGAGCATGAGCGCCATCGCGGCGATCATCCCCACGCCGTACACCGTCACCTTCTCGCGGGACAGTCGGAGCGGCGAGAGGAGGGCGACCACGCCGACGCCGAGGGTGATCTGGGAGGTGGCGGAGCCGATGATGTGGCCGACGACGAAGTCGCCTGCGCCGTAGATTCCGGCGTAGACGGCAGTCGTCACCTCCGGAATCGAGCTGCCGATGGCGACGAGCGTTCCGCCGACGAGGAGTGTGGGGACGCCGAAGGCCTCGGCGATGGCGACGACCGAGGAGACGACGCGGTCGGCGCCGAACAGGAGGATTGCGAGGCCGCCGAGGAGCGCGAGAGCGTGACCGAGCATCATCCCCTCACGGTGTCGTCGCGCGTCCCGTGCATCTCGGGTCGAGTCTCGGCGCTCGCGCTGAAAAAACGCTCGGAAGTGTTACCATGGAACGGTCTGGGCCGCCAGTTCGAAGCCCGTGACTCATTCAGCGTCCGACGCTGCGTACATCGGTTCGAGGAGGTTCTCGCGGCGCGTTCGCTGGGCGACCACGACGTCGTCGGCTAGCGCGTGTAGCTCGGCGACCGTCTCCGGCAGTCCGACGGGGGCCGCACTGACCACGTCACAGCCATCGACGCGACCCAGTGCGGACGCGCAGGCTTTCATTGCCATCCCGTTTACGAGGCCGTCCGCGACGAGAGCGACGGTCCCCGCCGGCGTCGGGGTCGACTCGACGCCGTCGCGTTCGGTTCGTGCCTCGCGAAACGCTCGCTGCGTCTCGGCGTCGAGTCGGTCGTCGTCGACGCCGAACGCCTCGACCAGTCGGTCGTCGACCCACGCGTGCCCCGTGTCGGTCACGGCGCCGACGGGGAGGGACGGGTCGTCGCGCGAGCGAATCGGCGCCGCGGCCATCACGCCGAGAGTCGCATCGAACTGGTCGGCAATCGGTCGTGCGACCGGTCGTCCCGCCGTCGGGAGGGCGAAGACGACGTCAGGACGCAGCGACCGCTCGGCCAGTCGGTCGACGAGCGCCCGTCCCGCCGTGGTCCGGTCCTCGTACATGCTCGTCTGTTCGTGTCCGGACGAATAACCGGCCGCCCTAACCGGCCGCCTCGCTCGCTCTCGCTTGGATACTTGGCCGCCCATTCAACTGTCCCTGTGCGAACAGATGGGTACGAAGCCCACCGTGACGACGAACGCCGACCCCGTCCCCCCACCACCACAATGGACCAGACACAGCACAGCGACTCGCCGACCATACTCGTCGTAGAGGACGACAGAGACCTCGCGGACACGTACCGCCTGTGGCTCGAACCCGAATACGAGGTGCGAACGGCCTACACCGGCGCCGACGGCCTCGCGTGGTACGACCAGTCGGTCGACGTCGTGTTGCTCGACCGACGAATCCCCGACCTGTCGGGCATCGAGGTGCTCCGAACCATGTCGAAACGCGACATCGACGACCAGAAGGCGATGCTCACCGCCGTCGAACCCGGCCGCGAACTCGCGGACCTACCCTGTGACGAGTACGTCACGAAACCCGTCTCGGAGGCGACGGTCCGCGAGACGGTTCAGGAACTCCAGATTCGGTCGCAACTCGACGACGACCTCCAGCGACACTTCGCGCTCACGTCGAAAATCGTCGCCCTCGAACAGAGCGATGCCGACGGGTCCAACGAGGCCCTCACCGAACTCCGGCGCGACGCCACCCAGATTCGGGCGCGCATCGACGACCGGTTCTCGGACCTCGACGACTTCGATTCGGCGTTCCTGACCCTGCAGCAGTAGGTGGCTCGCGCGCCGACGCAGAGACACGTCGGCCCGGGTCGTCAGGGTCGCCGAGCGTCTCAGGCACGCTGGAATGTCAGGCGGAAGCGCGCGCCCTCGGGGTCGTTGTCCTCGACCGTAATCTCGCCGCCGTAGGAGTCCATAATCTCCCTGACGAGATAGAGGCCGAACCCGGAGCCCGGGTCGTCGAACGTCTTCGCCTCGCGCCGGAAGATGTCCGCCTTCTGTTCGTCGGGGATGCCCGGGCCGTCGTCGGCCACCGACACCACCACCTCGTCGTCGGTGGCGGTCACGTCAACCCAGACAGTCGGGTCGGAGTGTGGGTTGTGCTGGGCCGCATTGACGAGGACGTTGTCGAGGACTTCGCTGAGCAGGTCGTCGGCCACTACGTCGACGGACGGAAGGTCGGCCACGTCGAACTCGGCTTCGGGGTGGCGGTCGCTCGCGTGCTCGACGCGCGTCTCGACGGCCTCCTGGATGTCGATGGGTCCGAGTTCCTGGTCGACGCCATCGTTCTCGCCGATGACCTTCGTAATCTTTCGAATCGTCTCGACGAAGTCTATCATCTCGCGGGTACGCCCGAGCGCGGTGTCGAGGTGGGTCGCCACTTCGAAGTCGACGCGGCCGTCGAGCATCTCCAGACGCGCCTCGACCACGTTGAGGCTGTTGAGCAGGTTGTGTCGGAGCAGGCGATTCATAAACTCCAGTCGGTTGCGCTCGCGCTGGAGTTCCCGGTCCCGCTCGACCGACGAGAAGGCGTAGGCGATGATGGAGCCGAGTCGCTGGAGGGCTTCGCGTTCTTCGTCGCTGAACGCCTCGCTTCGTGCCGAGTAGAGGTTCAGGGAGCCGCACATCTCACCGTCGTCAAGGAGCGGAATCGACGCCGCCGCGCGGTAGCCGTACTCGCGGGCGTGCTCGCGCCACTCCTCGTATCTCGGGTCGGTCTCCACGTCTGGGACGGCGTGCATCTCCCCGGTCGCGTGTGCACGGACGGCCGGTCCCTGCTCCCCGGGCGGGTCGTCCATCGAGAGCGTCACGTCGTCGAGATAGTCCTCGACGCCCGCTTCGGCGTCGACGACGACGTCGCCGTCCTCGACGGTGCCTATCCACGCGAACTCGTAGGAGTCCGAGTCCGCGAGGCGCTCACAGATTAGCTCTCGAATGTCCTCCTGTGTCGACAGACCGAACATCGACTCCGAGAGGCCATGCACGAGCGAGTCGATGTCGCTGATAGCCGACAGTCGCTCGTGCTGGCGGCGAAGTTCCTCCTGTCCCTGATGGCGGTCGATGGCCGCGCCGAGGATGTTCGCGACCGACTGGACGAAGCTGACCTCGTGCTGGGAGAACTCCCGGCGTGCCGTGTCGTGGGTTCCGAGGACGCCCCACGGGTCGCCGGTTGGACCGACGATGGTGCTGATACCGCTCCGCACGTCGTGGTCGGTCAGGAGGTCGGGGCCGCTGAATCGCGTCTCGGTCGTGAGGTCGTCGACGACGATTGGGTGAGTAGCGTCGAGAGTGTGCGCCGCCTGTGAGTCCCGGTCGACCGCCGAGACGGTCGCCTCGCCGACGATGCCCTCGTCCCAGCCGACGCCCTGCCGAAGCAGGAGTTCGTCGCCCGCATCCGTCAGTTCGAGCACCTTCGCGTAGTCGGTGTCGAGCGTCTCCGCGACCAGCCTCGCCGCCTCGTCCATCAGGTGGTCGATGTCCTGGGTCTCGAGCGCCTGCTTGCCGAGCTCCGTCACGACCTGCTGTTGCCGGATGCGGTCACGCAGTTCGCGCTCTCGCTCCTTCCGCTCTGAGATATCGCGGACGACGCCACAGCGCCCGGTACCCTGCGTGATAGAGAACGGCGTCACGCGGGCCTCGACCGAGAGGTGCTCGCCGCCTTTGGTATTGAGGTCGAACTCGATGGCGCCCTCTTCGCGTTCGCCGTCGAGCACTTCGGCGACGAGTTCCTCGGCCCGTTCGCCGATCCACTCGTCTCTGATGTGCGATGGCTTCTTCCCGAGGAGTTCCTCGCGGTCGTAGCCCGTCATCTCACAGAGCGCCTCGTTGACGACGATGAAGCGGTCGTCGTCGCTGATGGCGTAGACGCCGTCTTCGACCGTCTCGACGATGCGCTCGAACAGTTCGAGTTTCTGTTCGCGCGCCTGCTCTTCCGTGATGTCGCGAACGATGCCGACGCGTTCGCCCGTCGGCAGGAGCGAGAACGTCGCCTCGGCGACCAGCGTCCCCCCGTCTTTCCGGGTGAGCGTCGCCGTCATCGTCGCCGTCTCTCGCTCCGTCTCGACGAGTTCGTCGTAGAGCGCCGCCGCCCGTTGTACCGTCTCCTCGCTGACGACGGTCGACACCGACGCGTCGAGGAGTTCCGTCCGGTCGTAGCCGAGCATCTCGGCATACGCCTCGTTGACCATCGCGAACGTGCCGTCCTCGTCGACGACGTAGATGCCCTCGTGGACCGTCTCGACGATGGTCTCGTAGCGTTCGAGTTCGCGTTCGCGCTCGCGTCGCTCCGTCACGTCGCGGAAGTAGACGGACAGCCCCGTCTCGGAGGGGTAGGCCGTCACCTCGAACCAACTGTCTAGCGGCGGGTAGTACTCCTCGAACGACACCGACTCCTGGGTCTCCATCGCCCGTTCGTACTCGTACTGGAACGTGGTGTCGACGGCCGCCTCGAACTCGTCCCAGACGCTCTCGCCGACGACGCTCTGGTCGACGTCCAGCACCTCCTCCGCCCGGTCGTTCAAATACGTAAATCGCCACGCGTCGTCGAGTGCGAAGAAAGCGTCGTCGACGCGTTCGAACACTTCGTCTCTGCTGTCGTGAATTCCTGACATATTGCTGATACCCCCCGTCGCGGGCCACTGCATCGATGGCGCCGCACGACCCGTCTACGTCGTCCGATACGGGTCACTGCGCTATCGACTACCCTCCTTATTCCAGTCAGAGTGATAAAAATCACTCGTCGCGCTGCTGGCGTGTCGAGCACCGTCACTGCGTCTCGCGGGCAGTTCGAAAGGGGGGCCGCCGCGCCGAACCGGCGCGGCGAATAGGGGGGGTCGACGACGGGGGGCAGGCGTCCGCGGGGCGCCCGCACGAGTGCTGCGAGTGGAGTCCTCCCCACCCGCGTCTAGATTGATACTCGCCGACCTCTTGGTTCGCTGGCCTATCGTCTTCGGCGGGGACGCGGCGACCAGTCGCCACAGCCGCCAGTCGGCGCCTCTGATGGGCGGTTAGGGCAGGCTTTTTTGGTCGCTAGCATCGAGTTTCACGTAATGAACGGACCGGCAGGTATCCGGTCTCGACGACTTCTCGCTGGCGGGAGCATCAGCCTTCTCGGCTGTCTGTTGCTCGGTGTTCCACTGTTCGACATCTGGGACGACGCCACGAACCTCTCGTGGGGGATTCTGACCACGATTGCGGAGAACGCGCTCTTTCTCGCCCTCGCCGGAGGGTTGGTCGTCGGCGGGGTGTGGCTCGTCCGAAGCGACTGGGCGACCGACCACGTCACGAGGGTAGCGCGTCGGACCGTCCTCGCGACTGTCGCCTTCGGCGCCCTCATCGCGTGGGCCGCCGGACTCCAGTTGCAGGTGATGGGCGCGCTCAAGCCCTACGTCCTCGCGATGAACGGCGTCATCATCGGCGCCGTCACCTCCTTCGGCGTCAGCGTCGCCTCGACGCAGGCGACCGCGTACCGGTCGGCGGCGGACGAGGAACGCACCCAACGGGAGTCGCTCGAACTGCTCTATCGACTCGCCAACGACCTGGAGAGCGCGACGACACACGAGGATGTCTACGAGATAACCGACGCCAGACTCACCGACATCTTCGGCGCGACGCCCGTCCGGGTCGTCGTCGACGAGACGGTGGTCGTCGACACCGCCGAAGCGCCGCCCAGCGCCCAGCCAGCCGAGCGGGTTCCCATCGGCGAGCGCGGATGGATTGGACTCTGGGGCGACGACTTCGACGGCCACGACGTGGCCACCGCGGAGCTGTTCGGGACGCACCTCAACGAGGCGGTCCGGCGCATCGAGCGCGAGACGCGACTGCGCGAGGAGCGGGACATCCTCGAGTTCGTCAATCGGACGCTCCGGCACGACCTGCTGGGCGACCTCTCGCTCATCGAGGCGCGACTTCGGCTCATCGACCGCAACGTCGCCTTCGAGAACCCCACGCACGCCGACCACGTCGAGGTATCGCTGGACCGCGTCGACGACATGCACGAGTTCATCCGGACGATGCGGACGTACATGCAGGCGCTCCTCGCCGACGACCACACGCTCGAAGCGACGGCGCTCTGTCCCGTCATCGACGCCGAACTCGAAGACATCCGCGAGGAACACCCCGACGCGGTGGTCGAGCGCTCGTCGATTCCCGAGGTTGCCGTCCAAGCCGATGACTTGCTCGACCACGTGTTCGCCAACCTGTTCCGGAACGCCGTCGAACACAACGACGCCGAGACGCCCGAGGTCACCGTCGACGCCGAACTTGTCGACGGCGTGGTTCGGGTGACCGTCGCGGACAACGGCCCCGGAATCCAGCCGAGTCAGCGCGAGGACATCTTCGAACAGGGCGAACACGGCACGGAGAGTAGCGGGAGCGGCTTCGGCCTCTATCTCGTCAAGGACGCCGTCGAGAACTACGGCGGCGAGGTTCGGGTACGGGACAACGAGCCACGCGGCACCGTCTTCGAACTCGACCTGCCCGTCGCGACCAGTTAGTCGAACGCGGGCAGCACCGACGCCCCCATCTCGTCGACGAACCGCTCCATGTCCGGCGTCGAGACGAGCAGTTCCACCTCGTCGAAGCCCGCCGCCTCGTGGCGCGCGATCAGGTCCCGAACCTCGTCGAGGTCGGTCGTGACGAGGCCCCAGTCGCGCCAGCGTTCGCGCGGCAGGTCCCGCGCCCGGCGCTCGATTTCCCGCGGGTCGGACACGTCGTCGTCGAAGTCGATGGCGAGGGTCCCCGTCCAGAACTGCGCCGCGTCCAGCGCGGCGTCCTCGGTGTCGGCGTAGGCGACGGTGGCCTGCTTGATGCGGTCGATGTCGTCGGCGTCGCGGCCGGCGGCGTCGGCCCCCTCGCGGAGCGCCGGCACCAGCGTCTCTCGGTAGGTGTCGATATCGACGAGCGTCAGGAAGCCGTCGGCGTACCGCCCCGCCACCGTCGCCGTCTGCGGACCGTTGCCGGCGACGTACAGCGGCGGTCGCGGCTCCGGGCGCGTGTACAGTTTCGCGCCGTCGAGCGTCCAGTGGTGGCCGTCGTAGTCGTGGAAGCCGCCCTCCCAGAGGCGGTCGACGATTTCGCAGGCGTCGACGAGGCGCTTCCGGCGCTCCGGATACGACGGCCACTCGAAGCCGAGCGGTCGTTCGTTGAGCGCCTCGCCCGTCCCGAACGTGAGGTGGGTGCGACCGGGGTACATCGACTCCAGCGTGGCGACCCCCTGTGCGAGCAGTCCGGGGTGATACCGCGCGATGGGTGCCGTCACGCCCGTCCCCATCCGGACGCTCTCGGTGCGTTCGAGCGCCGCGCCGAGCCACGGCCACGCCGCGCCACACGAGGCGCCCGAGTGCCACCACGGGTGGAAGTGGTCGCTCGTCCAGACGGTGTCGAAGCCGACGGCGTCGGCGTGGGCCGCAAGCGCCGCCAGCCGACCCGGTGCGTACTGCTCGTGTGGCGCGAACAAGCCGACGTTCATACGGGTCCTCGGAGCGCCACCCCCTTCGACCTGACTCCTAATCACCGGTGTCGATTTCAGGCCGGCGGCGGATGCCCCGGTATGGTCGACGTGGCGCGAGCGGTCGAGCGCATGGAGTCGTTTCTCGCCGAGCAACTGGCCGACGCCGGCGCCGAGGGCTACGTCGTCGGCGTCAGCGGCGGCCTCGACTCCGCCGTCGCGACGACGCTCGCGGCGCGGGCCGTCGGCCCGGAGTCAGTGACGGGACTCGTCATGCCGGGCCGCCCGAATAGCGAGGCGAACATGGCCGATGCGCGGGCGCTCTGCCGTGACCTCGGCGTCGCGTTCGAGGACGTGTCCATCCAGCCAATCGTCGACGCCACCGAGGCACAACTCCCCTTCGAGCCAGCGACGCCCACGCTCGGGAACGTCCGGGCGCGGACGCGCATGGTGCTCGAATACGCGGTGGCCAACGAACACGACCAGCTGGTGCTCGGCGCGGGCAATCGCTCGGAGCGCTTGCTCGGCTACGTCACGAAGTACGGCGACGACGCCGTGGACGTCCAGCCGATGAAAGACCTGTACAAGTCGGACGTTCCCCAAGTCGCCCGGCACGTCGGCGTCGACGAGCGCTTCGTCGAGAAGACGCCGACGGCGGCGCTCTGGGAGGGACAGACCGACGAGTCGGAACTCGGCGCGGAGTACGAGACGATAGACACGGTGTTGCGCCGGGTCGTCGACGCTGACCAATCACCGGCACAGGTCGCGCGAGCCACGGGAATCGACCGGGAGATAGTCGACCGCCTCGTCGACCGGTGGCAGTCGTCGGCGCACAAACGCACCCAGCCACCCGGTCCGAGCCTCCGCGAGTAGTTACTGGACTTCGGACAGCGTCTCGACGAGGTCGTCGCTATCGACGGGTTTCGTCAGATACGCGGCCGCGTCGCTGTCGTCCAAGTGGTCGTCGGGTTCGAAGGCGCTGAGGACGACGACCGGTCCCTCGAAGGGCGTGTCGTCGAGGCGGTCGATGACCTCCGGGCCGGAGAGGTCGGGCATTCGGCGGTCGAGCACCATCGCGTCGACGCTGTCGTCGAGTTTCGAGAGCGCCTCGGAACCGCTCGACGCCGTTCGCGTCTGCCACGGGCTATCCGCCAGCCACAGCGTCAGCGTCTCGCGAAACGCGTCGTCGTCGTCGGCGACGAGGACGGTGTCCGTCTGCGACGAGTGTCGGTCCGCGGACGTGTCGGTGGGTGTTTGGTTCGGGGACATCGGTGGTGTCTCGCGTGTCGTGGACGCGAGCCCGCGGCGATGCGCGGTGGGGGGACCTCGCAACGTCACTCGACGGTCGTCGAGTGAGGTGCAGCCACTTACGACGAGTCGTTCAGACCAACGATTCGTGCGGGCATAAGTGTTGTCAGCCATTCGACTTCGCCACCCGTTCGCCCGCTCTCGACGGCCAATCACCGCCGATTATCGCACGAAGTGATAATTAGGTAGCACTATTATACTCTCCCGGAGGGAGGACTCAGAAGATGTACGAGTCGATACTCGTTCCCGTCGACGGAAGTGAGCCGAGTGACGCCGCTGTCGAACACGCCTGTAGCATCGCGGGCGGTGACGACGCCACGGTTCACTTGGTACACGCCGTGGAACACCCGGACCGGGGCATGATGGGCGGTCGCGTCCCCGAAACCATCATCGACGAACTCTGGCAGGAAGGCGAAGACGTCGTCGAGGCGGCCGCGGAGACGGTGCGGGACGCCGGTCTCCACGCCGAAACTGTCGTCGTCGAGGGGTCGGCGCCCGAGGAAATCGGCGACTACGCCGAGACACACGACGTCGACCTCGTCGTCATGGGGACCCACGGTCGGAGCGGACTGGAGCGATATCTGCTCGGGAGTACGACCGAACGGACGATTCGGACGGTCCACCGCCCCATGCTGACGGTCGAATCGCCGCCGTAGTCTCGGTGAAATCGTTCTTTTCGCGGTGTGTACGGCCGATAGGCAACGACTTTTTGCGTCGGCGCGACCCGTTCTCGGCCATGTTCGAGGACCGAGCCGAGGCCGGCGAGCGACTCGCGGCGACGCTCGCGGACCGCGACATCGGGGCCGACCTCGTCCTCGCGATTCCGCGGGGCGGACTCCCGGTCGCTCGCCCCGTGGCGGACCGACTCGACGCACCGCTGGACATCGTCGCCGCGAAGAAGCTGGGGATGCCGGGCAACGCCGAGTTCGCCATCGGCGCCGCCGCCAGCGACGGTAGCGTGTGGCTCAACGACGATATCATCGACCGACACGATATCGACGAGTCGTATCTCGACCAAGAACGAACGCGGGCCGCCGAGACGGCCCGGGAGAAAATCGACCGCTATCGCGGTGCCCGCGACCCGCCCGAGATGGCCGGCAAGACGGTGGTCGTCGTCGACGACGGCGTGGCGACGGGGGCGACGGCCCGCGCCTGCCTCCGACAGGTCCGGAACGCCGGTGCGGAACGGGTCGTGCTCGCGGTACCGCTCGGCCCGCCCGACTCCCTGCGTGACCTCGAATCGGCGGCCGACGCTGTCGTCGCCGTCGCGGAACCCCAACCGTTCAACGCCGTCGGCGCCCACTACCGCACCTTCGGGCAGGTGACCGACGAAGAGGCGATGGCGTATCTCGGGTGGGTAGCTGAGTGACGCTATGTAGGCTCCCCTCTTATCTGGTCGCCCACACGTTGGTATGGTATGCGTCAACGCATGCAACTGACCGGCGATTCGGTTGGACGGTGTCATGACACGACCGACGGTCGACTGCGCACGCGTCGCGTCGGGGAGGTGGCGTGACGATGCCGACCTGCCAGAACTGCGAATCGTTCGTCACGGCACAGTACGCGAAAGTCTTCACGCCGCCGAGCGAGGCGGCGCCGCGCGTCTGCCCGCACTGCCCGGACAAGCTCCGCGACGGCGCGTCGGTCCGCGAGGCACGGTCGACTCGCAATGGGTAGCGACGCTCGCCCGTCGGGGCTGTAATTAGGCTCCCGTTTTAATGTCGTCCGGCTGTCGTGATAGGATGCGGGTTGCGGAGTCGGCGCCCCCTTCGTGACCGGCACGACGTGCGACAATCCAGCGATTTCAGAGCGACCCTGCCCCGGCCGCTCTACTCCCCACACCCCTGCCGCGTTTTTCCGTCGCCGATGTCGTGAGGCGCAACCAATATCCTATTGACGCTGCTTCCCGGACGGTACCCCATGTCTCTCTCCGTCCGTCAGCGACGCGCCGGCTTCTGGGCGCTGCTTGCGACCGGGTTCCTGTTCGTCAACTTCCACCGGACGGCGACGGCGGTGCTCGCCGATTCGCTCGCTCGAACCTTCGACGCCACCGGCTCGGAGTTGGGCCTCCTCCACGCGTCGTTTTTCTACATCTACGCCCCGCTCCAACTCCCGGCGGGACTGGTGGTCGACCGCTACGGTTCGCGCCGAGTGGGCGCCGTCGGCCTCGTCGTATTGAGCGTGGGCGTGGCGTGGTTCGCCCGGAGCGAGACGCTCGTGGCCGCCTTCCTCTCGCGCGCCGTCGTCGGCTTCGGCGGGAGCGTCCTCTACATCGCCACGCTGCGTTTCTGTGCCAACTGGTTCCGGCCCGACGAGTACGCGACGATGACGGGCTACACCGTCTCCGCGGCGGGCATGGGCGGCATCCTCGCGACGACGCCGCTGGCCATCGCCATCGAGCACGTCGGGTGGCGATTCGCGATTCTCGTCACCGGCGCGACCACCGCCGTCCTCGCCGTCGCCGTCGCCGGCATAGTCCGTGACAGCCCGGAACAGGACGCCGACATCGTCCCCTCGAACGGCGGTGGCGGCCCGGCGTCGCTCTCGGACATCGTCGCCAACACCCGCTCCGTCCTCGTGGAGGTCGAAACGTGGCTGATGGGGCTCTTGCTCTTTATCGTCCTCGGCGTCAACTTCACCGTCCTCGGCCTGTGGGGTGTCCCCTTCGTCGCCGACACCTACGGCGTCTCGGTCGCTCAGGCGTCGACGTACGTCCTCCTCGGCAACGTCGGGTTCGTCCTCGGCTCGCCAGCCTTCGGGACGCTCTCCGACCGGACCGGCCGACGGACCGAACTCGTCGTCGCCACCGCCGTCCTGTTTACGCTCGCGTACGCCACGCTCACCCTCGTGCCGCCGCTCCCCGTCGTGGGACTGGCGCTGTTCTGCGCGCTCATCGCCAACGGCGGCGTCGCACTCGTGTTCACCATCGGCAAGGAGCGCCACGCGCCCGCCGTCGCCGGCACCATCACCGGCGTCATCAACAGCCTCGGCTACTTCGGCGCCGCCATCCTACCGACGGTCATGGGCGCCGTCCTCGACGCCTACTGGACGGGCGATGTCATCAACGGCGCTCGGGTCTACACCGTCACCGGCTACCGCGTCGCGTTCGGCATCGCCACCGTGGCTGCGGTGGTCGCCATCGTCGCTGCGCTGTGGCTGCACCGCCGCGAAATGAGCGAGCGAGCCGAGTCAGGACTCGCCGCCGGCGACTGACCGGTTGCAGTACCAGCGAATCCCAGCGAGCGCGAGGCCGGCGACGACGAGCGCCCCCCCGCCGACGCGCGTCGTCACCGTGAGCAGCCACGCGCCGGCGTTGAAGCCATCACTCCCTCGCTCGGTGCGCAGACCGTACACCTCGCCGTCGTAGCGTATCGGGTAGAGTCCCTCGCCGACGGCGACGTGGTCGCTGGTATAGTCGAAATCGGGTGCGGTCGCGGATTCGTTCTCGACGACGTACGGTGACTCCGTGCGGGCGTGGTCGAACACCGTCTGCCCGCGTGCCGAGAGGTTCTCGTAGTCGCGCACGTCGCTATCCGTGTATTCGAGGCCGAACGACAGCGTGCCGTCCTCGGCGGGGGCGACGTGGTGAGCGTACGCCGTGTCGGGGGCGCCGGCACTCGGGGCGAAGGAGACGAGGAGGAGTACGACGCCGACGCCGATTAGCATCGCCTGGAGGGAGGGGCGGTCGACCATAGTGGGACGTGCACACTCTCCGCCATGTGTCTTCCGCCGCGTTGCTGTGCGCCGACAGCGTGGTCGCTGCTCGGGCGCCGCGGACCCGGGGTTTTTCGACCCTCCCCGTCGGTGTGTGGGTATGCGACACGTCGGGTCGGTTGCGCTCGCTCTCGCCGTGGCTCTCTACGCCGGGGGACGCCTCGTGCGCCGATACGGGTTCGGCGAGGCGCTGTTCGGCACCTCGCTCGCCCCCGCGGCGCTGTTGGTGGTGTCTCTGGTCGCCGTCGTGCTGGCGGCGTACGGCAGTTATCGACTGGTCGTGGGCTTTCTCGTCTCGCACACCGCGAGCAAGCGCCGCCGGCACGACGTGCGGAACGTCCTCCGTCTCGCCTTCGGTGCGCTGGGGCTGATAGCCTGCTTCGGCGTCGTCACTCGCGCGTGGGTGAGCGTCCTGCTCTCGTTCGGCGTCGTCGGCTTCGCCATCACCTTCGCCCTACAGGGTGCGCTCGCGTCGCTCATCGGCTGGTTCTACATCGTCGTCAAGCGACCCTACGCCGTCGGGGACCGCATCGCCATCGAGGACACCCGCGGCGACGTGGCCTCCATCGACCTCTTCGTGACGGAGGTGTGGGAGATAGACGGCGAACTCGTCTCGACCAACCAGCCCTCGGGCCGCATCGTCACCGTCCCCAACAGCGTCGTGCTCACCTCCCACGTCGTCAACTTCTACGGCGAGGGTGTCCCCT
Source organism: Haloplanus vescus (assembly GCF_900107665.1). NCBI lineage: Archaea > Methanobacteriati > Methanobacteriota > Halobacteria > Halobacteriales > Haloferacaceae > Haloplanus > Haloplanus vescus. The sequence continues at coordinate 101,250 of NZ_FNQT01000001.1, forward strand.
ACGTCTGGAACGAACTCTCCGTGCAGGTGGCCTACGAAACCGACATCGAGTTCGCCACCGGCGTGATGGTCGAGGTGGCCGAGGACTACCTCGGCGACGAGATGGCCGCGGGCATCGACGCCTACCGCGAGCGACTCGAAGAGACGCCGGTCGAACTCGACGTGAACGAGGGACCGACGGTCAACGTCGTCCAGCAGGAGTCGTGGGTGGAACTTCGCCTGCGCTATCTCGTCCACCCGCGGCGCGGGACGCGGACGCGGAACGCGCTCTACCGCGCCATCCTCGACCGGTTCAACGACTCCCCCGACCGCGTGGCGTTCCCCGTCAGTCGGAGCCGCTAGCTGGCGTGGGACTCCGCCGTCTCGCCGCCCTCCGCGTCGCTCACGTACCCGACGTACACCTGCCCGAGGAAGACGAGGGTGAAGGCGGCGTTGAGGTAGGTCGTGTAGCCGCCCGGCGCGGTGCCGCCCACCTCGCCGCTGGCCGGAATGAGGCCCAATCCCGACCAGAGGTAGTGGATGGCGACGCCGGCGACGACGGCGGTGACGAAGATGCTGACGAAGAGCGTGAGTGCCATCCGAAGCCCGTAGTACCGGCGGTAGGCGTCGTCGATGGTCGGGACGATGAGGTCCGCGAAGATGAAGCTCATGACGCCGCCGAAGGCGATGCCGTTCGACCAGAGGATGACGGCGAAGGGGACGTTCCCCACCGAGCAGACGAAGGTCACGACGCCGACGACGACGCCGATGACGGCGCTCGCGACCACCCAACCCAGCGTCCCCTCGGCACCGACGCCGAACAGCGTCGTCCACCACGCCCGGGGGACGAAGGCGCCGATGAGTCCAGCAATGAGGAAGCCAGCGACGATATCCGTCCAGAGCATCCCCCACTCCCCGAGGGCGTTCTTCGAGGCGAGACGCCACCCGTCCCGGGTCAGCAAGCGGTCGCGCCACGTCGCGTCCGACTGTTGCTGTGACTCGACGTACGCCGACTTACACGACGCCGAGCAGAAGTACTCGGTGCCGCCGTCGGTGTCGAGCGTCACCACGTCGTCAGCGGTGGGGTCTACCTCCATCCCACAGGAGGGGTCGCGCACCCCCTCCGACGACCGGAGGTGCTCGCGGGCCGTCTCGAACCACGCCTCGGGGACGACGTACTTGAAAATCCCAGCGAGGAGGCCGATGAGGAGCAACCCCGCGACGTAGTCCGCGACGACGAACTGCCAGCCGAGCAGAATCCACATCACGAGTCCGAGTTCGATGACGAGGTTGGTGGAGGCGAACTGGAAGGCCGCGAGGGCGGCGACGGGCGACGCGCCCTTCTTGAACAGCGACTTCGTCGTCGCGACGGCGCCGAACGAACACGAGGAGGACGCGGCACCGAAGGCGGTTCCGAGGCCGAGCGCTCGCCACCCGTCCCCGCCCAGCACCGCGGACATGCGCTCCTCGCTCACGAACGTCTCCACCGCGCCCGCGATGGTGAACCCGAGGACGAGCGCCCACCACGTCTCCCAGCCCATCTCGCCCGCGAGACGCAGTCCCTCGACCAGCGTCTCGGTGACGGTCACGCGACCCACCTCCACGCGGTGCGGTGTCTCGAAGCCATGGCTTGTGACTACGGCTTGACGGTTCAACTCGATTGTGGTTCGGAACCCGACGTATCAGCACGACCGAAGTTCGGAGTCGAAAGCATCGTCCATCACGAACTTGGCGTTTCGAACCCACAACCCCATCGCCGATTCTCAATCGCGTGGAATCGGCACGGGTGTACATGGCGTCGGAGTCCATCGGTCTACCTGTGAGGTGTCTACGATGGCCTACGACGTTTCCAACCCGTTGGCAGGGGAGTTAGACCTCGGGCGTGCCGGCCCGGCCGCGCCAGTCTGGATTGCAGTCCTCCGCGTCGTCGTCGGGTGGTGGTTCCTCCACGCCGGCCTGACGAAACTGCTGACAGCGGGACTGCAGTTCGCCGACGGCCCGGCGTACCTTCGGGGCATGGGGGACACCGCCCTCGGACCGCTCGCGGTGTGGATGGGGACGGCGATTCCGGGCGTCATCGAGATCGCCGTGCCACTCGCGGAGACGCTCATCGGACTCGCGCTGATAGTCGGCGCCCTTGTCCGACTGGCGGCCGCCGGCGGCGCCGTCTTCATGGCGTTCTTCTGGGTCGGCAACGCCGACTTCGGCCACGGCCTGGTCAACGGCGACCTGATGGGGTTGCTGCTGTTCGGCACCCTCGTCGTCTTCGGCGCCGGCCGGTACTACGGGCTGGACGAACTGCTCGAACGACTGGCACTGGTCGAGAACCACCCGCGGTTGCGGTACCTGCTCGGCTAACGAGGTGACACCGATATGACCGACACACTCGACACAGTTGCGATGGCGGTAAGTAGCACGCTCGTACTGACGGGGGTCGTCGTCCTCGGTGCGCTCGAAATCGCGAACGGGACGCCCTACGGCGCCGCGCCGGTCACGAACGAGGCGGGCGAAGTGGTCGCCCAGCCGGGCGTCGACCCGGTGATTCGTACTGGCCTCGTGCTCGCCGGCCTGGCCATCCTCGGCCTGTGGGGGGCGTACCGTGCGCTCGTCCCGGCGGCCGGCGCCGACTCGCCAGCGGACGTGGGCCCGGCGACGCAGTAGCGACCTCCCGAAGGACTATACGCCGGGCGCCCCCGGTGGGTGGGTATGCACTACGACCCCCAGCGGCTGGCGCCGCTCGTTCGGTCGCTCCGACGCGGCGACCGTCGCCCCGTCACGCTCGTCGACGACCTCTGTGACCGACTCGACGCGACGGAGGCCGACGTCGACGCACTCCGTTCCGAACCCGGACGCCGCGAGCGACTGCGCCGCGAGGCGACAGCCCTCGCCGCCCGCGAGGCCGACCCCGCCAGCCGGCCGCCGCTGTTCGGCGTCCCCGTCGCCATCAAGGACATCATCCACGTCGACGGCCACACGACCGAAGCCGGGTCGTCGGTACCGCCGTCGGCGATAACCGGCCCGGAGGCGACGGTCGTCAGCCGACTCCGCGAGGCCGGGGCACTCCACCTCGGGAAGGCCCGCACGACGGAGTTTGCCTACTTCGACCCGCCGGCGACGTGCAACCCGTGTGACCTCGACCACACGCCCGGTGGCTCCTCCAGCGGGTCGGCGGCCGCCGTCGCCGCCGGCAGCGTGCCCCTCGCCATCGGGAGCCAGACCATCGGCTCGGTCGTCCGCCCGGCGGCGTTCTGTGGCATCGTCGGCTTCAAGCCGAGTTACGGGCGCATCCCACTCGACGGCGTGATTCCGTTCGCCCCCTCGGTCGACCATCTCGGAACCTTCACCGCCGACGTTGCGGGGGCGGCCCACGCCGCCAGCGTGCTCTGTGACGGCTGGTCGCCCGTCGACCCCGGCGAGCAACCGGTGCTCGGCGTCGTCGAGGGCGCGTATCTGGAACAGGCGACCGAGGCGGGGCGGGCAGGCATCGACGCCGCCGCGGCCGCCCTCGACGACGCGGGCTACGACGTTCGCCGCGTCGACGTGTTCGACGATATCGAGGCCATCAACGAGAGCCATCAGGCGCTTTCGGCCGCCGAATTCGCCCTCACCCACGCCGAGTGGCACACGGAGTACGGCGACCGCTACGCGCCGGAGACGGTCGAGTTGATCGAGGAGGGGCGGCAGGTCGGCGTGGACGAACTCTCCGACGCCCGGGCCGCACGATTCGACGTACGCCGTCGCATCGGGGAGGTCGTCGCGTCGAGCGACGTGGACCTCTTGCTCTCGCCCGGCGCGCCGGGCCCGGCGCCCTCGGGCATCGACGACACTGGCGACCCTATCATGAATCTGCCGTGGACCAACGCGGGCGTGCCGGCACTCACCGTCCCCGCCGGAGAGGTCGACGGCCTCCCGCTTGGCCTACAGGTGGTCGCGCCGTTCGGCGCCGACGAGTCGCTCTTGGCGTGGGGAGCGGGTATCGAAACGGCCGTCGCCGACGTGGGGTCGGTGTCGTAACTACTCGGTCGGCGTCTGCGTGGCGGACGACTGAGTGCCCGTTCCGGACTGCGATTGGGCCTGGTCGAACACCGAGGCGGGGAACATGCCGCTCACTTCTTCGAACGAGAGCGTCTCTATCAGCGCTGCCGGGTCGCCCGAGACGCGCAGGGCGCCAACGTCTTCGACGGCGTCGTTGACGCTCACGGAGACGTTGCCGGTCCGATTCCGGAAGCTGCCGACCGCCTCGCGCGTGAGTTCCATCCGCCGCTGACTGAATCGCTGCTGGGCCTCCATCCGGCTGAGTTCGCCGGACTGCACCTGCGACTGGATGTCGGACTGGAGTTCCTGCAGCGACTCCTGACTGGGCTGGATGCCGAGCGTGACCGTCGCTGGCTCCGCGTTTCCGCCCTCGTGATTGCCCAGCGAACTACACCCGGCCATCGAAGCGGCCGCCCCGACACCGGCGAACTGAAGGAACGAACGTCGACTCGTGTCGTCGAACATGATGGCCCTCCTTGGGACACGGCGAGTATAAGCCCTCGGCTCTCCGCCCATCCCAGGCGCCGCTGCGGTGTCGCACGCGTGCCAGTGTCACTCGCCGACGGCAAACGCCAGCAGGTCCGCGGTAGTGAAGTCGTCGCCGGCGCCCGAACACGGCGTCGGAAGCGTCGGCGTCCACGTCGGCTGCACCGTCAGGAACGACCGCGGATCGGATTCGATCAGGCCCACGATGACTTCGGCCACGATGCGGCTCCCGACCACCCCGAGGTGCTCGCCGTTCGCCTGCTCGCTGGCCTCTGCGAGCACGTAGTACCAGAGCGGCATCTCGGTGTCGCTGGGCTGACCGTATTCGTCCAGCACCGCGTCGAATCCGAGTTCGGCGTTCGACAGCGGGTCGAGTCCCATCGCTCGGGCGACGGCCTGCCCCGACGGGAGGCCGAGTCGCCGCCCCCGGACGAGATTCCGAGAGGCGAGCGAGCGACGCCACGGTTCGTCGGCGGTCATGAAGGGAAGGTCGAGCAAGTCTGGCGAGAGGAGTGGGTCGATCTTCCGAGCGCGCTGAGCGTCCGTCGCCTCCCCCATCTCGAACAGGTGCGGCCAGTCGACGGCACTGGATTCGGGGGTGGGCTGGAACCCCGGACTTAGTGCGTCGGGACCGTGGCCGAACAGTTTCCCCTCGCGCCCGTCGTTGACGCGGTAGCGCGACCGCACTTGGCTGTGTCCGAAGCGGTACGCCGCGCCCGCGAACTCCAGTGGCATGTACGACTGGTCCTCGCGGCCGACCGTGTAGTACCGGCGCTCGTCTCGCACCGCGTCGACGACGTCCTCGTCACAGATGGCGGGGAGGAACTCCTCGAGGACGAGCCACTGGTAGTGCCACCGCGCGAACTGCTGGGCACGCTCGAAGTGGTTGTCGGTGTCCTCGGGAAGCCACTCGAAGATGGCGTTGTGGAAGTTCAACATCGCGTACTGGAACTGTGAGAGGAGCAGATTCTCGTCGTTCCGCGGGTCGCCGACGAGTGCCGTCCCCTCTCGATTTCGGGGGAGGTCCGGACGGTCGGCCGCGAGCAAGAATCGGTCCCGCGTCCCGCCGGCGAACGGCGATTCGTAGAGGAACCGACTCACCTCCGGCCCGCTCCCGTAGACGGAATCGAGGTCGAGTCGCGGCGTTCGGAAGTTCCGAATCGCGTCCGGGTCCGCCTGTCGGCTGAGACTCGACAGTGGATCGAGCGTGATGTCGTGGTCGATGAACTGGCCGAAAAAGACGAAGCCGGCCGGTAGCTCGGCGTTGTCGACGGTGCGGTCGGCGCTCCTTTCGTCGAGTGCTTCACCCGGCAGTCCCAGCTCCCGCAGGAACGCCACGTCGTGGTTCGCCGCATCGAGGTACGGGAAGAGTCGACCGAACCGTCCCTGCCCCGGATGTGACGGTGCCCGTGGCGTGTTCGTCATGCCTCGCTGTCCCCCGACGCCGTGGTGCATCTCTGCCATCGACGACATCACTTCGTCCATCGTCGGCATCTCCGCGTCGGCACGGGCGACGGTCACCTCCACGTCGCCGCCGTTCGCCTCGATTGAACGGTCGACCAGTCGCTTGCCGTCGTCGAACACGTACAGTCGGAGGTCCGGTTCCCCCTCGAACGGGCCGTCGATGTCGTCGGCGTCCACGGACAGTTCGAACCGCCCGTCGAGTCCCGCGGTGACGACACCGAGTGGATCGTCGACCCCCAAGTCGACGTCCACGACGAGGACGTTCACGCCCCCCGCCGGCCGCCCCGTCGGCTCACGCACCACCCCCGAAACAGTATATTCGGATGACATTTCCGATTGACAACTTGTGGTCCTACCTAATAAACGTACGCGAGCGCCTGCACCTCGTGAATTCGGGCTTCGACGTCGTCCTCGGCGCTTGCTCGTGGCACGACGACGGGAGGCAGTCCCAGAACTATCGACCACGACCGACGTGGTTAGTTTCGCCATTGAAGAGGGCTCGGAGTCGAGAGCTAGTATGGGCGCGCACCAGACGCAGTGGTCTCCAACGTTACTCGACCGGTCGTGGACCGGGGTTTCGCTACTCGGCTTCCTGCTCTTGCTGGTGCCACTCTACGATATCTGGGACGACACGGCCAACCTCTCGTGGGACATCGCCACCTCGCTGCTGGAAAACTCCGTGCTCATTGTCCTCTCTCTGGGCCTCGTCTACGGCGGACTGTGGCTCTCGCAACGGGACTGGGAACCGGAGTACAAGTGGACGGTCACGAAGTGGAACCTCGGCGTCGCGCTGGGTATCGGCGCGCTCTACGTGCTCGTCATCTCGCTCCAGCTGTGGGCGATGCACGAACTCAAGCCGTGGATACTGGCCCTCGACGGCGTCCTCTTCGGGTCGGTAACCGCCTTCGGCGTCGGCACCTACAACGCCGCCCAACAGAAGGCGCGGGACGACTTGGAACGGAGTCGCGAGGAGTACCGAACCCTCACCGACGACGCCCTCGACAGCGCGGAAGTCGCTACGGTCGTCTCGGACGCGGAGCACAGTATCGTCTGGACGAGCGAGGCGACGGCGACGTACTTCGGCCTCGACCGTGACTCCATCGCGGACCGCGACGCGCGAACCATCGCCGAAGAGGACTTCGCCGACGCCGTCGAAGACCCCGAGACGTTTCGCGCTCGCGTCCTCGATGCCCTCGACCGCAACGCGGGCGTCGAGGAGTTCGAGTGTCACGTCCTCGCGACCCTCGACCGTGCGGAGCGTTGGCTCAAACACTGGAGCAAGCCAATCGATAGCGGTCTCTACGAGGGGGGGCGGGTCGAACACTACACGGACATCACGCCCGTCAAGCGACGGGAACGCGAACTCGACCGCCGCGAGGCGAGTCTGCGCGAGATGTGCGACATCATCTCCGACGCCTCGCGCTCGTATCACGAGCAGATCGAGGGCCTCCTCGACGTGGGTCGCGACCTGTTCGACGCCGACTACGGGTCGTTCGCTCGCGTCGACTCCGACGCCGGCACGTACGAAGTCGAGACGCTCCGCGCGGAGCAGGCCGACCTCGAAACGGGCGACGTCGTTCCGCTCGCGGAGACACACTGCGAGCGGATGCTCCAGCAGGCGAAGACGCTCCAGTTCGGGACGCGCCCCTTCGACGTCGACGAGAAGGCGTACGGGACGGACCGCGGGTTCGAGACGTACGTCGGGACACCCGTCTACGTCGACGGCGAGATATACGGGTCGCTCTGCTTCCTCAATCGCGACGCGGCGACGGCCTTCGACGACTGGGAACTGACGATGGTCGAACTGATGAGCAACTGGATGGGGTACGAACTCGAACAGGAACACCGGCGCGAGGAGCGACGCAAGCGCCTCCACGACCAGGCGTCGAAGTTCGAGGACATCGTCGAGACGGTCGACAACTACGCCATCTTCACGCTCGACGCCGACGGACACGTCACCTCGTGGAACGACGGCGCGAGACAGATTAAGGGCTACACCCACGACGAAATCGTCGGCGAGCACTTCCAGACGTTCTACCCCGACGCCGACGTGGCGGACGGCCTGCCGTCACGACTGCTCGCGGAAGCGCGGGAGACGGGACAGGCCCGCCACGAGGGGTGGCGGGTTCGCCGGGACGGCGACCGGTTCTGGGCCGACGTGACTATCGCCGCCCGCCACGACGACGACGGCGAGCACATCGGCTACACGAAAATCGTCGAGGACCTGACCGAGCAACGAGAGCGCGAACGCGCCCTCCAGCGCCAGCGCGAACGCCTTGAGTTCATGAACCGCATCATCCGCCACAACATCCTGAACGGCCTGAACCTCATCAACGCCCGCACCGAACTGCTCGAATCGCGGTTCGCGGACGATGCCGACGCCCAGACGCATCTCGACACCATCAGCACGCGGGTCGACGACCTCTCCGACCTCATCGACACCATGCGGTCGTTCATGAACGCCATCCTCGACGCCGAGGACCACGACACGGAAGCGCTCGCGGTTCGGCCGGAACTCGAAGCGAAGATAGCGCTCGCTCGCCAGTCGTACGACGCCGAGTTCGACGTGCACGACCTGCCCGACGAGAGCGAGGCGGTCCTCGCCGACACGCTCCTCGGCGAGGTGTTCGAGAACGTCATTTCGAACGCCGTCGTCCACAACGATGCCGAGACGCCCCGCGTCGGAATCTGGACGTCGACGACGACCCGCGAGGTGCCTGTCGGCGCCGAGAGCGGTGAGCCAGTCGTGAACCGCCCCGTTCGGCAACTCGACGAGGAGACGGCTGTCGAGGAGCGGTCGGCGCTGGTCGTCCACGTCGCCGACAACGGTCCGGGCATCCCCGACGACCAGAAAGCGGCCGTCCTCGAGAAGGGCGTCTCCGAACTGAAAGCGCCCGGCAACGGCTTCGGCCTGTATCTCGTCAAGGAGATGATGGACACCTACGGCGGCGCGGTCGACATCCGCGACGCCGACGGCGACTGCGGGACGGTGTTCGATCTGATATTCTTGCAGCCACCGACCGACGAATCGGCGCGTTAGGCTCGCTATTTATCCGTCTCACTTTCGTCGAAAGATCAATGATGGGACACAGTTCTGCCGACGCGGATTCGGCGGCGTCGGCTCCCCGCCGCGTCGGCGGCGCGTCCGACGACCGCACCGCGACCGAACGCGACGGAGTCGTCTTGGTCGCGGACGACGACGAAGCCTTCGCGGAGACGGTCGCCCTCTATCTCGAATCCGACTGGGACGTGGTTCTCGCGCACGACGGCGACGAGGCCGTCGAGGCGTTCGGCCCGCACGTCGACGTGGTGTTGCTCGACCGCCGCATGCCGACCGTCTCTGGCGACGAGGCGCTGTCCGAGCTGCGCGAACAGGACGGCGAGGCCCGCATCGCGATGATGACGGCCGTCGACCCGGACCTCGACATCGTCGACATGGACTTCGACATGTACCTCACGAAGCCAGTCGACCGCGACGAACTCGTCGGCGCCGTCGAGGACCTCTCGACGCGTGCCACCTACGCCCGCGAGTTGCAGGCGCTGTTCAGTCTCGGGTCGAAACTCGCCGCCCTCCACTCGCGTCACGCCGCGGACGAACTCGAAGCCGACGAGCGATACCAGCGCCTCCAAGACGAGTTCTCGCGGCTCCACGAGGCGTCGCACGACGAGTTGGAGTCACTCGACCCCGCGGAGTTCGAGGAGTTGCTCCAGCTCGTCGACGAGGCGCAGTGAGCGACGGGAGCTCGCGGACGGAAACCGGTGCGTTAAACTCGGGTGATGGCGAACTGGCAGACCGCGTGCGAGGGTAGCCAAGCCTGGAAACGGCGGCGGACTCAAGATCCGCTCCTGTAGAGGTCCATGCGTTCAAATCGCATCCCTCGCATTGCCCGGCTCACACCGGAAAATGCGGAAGACCGCTCTCGGAGCGCTCTTCCCTCGCAAAACTCTCTGTCGCTACCGTCCACAGCGACGGCTGACCCGAAGCGCGGACGTTAAACGGCCACGCCGGCAATACGGGGTAATGAGTCAGGACGTGTCCTCCGACGGCGACCTCCGGAATACGGGGATGTCGCTCAAACACGACCGGGAGTGGGACTACGAACTCGACCGCATCGTCGAGGCGGTCGAAGAGCGGAACGCGACGAAGGTCGGCCTCCAGTTCCCGGAGGGGCTGAAACGGCGCGGGCCCGCAGTCGCCGACGACCTGCGGGCGCGGACCGACGACGACGTGACGTACATGCTCTCCGGCCAGCCCTGTTACGGCGCCTGTGACCTCGACACCTATCTGATGCGCCGGACGGACGTGTTCGTCCACTTCGGCCACTCGCCGATGAAGGAGTCGGACAAGATCATCTACGTCCCGCTGTTCTCGAACGTCGACCCCTTCCCGATGATGGAAGACGCCCTCGACGAACTCCCCGAGGAAGACGTGGGCCTCGTCACCACCGCCCAGCACATGAATCTCTTCGACGAGATGCGCGAGTGGTTGGAAGACGAGGGCTACACCGTCCACACGCGGCGGGGCGACGACCGCCTCACCCACGAGGGACAGGTGCTCGGCTGTAACTACGCCTCTGCGGACATCGACGCGGACCAAGTGCTCTACGTCGGCGGCGGGAAGTTCCACCCGCTCGGACTGGCGATGGAGCATCCGGACAAGAAAGTCGTCATCGCGGACCCCGTCAACAACGTCGTCACCGTCGCTGACACGGACAAGTTCATGAAGCAGCGCTACGGCGCGGTCCACCGGGCGATGGACGCCGAGAAGTGGGGCGTCATCTTCTGTACGAAGATCGGACAAGGGCGCTGGGACATGGCCGAACAGATAGTTGCGGACAACGACGACGCCTACCTCATCACGATGGACGAGGTGACGCCGGACCGCCTGCGCAACTTCGACATGGACGCTTTCGTCAACACCGGCTGTCCGCGCATCACGACCGACGACGGCCCGCAGTTCCACAAGCCGATGCTGACGCCCGGCGAGTACCGCATCGCCGTCGGCGACGAACCCCTCGATTCGCTCTCGTTCGACACGTTCCACGGCACGTGGTGAAATCCCTGACTATCTGACATTTTTCTGCCCATCGGTTCTGTTACCGGCAAGATATATATCGGAGACCGACACACTGTACGCACGGGTAGGGGGATGAACGCCGAGATGCTGTACGTGGGGGGGGTATTGCTAGCGAGCGGCTTCGTTATTGCCGTGTCCGCGTGGGTGTGGTCCAAAGATCTCGACATATCCGGGCAGCTGTTCGTCCTGACTGTCGCGATTCACCCACTGGTCGGCGTGTTCGTCGCCGCGGAACTGCTCGCGCCGACGCGAGAACTCGCGGTGTTGATGTACACCATCCACACCGGGCTGGGGTCGGCGATCCCTGTCGCATTCGCGCTGTTCGCGATATCTTTCGCAACCAACCGCCGCGTGGTCTCACGGCGCCTGTTGGCGTCGGCAGCCGTCTACGTCGCCGTCGTGTTCGGCCTGGAAGTGACCAATCCCATTCACGGCGTCGCGCGAACCGGCTACGAAGTCGTTGGGACGACGATTCCGCACCTGTCGGGCGCGCCGACCTCGTTCTTTACCGTGCTCACGATGCCGGTGTTCATCGGCTACTACGCGGCCATCGGCATCCTCGGCTATCGCTTCCTCGCGCGCCGTGAGGGCCGATGGACGCAGACGGTCGTCCTCTTTGTCGGCTTCATTCCGCCGTTCGCCGTCACGGCGCTGTGGCTCGGCGGCGTCCTCGTCGGCCCGCTGAACGGCGCGTTCGTCATCGGGTCGGGGTGGATGGCGTCGTTCGCTGGCTGGGCCGTCCTCCGCCACCAGTTGTTCGACGTGGTGCCGCTCGCACGCGAGGCGGCGTTCGACGCGCTCGACGAGCGAGTCATCGTCGTCGACGACGAGCACCGACTCCTCGATTACAACGAAACCGCGGCGACGACGTTCCCCGAACTGGTCAGCGGGCGGGGCGAGTCGCTCGAATCGGTGCTGCCGACGCTCGTCGCCGACGCGGAGACACGGCCCGACGGCGGGACGGCGACCGACGACCACCCGTTCGTCTCGACGTTCACCCGCGACGACGACGGGACGCCGCGCGAGTACACGCTCACCGTGTCGACGCTCCAGGCCGGCGGCGCGGTCCGTGGCTACGTCCTCCTGATTCGGGACATCACTGACCGCCAGCGTCACGTCCGTGACCTCGAACAGCAGACGGCCCAGCTCGAACGCTTCGCGAGCACGCTCTCGCACGACCTCCGGAATCCGCTCAACGTCGCCTACGGTCGAATCGAGCTCGCGCGCATGGGGGGTGAGGAGTCGGACCTGGAGACGGCGCTCGACGCCCTCGACCGGGCCGAGCGAATCATCGAAGACCTCCTCACGCTCGCCCGCGAAGGGCGGACCATCGACGACCGGCAGCGCGTCTCGCTGGTCGATGTCGCCGAGAGCGCGTGGCGTACCACGGACACGGGCGACGCCACGCTCACGCTCGACATCGCGCCCACCATCGCGGTGTACGCGGACCGCACGCGACTCCAGAACGTGTTCGAGAACCTGTTTCGGAATAGCGTTGAACATGGTTCGACGGACTCCTCGGCGTCTCTTACCGTGACCCTCGGCCGACACGACGACGGGTTCTACGTCGAGGACGATGGCGTGGGCATCCCGCCGGAACACCGTGAGCACGTCTTCGACGACGAGTACACGACGGGTGGCGGGACGGGACTGGGACTGACCATCGTCGACGCCATCGCGCAGGCCCACGGCTGGACGACCGGCATCGAAACCGGTCGCGACGGCGGCACGCGCATCGTCTTTGGCGATGTGACACTCGCCGACGACGCGGCCGACGACGAGCACCGATCGGTCGCGCGCGTCGAGGCCTCGTCGGTGGACGCCGACCCCTGACGGCGGTGTGTTTTTGCCCGATTGGTCGAAGGGATACACATGGACTGCAAGCCCATCGGGACGGTCCACACGCCCTTCGAAACGACGGGTGAGGCGCCGAAACAGGGGATTCACGAGGCGGCGACGGGCGTCGTCGAACTCGACCCGGCGTACCGGGCGGGGCTCGACGGCTTCGACGGTGACCGCGTGGTCGTCGTCTGGTGGGCCGACCGGGCGGACCGCTCCGTGCTGACGCTGGACCGCGACGAGTCCCGCGGCGTGTTCACGTCTCGGTCGCCCGCGCGCCCGAATCCGATCTGTGTCACGACCTGTGGCGTTGACGAGGTGGACACGGACGCCGGACGGCTCTACGTCCGCGGCGTCGACATGGCCGACGATAGCCCGGTGCTCGACCTGAAGGTGCCAGTCGACGTTCGTACGGATTTGTGACTGTTTTCCGGTGGTTCGCCGAGACGACCCGGCGAACTACCGGTACTGACTTCCAAAATCAGTATCAGTGCTGGCCGGCCGACTCCACGTAGTCGACGGCTTCGGCGGGCGTCTCGACGGGTTCGACGCCGGGAGCGTCGTGGGTCTGTAAGCCGGCGATAGGCCGGTCGAAGACGCCCGCGAACCCGAGCTCCGAGAGCGTCCCCGACCCGCCGTCGACGGCGATGACCGCGTCGCCGTTCATCACGACCAGCGGGTTCCGCGCGTGGCCCAGTCCCGTCGCGATGACGGTGTCCACGTGGTCGTTGGCGTCGCTCCGGTCCGTCGTCGGGAGGATGCCAATGCTCCGGCCGCCGGCGGCGCTCGCACCCTCACAGGCCGCGGCCATGACGCCGCCGAGGCCGCCACACACCACGACGTGGTCGCGAGCGGCGAGTCGTCGGCCCACCTCGCGGGCCAGGTTCGCCGTCGATTCGTCGACCGATCCACCGCCGATAACGCTGACGCGCATGGCGATATCTGGTCGAGCGCCGGCATATACCTTCGGTCGACACGCCACCTTTATGTGCTGGCTACGCCCGGACATGGGCATGTCCGTGGTCACGCCCCTCCGGACGGCAGTCGACGCACTCTCGCGGAATCCCGTCCTCTTCCTCGGTGGCCTCGTCTACGCCGCCCTGCTCCTCCCACAGCGTGCGCTCCAGTTGGCCGGCGTCCCGTTCGCACCGCTGCTCCTCCAGATGGTGACGTTCGTCGTGACGCCGTTCGTCGTTGCGGGCGTCGTCGGGATGGCACGCGACGCCCTCGACGGCGACACGTCGTTCGACGCGCTCGCCGCGACGGGTCGGGCACGGTATCTCGACCTCCTCCTCGCCACCCTCCTCGAGTTCGGCATCCAAGTCGCGTTCGGCGTCGTCTTCGTCGTGCTCGCGCTGGTCCTCACCGTCATCTCCGGGGCCGGCGGGGCGGCCGCGCTGGTCGGGGGTGCCGTCATTCTCCTACTCGTCGGCATCTACATCGCCGTCCTGTTCGCCATCCAGTTCTACCCCGTCATCGTCGTCGTCGACGACGCCGACGCCGTCGAGAGCGTGACCCAGAGCGTCTCGTTCGTGCGGAGCAACGTGTTCGACACGCTCGGATACACGCTCGTCACGCTCGCACTGGGCTTTCTCGCCTCTCTGCCGATGCTGGGTGCCGCGGCCTACCGCGTCCTGATGAATGGGCCGTCCGGTGGCTCCACGCCCGGCCCCATCGGTGGCGGGATGAGCGGCGGTATGGGCGGGGGGTCGGGTGCTGGGATGTCGCCCGGTGATATCCTCGCGACGCCCAGCGGGGGGCTCGGTCTCTCGACGCCGGAAATCGCCGCGCTCGCCCTCGTCTCCGCGGTGGCGACGACGCTGTTTTTCGCCTTCCGATACACCTACGCAACCGCGTTCTACCGGCGCAACGCCCGCTCGGTGGAGGAACGCGTGCTCGGTGACGACGCGTAGACACACACGACTGTCTGACCCTTCGGGAGCCATATGCCGCCCCCGCGCAATCGTGAGGGTATGAAACGCCGCACGCTTCTCGCGACGCTCGGCGTGGCCGCCACGGCCGGCTGTGCCGGCGTCGCGCCGCCCGAAACTCCCCCGTCGGAATCGACGACTGCGACTTCGACTTCGACCACCACCGCGAGCGACCGACACGAGTGTCCGTCGTTCGCGTCGGACCCGGACCGGACGGTCTGTTGGCCCACCGAGGACCGATTGGAGAGTCGGGTCTACCTCAACGCCTCGATACCCGTCTTCGAACCCGACCCGGACGACTCGGTGGTGGAGTCACTCGAATTCGTCCTCCACGACCAGCATCCGGACCACCCGGTCGAGGTCACGCCCGACGACTGGCGTATCCACCGGCGGACGACGGCTGGCTGGAGCCCCGTTGCCTCGGAATCGTCAACCGAGTCGCGGGAGACGATTCGGCCCGGCGAGCGGTACACCTGGTCGCTCACGTTCCAGACCCATCCCACGCCGCAACCGGCCGATACCACGTACATCGTGGAGTCGCTCGAAGACGGCACCTACGCGTTCCAGACGGTGGCGCGCCTCCTCGGCGACGAGACGCTCCGGGTTGAGTGCGTCGCTATCGTCGAGGTGCGGCGGCAGTAACGCGGGCGGCGACTACAGCAGGAACGTCTCTTCGCGTTCGGCCAAATCGAGGAAGGAGTCGGCGGCGTCGACGAGTTCGTCGGCGGTGGAGGAGCCGAAGGCCATCACTTCGACGCGGACGCCCTCGTGACGGAGATGCGAGCAGAGCCGCGAGAAGTCGCCGTCACCGGTACAGAGCACCACCACGTCGACGTGGTTGGCGAGGGTCACGGCGTCGAGACTGATGCCCACGTCCCAGTCGGCTTTCTTGCTTCCGTCGCCGAACGTCTTGATGTCCTTGATTTTGGTCTCGAAGCCGATGTCCTGAAGCGCCTCGAAGAAGCGCTCCTCCTCGGGCGAATCGGCGCGGATGACGTAGGCAATGGCCCGCACGAGTTCGCGGTCGGAGACGCCCTTCGAGAGGAGCGAGGAGTAGTCGATATTCCTGGAGTAGAGGCTCTGCGCGGAGTGATAGAGGTTCTGCGCGTCCGCGAGTATCGCGACGCGCTGGTTGTCATGTATCTCGGTCACGTTGCCCATTCTGGGCGGTGCGCGACTAAATTCCTTGCCTCTGACGACGCTCGGCGACAGATACAGCCCGTTCGTAACCCCTCGCCACGACGCGAGCGATTTAACACGTCGGCGCGGCCAGAGTCGCGTATGCGCATCGAGCAGGCCGCCCCCGCCGTCGGTATCGCCGGCTGTCTCGCCGTCGTCGCCGTCCTCGCGCTCCCCTTCGCCCTCTTTCCGAGCTGGGGGACCGAACTCGCCGCCTACTACACCGGTGGGCCGCTCGGCGTCGGCGCCGTCCTCGCCTTCGCCCTCGTCGGCACCGTCGTCTTCCTCGCCGGGGCGCGCGGACAGGCGGACCCGACAACTGCGGCGGGCATCGCGCTCCCACTCGGGGTCGTCGCTCTCGTCGTCGCCCTCTCGTGGGCGTTCGCCGCGCCCCTCGACCCCATCTTCGGTCTCCCGTCGTCGTGGATGACGGACCACCGGTGGTACGTCGTCGTCGCGACGGCGGTGATTCCCGCCGCTGCGGCCGTCTACGCGCGGGCCGTCGTGTGACGGGGAGTCGAAAGGCCCTTAAGAGGGAGTGGCATACGGAGAAGTGGACTAGGTCGGGCAGTTAGGCCCTGCTCGTACTTCCCGCACTACGGTCTTGAGCGGGGACCGAACCCGGGGGCGTCCGGTCAGACCGGTTCGGGCCTCGGGAGCCAACGTGGAAGCCTCGTCCTTCGGGGACAGCGGTCCGCGGCGTGCGTCCGCAGGGGCGCTCCGTCGCGGTTCGTCGGTGGCATTGGGTCAGGCGCGGAAGCGAGCAGCCCACCGCCGGACGCCAGTCGCTCGACGGATCGCGGGGTGGAGGAGGCGACCGGGACTCCCCGGAGCGGAACGCCGGGCAATCCCGTTGTCCGCATTCATACCGTCACTTTCCTGCCGAGCGGTGTCGCTGTCGTTCCAGCCGTGATTCTGATCCTCACACCGACAAGTATATATGGTTGGTATCCGTTAACATGGTACGAAGAAGCATGAAAGAAGAAGACATGGTACTCCTACGAGAGGAGTGTGGAAGCGGAAACGAACGAGCCTGCAACACGCTCGAACGACTTTGCGAAAACGGCCGGGACGACGCCTGCCAGTACGTCCTGAAGTAACGCCATTCTCGCCACGTATCTCGACGCCGGTAGCGCCGCCGCTCGTGTGACGAGCCGTCGCGCGTCGTCCTGTCAGCGGGGACAACACAGATACCGCCGGCGCACGCAACGGCTGGTATGCCCTCCAGACGCCTCGCAGCCGCGAGCCTCGCGGTCGGTGCCCTCCACGCCACCCTCGTCCTGTTGGTCGCTCTCCACCTCGGCTACGACGTCGGTCCGTCGAACTACTCGGTGCTCGGTGCTGGCTGGCGATACGGTGGCCTCGTCGTCGTCGCCGCGGTGCCGGCGTGGCTCGCGCTCCGCGCCCGTCTCCTCACGCCACTCGCAGCCCTCGCGGTGACGACTGGGTACGTCCTCTGGCGAGAACTCACGCCGCCCGGACCGAGCTTTCACGACGTGGCCGAGTTCGAACGCCTCGCGGAACCGACGGGCATCACCGTCGTCGAGAACGGTCTGTACGCAGTCCATTATATGACCGACGCGACGGTGTGGACGGTCGGCTTCCTGTTTCTCGGCGCTCTCGAATACGCCGCCCGGACGGAGTGGGATCGCCTCCCCCCGGTGTCGGTGTCGTGGCCGTCGCTCCCGCTCTCGCCGCGACGGGCGCGGGCCGTCGCCGCCGTCGGCGGACTGCTCCACGCCGCCGTGATGGTGTGGTTCGCCCACCGACTCGGCGTGACGCTCACCGGCGGGTTCGACTGGCTCCTCTACCCCTTTGGCCTCGTCGGACAGTGGCTCCTCGCCGCGGTGCCGCTCTACCTGCTCGCGCGCCACCGCCTGTTCGCGCCGGCAACGCTACTGGCGGCGTTCGTCTTGCTCGACGCACGGGCCGAACTGCAGGCGGGCGTCGAGAGCCCGCACGCGCTCTACTTCGGCGCGTGGTTCGTCTTCTTGGGAATCGCCCTCGCCGCCGGCGGCGTCGAGTATGCCGGCCGACGGCTTCAGCGGCGGGTCTCGGCGTGAGAGCTCACTCGGCGGGCGAGACGTAGAGCCCGTACCGATAGAGCGCGTCGGCGTCCCACAGCAACTTCCCGTTGACGCCGTCGTCGACGTTGCCGACGCCGAGGGCGTCGAGGGTGGCGTCGAAGGCGTCCGAAAGCGGCGTCGTCTCGGTGTATACGTCGCGCGCGATGGCCTCGTCGAGCACGTCCCTCGCGGGCGCGGAGAGGTCGCCGGCTTCCAGGACGGTGTCGATGCGAGCGCCGAACACCACGTCCCGGAACGCCTCGCGGTCGCTCGCCACCTCGACGGCGAGGGCGGTGTGTGCCGTCTCGACGACGCGCTCTCGGGCGACGCGGACGCGATACGGCCACCCACCGTCATCGGTCATCGTCACGACTCGGCCGTCCAACTCACCGGTCCCCACCCGGCTCTCGCGTTCCGCCGGACGGCGCAGGACGTACGCGTCGCCGCGGAGCAGGTCGGCGGTGCTCGTCTCGCCGTTCGTCTGTTCGTAGCTGTGCAGGATTTTCACCGTCCGCGCGCTCGGTCGGTCGAGGTCGTCGACGAGGACGGCGTCGTCGGGTGCGTCGTCCGGGAGTGGTTCGAGGCGGACGACCCGTCGCTGCATCGCTTGCCGCCCGGTGACGACGTGTTCGATCTGGTAGTACGACCCCTCGTGAGTCACGAACGCCTCGTCGGGGAGCGGGCGGTAGCCGTAGGTCGTGTGTCGCCCCGTGGGGAGGACGGCGTCGAGAGCGGTGCGGGCCGGGTCGCCGAACAGGGCGTCGTCGTCGGGGGTGTAGAGGGCGTGGTCGACGGGCGAGACGTCCACCGATTCGACGTGGAGAGCGTACTCCGTCGCGGACTCATCGCTGTCGGACGCACATCCAGCGAGGGCGGCGAGTGCCGTCGCCCCGGCGGTCTGGAGGAGGTGTCGGCGCGTGGGGACCATATCGCAGCGCACGCGGCCGGCAAGTTGAGTCTGTCGGCACGTCACAGCCGAATCGTCCACGTCGTCTCGCCATCGGCGTCGGTGAGCGACCGCGTGACGTGCCGTTGGTCGCCGTCGACGGTGACGGTGATATCGTACGTGCCGAGGTCGGCGCGGGTGCGATACTCGCCGTCGCCGTCGGTCGTCCCCGTCTCGTCGGTGAACCACTGGTCGAAGACGAGGGTGACGTAGGCGTGATAGCCGGGTTTGGGCGTCCAGTCGGGGTAGAACAGCGGCGCGTCCTTGCGCCAGTGCTGTTCGTCCCAGAACCCCCAGAGTCGGAAGCCGGCGGCGTCGGGATGGCTGTAGAGTATCTTGAGAAAACGGTAGAGGTAGGCCCCGGCGGCCGTATCGGAGTCGAAGCCCGGCGTGTCGAACTCCGAGACGACGAGGTCGATATCGCCGAGGCCGGCGAACCGCTCCAGCCGTCGCCACTGCTCGTCGGCGCTGATTCGCTCGCTCTCGCCTCTCGTGTGTCCCTGAAACGCGATTTCGTCGAGCGGAGCGTCGTCGGCGAGGAGGTACTCGACGAGACTGGCGTAGTGGTCGCGGTGCTGCGGTCGGTCGAGCGCGAGGATGTCGTACTCGTTGACCGAGAGCGTCGCCTCGGGCGCCACCTCGCCCGCGACGGCGAACCAGTCGCGGAGCGGCGGCGACTCCCACGGATCGGCGTCCGAGAGTGCGTCCGTGATGACGTTGTGGTCGAGCTGTTCGTTGAGGAACACCCACTCCGTGACGCCGTGGTCGTCGACGTAGTGGCCCAGAACTGTCCGGACGTGGTCGCGGACGAGTTCGCGGAGTCGGGCCTCGTCGTCGGCCTCGACCGCCGCCCAGACGTCGTCGGGGAGCACGTCCGCTTCCGGGTGTTGCCAGATGACGGGCGCGCCCGAGATTCTCAGCCCACGGTCGCGCAGGAACTCGACGATGGTGTCGGCGCGTTCGTGGGTTCCGGGTTGGACCCAGCGTCGCCACTTGTGTGCGTTCTCGAAGACCACCTCGTTGAACAGGTCGCCGACGTACGTCCGGTAGGGGTGGCCCGACGGCACGTCGAAGTGTCGGCGCACGTTGTAGGCCGTCGAGAAGTCGAACTCGTGGTCACGGAGCACGAGGTCGACAGTCGCGTCGGGCACGGGCGACCCGTCTCGATAGACGGTGATAGCGAGGTCGGCCCGGCGGTGGTCGTCGATTCGACGATCGGCGGCGCGTTCCCACGCCGCGCGCTCGCCGCCGACGAACGAGGGCGTGTCGGCAGACGTGGGCGTCGTCGACGCCGTCTCGTCGCTGGTCGTCGTCGCGGGCGTCGCCGACGGCGGGTCGTCGTCGCTCGAACAGCCAGCGAGTGCCCCCGCGAGCGTTGCGAGGACGCTCCGGCGGGCCACTCGCCCGTCGAGACGGTCCGTCATCCGGGCCTCGGCGGACCGTCAGGGTCACGCGCGTCCGGTACCATTCGTCGTCGTCGACGGCCGGCAGCCACTTGACGGCGGTGGCTAAGCGCGTGTTATTAGGTCTGCCTAAAATTCGAAATCCATTTAACTATTTAGGCTGGCCTAAACACTATGACGAGAGAGACGACTGGGCGGCGACTCCCGACGCGGCGCGAGTTTCTGACGTACGGTGGCGCCGTCGCTTCGGGGGGTGCGCTCGCGGGGTGTGCGGGTGCGGCGACGACTGCGTCCTCGGACGGCGACGCGGGGTCGTCGCACTCCGTGTCTATCGAACCGATGGGGTCGGTGTCCTTCGACGAGGTGCCCGAGACGTGGGTGGCGAACAACGGCAGTTGGGCGGACATGGGCATCGCCCTCGGCCTCGAACCGCCGAAGGCAGTCTGGCTCACGGACCGCTATCACACCCAGTATTACGACTCGATTCCGGGCGTCTCCGTCGACAAGAGCGGGATGGTGGCGCTCTATCAGGACGGCGTGAGCAAGGAGCGATTCTACGCGCTCGGGGCGGACGTCCACGTCATGGACCCGAACTTCCTCATGAATCGCTTCGGTGGCTGGGACCGCTCCGACGTGGACGAAATCGAGCGCAACGTCGCCCCGATGTTCGGCAACTGCATCTACGCCCAGCATTATCCGTGGCACGAGGACTACCGGTACTACACCCTCTTCGAGGCGTTCGAAAAGCTCGCCCAGGTGTTCCAGCGCACCGACCGCTACGAGGCGTTCGAGGGCGTCCACGAGTCGTTCCAGACCAACCTCGCGGACGCCATCCCGTCCGAGAGCCCCGAAGTCGCCGTCCTGTGGGGCGTCGGCAACCAGCCAGAGTCGTTCTACCCCTACGTCATCGGCGGCGGGACGGGCTTCAAACACCTGCGTGACCTCGGCGTCGACGACGCCCTCGCGACGACGGACGTGAAGGACTTCCACGGCAGTCGTGCGGAAATCGACCTCGAAACCGTCCTCGAAGTCGACCCCGAGGTGCTGTTGCTCCGCGGCTACGAGTCGATGTCTACGGGCGAGTTCCAAGACACGGTCGTCTCCTTCCTCGACGCCCACGACACGGCGAGCCAACTCACCGCCGTCGAGAACGGCGACGTCTACCGCGCCGGCAGCCTGTATCAGGGGCCGATTACGAACCTCGTCCTCACTGAACGCACGGCCCGGCACCTGTACGATTTCGAGAGCGACCTGTTCGACCGGGAGCGCGTCGCGGACATCGTCACGGGGTCGTTCGACGCATGACACACACAGTACACACCTCGACCGAGTCGTATCGTCGACCGACTGCCACCGCTCGCACGGGGGTGTCGTTCCGTGGCGAGTGAGTCGGTGAGCGAGGGGACGGCCGCGCCGACTCGCTCGGTGGCGTGGTTCGACTCCTCGCTGGTCGCGCTCTGTCTCGGGAGTCTCGCCGTCATCGTCGCCGGCGGGTTGATTCAGGTGAGTTTCGGCGCGTACTCGATGTCTATCGCGGAGGCGTGGCAGGCCGTCCTCGACCCGACGGTCCTCTTCGACCCGCAGGCGTGGCGCGCCTTCCTGCTCGGGGGACAACTCCCCGAGATGGGCAACCAGAGCCTCATCGTCTGGAACATCCGACTGCCGCGCGTGTTCGTAGCCGTCCTCGTGGGGATGAATCTCGCCGTCTCCGGTTCCATCTTCCAGGCGGTCACGCGCAACGAGCTCGCCAGCCCGTTCATCCTCGGTGTCTCCTCGGGCGCGGGACTGATGATTCTGCTCACGCTGGTCCTCTTCTCGGGGCTGTCGACGTTCCTGCCGATAATCGCCGCTGTGGGCGGCTCGGTCGCCTTCCTCATCGTCTACGTCATCGCGTGGCAGAACGGTACGTCGCCGGTCCGCCTCGTCCTCGCGGGCGTCATCGTCGGCACCGTGTTCAACAGCCTGCAGACGGCTATGTTCTTCTTCGCGGACGACATCGGCGTCGTCCAGTCGGCCATCGCGTGGACGACGGGGTCGCTGACGGGCACCGACTGGGAGCAGGTCCGGTTGGCGCTCCCGTGGACTGTTCTCGCGATGGGCCTCGCGCTCGTCAGTTCGCGACAGTTGAACGTCCTCTTGCTCGGCGAGCGGACGGCGAAGTCGCTGGGGATGCGCGTCGAGACGGTGCGCTTCGCCCTCTCCGGGGTGGCCGTCCTCGCCGCCGCGGCGAGCATTGCCGTCGCGGGCATCGTCGGCTTCGTCGGCCTCATCGTCCCGCACATGGTCCGCACCGTCGTCGGCAGCGACTACAAGCGACTGGTCGTCGGCTGTCTGTTCGCCGGCCCCGCGCTGATGGTCGTCGCCGACGTGGGCGCGCGCCTCGGCATGCAACTGCTCACGGGAGCCAGCTCGCAGATACCGGTCGGTATCGTGACCGGCCTCGTCGGCGGGCCGTACTTCCTCTATCTGATGCGCCGGCAGGACAACCTCGGTGACGTTTGATGACAGGGAACGACTCACAGCTTCGCTCGGCCGTCTCGGACGCCCGCGACGACGCGATGCTCGCGGGCGAGCAACTGACGCTCGGCTACGGCGACACCCGTATCATCGACGGGGAGTCACTCGCCGTCGACCCGGGCTCGGTCACCGCGCTCGTCGGCCCGAACGGCTCCGGGAAGAGCACGCTCCTGAAGGGACTCGCGGACCAACTCGCGCCCCGGTCCGGGTCGGTGCTCCTCGACGGGCGCGAGGTGAGCGACTACGACGCCAAGGCCCTCGCCCAGCGACTCGGACTCCTCTCACAGGAGCGCACGTCGCCGGAGTCGATCACCGTCGAGGACCTCGTGTACCACGGCCGCTACCCCCATCGTGGCTTCTTCGACCCTCCGAACGACGACGACCAGCGGGCGGTCGAACGCGCCCTCGACCTTGCGGGGTGTGCCCACCTCCGGGACCGAGAGGTGGGCAGTCTCAGCGGCGGACAGAAGCAGTTGGCGTGGATTGCGATGGCGCTCGCCCAGGAGACGGACGTGCTCCTCCTCGACGAACCGACGACGTTTCTCGACCTCCACCACCAACTGGAAGTGCTGGAGATAATCGAGACGCTGCGCGACGAGAGCGACGTGACGGTCGTCGTCGTCCTCCACGACCTCGAACAGGCGGCGCGGCTGGCAGACCACGTTGTGGCGCTCAGAGACGGCGAAATCCGTGCCCGCGGGTCGCCCGAGTCGGTCGTCACGCAGGACCTTCTCGCGGACGTGTTCGCCGTCGACGCAGACGTGACGTGGGCGGAGCGAGGGCCGCGAATCACGCCGCTTCGCGCCCGTCACGACGAGACAGACGAGGAGCCGGCACGACAGCCGACCCTCGAACAGCCGACGGACTGAATCGGCTGCCGAACAACGTTCAACTGTTTCAAAGTTTTAGGCTAACCTAAAAATCAGCAGATATTTATAATCTTTAGGCTAGCCTAAAACTGATGCTGCCAGACAAACTCCATCGTAATCGAACGGTTCTCACAGTGTTGTTCGCGTGTGCGCTCGTCGTGGGCGGGGGAATGAGCGTCGTCGAAGCGTCGCCGCCCGCGGTCACGGTGTCGTCGGTAAGCGTCTCCGACGACGAACCCGAGACGGGGGATTCGATTACCGTCACGCCGACGGTCCGCCTCTCGGGCGAGGGGAGCGGGACGTTCGAGGTAACCGAAGTGACGCTCGAAGACGCGAGCGGGACGCAGTACTCCGAGGCGGATTCACTCGGGACGCTCGGGGCCGGTGACACCATCGACGTTCCGCTCAGCGCGACGTTCGACACCGCGGGTCGGACGAAACTCCTCGTCCACGTCCGGGGGATGCAGTACGACGCCGACGGCAACCGACTCGGCGTGGTGACGACCATGCATCCGACGTACGTGACCGTCTCAGAGCCCTCGACGGAGACGGAGACGCCGCCACAGTTGAACGTCGACACCGAGGACCTGGTCGCCGGCTCTGAATCCACCGTGACTGTCACCGTCTCCAACGGTGACGACGAGCAGGTGACCGACCTCTCGCTCCGACTGTCCGGACTCGGGGAGAACCAGACGCGGATTCAGCCCGAACTCGGCGCACACAACTCGACGACGTTCACGTTCGATGTCACGCCGCCCGAGGCGGGAACGCACTCGCTCGACGCGACGCTCACCCACGCCGACGGGTCGGTCTCGACGAACGAGTCCGTCACGGTCCAGTCGCTGAACGGCGAGGCCGTCGTCCACGCGACGACCGTCACCGAGAACGGGTCGACCGACCTGCGGTATCACGTCGCCAATCACGGGAACGCTCCCATCGAGAACGTCGTCGTCTCGGGCGCCGCGGTGGGCACGGCCCTCCCGACGACGGTCATCCAGTCGGTCGAACCGGGGACCACCGAGACGGCGACGGTCGAACTGAACGAGCGCCCGACCGGTCCCGCGACGATATCCGCGACGTACGACGTCGGCTCGACGACCGGTTCGACCGACCAGTCGGTCCGATTCGCCAACGAGACGGCCGACGCCGAGTCGGCGTCGCAGGCCACCACCGAGACGCCGGGTTCGGGGACAGCACCGGCCACGTTCGGCGCGGTGCCGCTGCTGACCGGGGGCGTCGTCGCCGCGGGCTCCATCATCGGCTATCGGAGCTGGCGTGGGCGCTTCGACCGATAGGCCGAAAGCGCTTTATTCTTTTAGGCTAGCCTAAAAATATGAGCGGTACTGATACGGACGGCGAACGGACGACGCGCCGACGGACGATTGCTGCCGTCGGTGCCGCTATCACCGGGGCCGTCGCCGGCTGTACCGGGCAGCAGTCGTCAACGGCGGAGACGACGACCACCGCCACGCACAGCGTCCAGTTGTCGCCCGCCGGGCGCGTCGAGTTCGACGCCGTCCCGGAGACGGTGTTCACCGTCTTCCCGCAGTATGCGGACATGGCCGTCGCGCTCGGCCACGGCGACGCCGTCAACGCCGTCTACGTCCCCGAGATGTCCGGCACGACGATGAATCACTACTACCGCCGCCTCGACGGTGTCTCCTTCGAGTGGGAGGGCCTGCAGGACCCCCTCACCGACGGGCTGGTGAAAGAGCAGCTGTACAGCCTCGGGAGCGACGTCCACCTCGCGGACCCGGCGTGGGCGTCGGCACAGACGGGGTGGGACCGCTCCGACGTCGACGAAATCGCGTCACAGGTCGGGCCGTGGGTCGGCAACTTCTACAGCGGAACGCGAGCCACGCCGCCCGAGGGCTACGACGGCTACGAGTACTACCCCCTGTGGGACCTGTTCGGCAAGGTCGCGGCCGTGTTCCGAGAGCAGGCGCGATACGAGGCGCTCGCGGCCGTTCACGCTGACTTGCTCTCGACCATCCAGTCGAACTTGCCGCCCGAGTCGGAGCGCCCGACCGCCGTCCGAGCGACCCTCGCCAACGACGGCCAGTCCTTCTACACGTACCACCTGAACGCCCCCGGCTACTGGCTGGCCGACACCCGACCGCTCGGCGCCGTCGACGCCTTCGGCGACGGCGAGTGGGACGGCCTCTGGGGCACCGTCGACTACGAGACGATGCTCGAGGCCGACCCCGACGTGTTCCTCCACCTCTGGGGCCTCACCCCGAACTACAGCATGGCGTCGGTCCGGGATTCCCTCGCCACCCACGAGGTGGGCAGTCAGCTGACGGCGGTCCAGAACGACCGCGTCTACCCCGGCGGCATGCGCTACCAGGGGCCGCTGATGAACCTCTTCCAACTCGAGATGGGGGCCAAGCAGCTCTACCCCGAGCAGTTCGGCGAGTGGCCCGAATACGAGGACGGCGCGCCCTACCCCGAGATTCCGGACGACGAGTGGCTGTTCGACCGCCGACGCGTCGCGTCCATCGTCGGAGGTGGCGCATGAGTACGGCGACGCTCGCGGACCTCCGAGCGTACATCGAACGCCTCAGCGACCCCGAGGGGTCGTACTACCTCACCTGCGGGCGGCTGGGCGAGCGACCGGTGCCCGCCGTGGGGATGCGGTTCGGCGACCGAACGACGGCCTGTGCGGCCGCCCGCGCGGTCGAGCAGTACCGCGCGACGCTCCGCCGGTACGACGACCGCTTCCCGTACTACGACGTCATCGTCTGCGAGGAGGCCGGTTGCGAGGGCGACGAACCAGCGACCGACGAGCCGTGGTCGCTCTCGGAACCCGTCCTCGACCGACGCCGTGAGTCTCGCCAGACGCTCGTGGCGTTCTGTCACCGCGTCGCCGCCGCTGTCTTCGAGGCGGTGTCCGACGCCGGCCACGACGCCGTGGAGGCGGCCGTCATGGACACGTACTTCGACCTCGCCGAGACAGTTGTGGACCCGGACGCGTTCTGCCTGCGACTGCTCGAACACCTCGCGGCCGAACTCGACGCCCGACTCTCCCCGGCGGCACAGATAGACGTCCTCGTCGCCGCCGCGACGCGACTCCGGCAGGACGACGTGACCGAGCGCCCCGTCTCCGCGACGCTCGCGTCACTCCGCGACCACGGCCTCCTCGGTCACTACACGCAGTCGCCGTGGTCCGTCGACGACGAGGCGGGGACGCGCTCCGTCGTCGTTCGGCTGTCCGACTACGCGCTCACGCCGCGCCGCGGCCGACTGCCCGTCCTCCCACTCGTCCTCGACCTGTACCGACGCCGCCCCGACTGGCCGCCCGCCTCGCTCCGCGTCGTCGACGACGGCGACGACTGGGAGGTGACAGTCGTACTCGCTCGCACCGCCGACCCGACTGCCCTCGTGAACGTCCCAATCGGAGCGAGCGCCTGATGACGGTGACGACACACGTCGCGCAGGCGATAGAGCGTGTCCGCGCCGAGCGCGCGGCCGTCGAGCGGCGACGCGACGCGTTCGAAACGTTCGCCGAGCGCGTGCAGGGGCTCTCCCCCGAGCCGTCGTCGACCTCCGTCGGCGTCGCGGCTGTGGCGGGCACGCGACGGCAGGCGAGCGGTGACGCCTGTCGGCAAGTCCGGACGGCCTTCGCGGAGACGGTCCGACCACACAGCGTCGCCGACGCCGACGACGCCGAACCGCTCCTCGAGACCATCCGCGCCGAACTCTCCGACACCATCGCCGTCGCCCTCGCGCCGACGACCGACTCGTCGTTCTCGCCCACGCTCAAGCGCGCCATCCTCTCCGAGGTGGCGACGCGGAAAGCCGAAAACGACCTCCTCGACCGCGCGCTCGGCCGCGAGCTGGCCCACCTCGACGACGCTCGCGAGGATATCGACGACATCACCGGCTGGATTGCCGACGCGGACGAGACGCCGCTCCTGAACCTCGAGTTCGAGGCGCTCGCCGACCGGCACGAGACGCTCGACGCCCACCGCGACCGGTGTTCGACCGTCGCGCGTCGCCGCCAGCAGTTCCTCCGTGAGACGACGAGCCGAGGGTCCGAGCCCGGGGTCGGCCACTGGCAGGTCGTCTCGTACCTGTACTCGGACTTCCCGGTCGACCACCCGCTGTTGGCGACCGTCGCCCGCCTCGACGACGCCTGCGCGACCTGCCAGCGTACCGTCCGCGACCACCTCGTTCGGAGGGTCTGACACCGTGTGGCCCTTCCCTTGTCGACGCCGCGCCCGCGCTTGGGCCGGCGTCTACGTCGGCCTGTTCGGCGCACCCGACGAGCGAACGGACGCCGAGACAGCGACCGACGAGGTGTCCGAATGACCCGTCCACCCTCCAGCAACGCTGATACCACGACTCTCCGCTACAATGAGTGAGACTACCCGCTACCTGCTCGCCCTGTATCGCCTGACCGGCGGCCACGACGACCCCGTGCCGCCCAGCGATGTCGCCGACGCCGTCGAGCGGTCGCCCGCGGCCACGACCGAGATGTTACAGCGACTCGACGAGCGCGGCATCGTCGACCACGAACCCTACGAGGGTGCGACCCTGACCGCCGAGGGAGAAGACACGGCGCGTGACCTGCACCAGACGTACGTCACACTCACCCGGTTTTTCCGTGACGTGCTCGAACTAGAAAACTACGAAGACGAGGCGCTAGCGCTCGCGGGGACGGTGAGCCCAGTCGTCATCGACCGACTCACCGAAACGTTGCTCGAAGACGCCGACGCCGCACCGACCGAACTGTGGCTCGAATCCGACTGACGGTAGTTACGCCGCGTCGGTGACCAGCGTGTCGTCTTCGAGGTAGTGTTCGAGGTGGTGGGCGTGTTCCTCGACACCGATGAGTTGCTCGCGGAGCATGTGCGCGGTGGCGTGGTCGCCGAGTCCCTCGGCGAGTTCGATGTGCTCGCGGTAGCTCTCGATGATGTCGCCGTACATCTCGAGGTCGTTCGCGAGCGACGTGCGGACGTCGTACACGTCCTCGTCTTCGGGTTCGACTGTCGACGCCTCGGTGAGCGCCGGCATGCTCGCGTGCGGGACGCCGCCGATTGCCTGCAGGCGCTCTGCGATTTCGTCCGCCGCCGCCTCGACGGCCTCGTAGGCCTCCTGCAGGAAGACGTGGATGTCGCGGAACTCCGCACCCTCGACGTTCCAGTGGTGCTTGTGGAGCTGGTGATAGAGGACGTACGCGTCCGCGAGGTCCGTGTTCAGTGCCTCGATAATCTGCTCGGTCTTCTCCTCGTCAAGTCGAACCGGGTTCTCGCCCACCGTGCCTGCCTCCTGCCGAACGGACTTCTGCGTGTTCATCACAGTATATCCAACGGCGTCCACCCTCTTATAACTTATCAAGATTTATACAATTTTTCGCATGGCCTAAAACTCGCATATCGTGGCGAGGTGGTCTGCTACTCCGCAAATTGAAGAAACATGTCGGCCGAGAATTACTATTCGTCGCAGTCTCAGTCGAAGGTGGAAAGAGCAAAAGCAAGTTCGGGCCGGGGAGTCATCTCGGCAAGGACTGCCGAGTTGGTTGCTCCCGCGTATGGCTCGCACGGGGCCCGCGGCTCAGCGATACGTCGCTGACGGCCGCGAGCAACGAGACACGCCCTCAGCCGAGGTGGCCTCATCGAGCGTCCAGCGTCTCGGTGTGAGAGACGAGCGACACCGAGCCTTCGATATTTTCCCGTGCCGACTCCGTGTTGTTAGTCGTTTGGGATTGGAGAATACATATCGAGCGTCTCGGTTCCCCGACGCAGCTAGCGACGCTCGGGACTGCTCGATAGCCGGCCGGTTATATCCCAAGCCACTCGTCGTCCCGAATTTCGTACCCGTTCTGCCGGCAGAACGTCGCCGCGTGCCGGCGCACCGCACGGGACCCTGGGAGTGTTTCCTTCTCGCGGATGCGCTCGACGATCCAGTCGGCGACGGCCGGAATCCCCTCGTCGTCGTCGTCGGGGTCGATTGCCTTGAGCTCTCGGAACGTCTTCTCGTAGGCGTCACGCTGTGACTCGCTGAGGTCTGTGTTCGGGAGCGTGTCGGCGGCTTCGAGGACCCGTTTCATCGCCGCAGCGACGGTGGGTCGCTGGATTCGCACTCGGACGGCGGCCGGAGAGTCGAACGCCTCCGACTCTATCGCGGGCACGAGTTCCTCGACAGCGTAGCTAGCCTCGTTTGATTCGATATTTCGGTTGCCGACCACCGAAACGATATCCGCCCCCGTCGCCGGGAAGTCGAGTGAGTCGAGCTCCGATTCGAGCTCGTCGAGGACTGTCGAATCGACCGGTGGCTCCGGTTCGTCCCCACGCTCCAGTTCGTCGGCCACGTCGCGCTCTCGCTGGCGTCTGTCAGCGTCACGCGCTTGCTTCTCACGGCCACTCTTGTCGTCACCCATCTGAAAAGATGGTCTCTCCAGCCGGATAGTCCTATGGTCGGTGCGAGAGGCTTCGCCCGAATAGATAACTGTCGAGGCTGTTTTGGACCGCGCTATGGACCGTCGACTCCGCCACCCACTGGTGGCAGTTGCAGGCGTCGTCGCGCTCACGCTCCCGTGGAACCTCGCTCAGGCAGTCGAACTGTCGGTGTGCGCCCGAGTAAAGCAATCGAGGACGAGTTTCGCTCCACCGAGGACGACGGGACCGATGAACAGACCGACGGCACCGAACACGACGAGGCCGCCGAAGATGCCGATGACGATGGTGGCGGAGTTGAACGCACCGGTACGACCGATCAGCGCCGGCCGGAGGTACGTATCCGATAGGGTGACGAACAGTCCGAACACGGCCATCGCCGCACCGGCAATCGGACGCCCGACGGCGACGAGATAGACTGCAGCTGGAATCCAGATTCCGAACGCGCCGACGAGCGGGAGCAGTGTCAACACGAACGTCGCGACGGTGAGAAAAATCACAGCGGGGAGACCGGCAATCGCTAGCCCGACGCCGAGTAGGACTGCCTGAATGGCCGCGACGGCGACGTTCCCGACGATCGAGGCCCACATGAGTTGGTCCAGTCCGCTACGGAGTTCGTCCAGGACCGCCTCGTCGATCGGCAGCACCGACTGGAGCCACGCCACGAACTGTTCCCCGTCGCGCAACAGGGCGAAGAGAACGAACAGCGTGATCGTCAGTCCGATAGCCAGCGCTGGCAAACTCCCGACGAGATCGATCGCCCCTGACGTGATCTGCCGGAGGCTCATCGCGATCCGACCCTGATTCGCTTCGTACAGCGCGACGAGGTCGACGGAGTATCCAGCGGTCTCGAGTAGTGCCTCGACCGCCGCGATGTCGAGTTGGCCGTTCCTGACGGCGTTCACGACTCTGAATGACTGCTGGACGGCGATGGTAAAGAGATAGATGAGCGGAATGAGTATGAGAAGTAACGTCGCCATCACGACAGCGAGTGCTGCGATAGTGGACCTAACATACCGCTCGGCCCACTGCTGGACGGGAAACATGATGTATGCGAGAACCACGCCGAACAGGATGAACTGGAGATACGGCAGGAAGACGAGCAACGCGATGAGACTGCTGAGCAGCGCGAGCGCGGTCAATCCGGGTTGCCCGGCGAGCCACGCCGACGGCTCGGGTCTCTCTGTCATGTCCGGATGTGCGAGAGTCACACACATTAGTCTACTGTGACAATTACTGAGAGTGGCTCCGGCAGGCTCAACGCTCAGAGTGTGAACAATCGTCTGATAGATTATCGGGAGCCTCGCCGGCACGGTCCAGCGAGACGCTATGGACAGTTACGATAACCCCGATGACACGGACTGGTCACCGGAGCGACCGTACCGTTGTCTGTGGTTACCATCTCTGCCCCGAAGGACTGGTCCCCGCTTGCAGTTCGACGAATTTGCCATTGAGGTAGTTTAACACAGTAGTGGACGTGGCTCGGTGTGTGTCCGAAGAATACGAATCCGAGATAGCAGCCTCGAGAGCAGATATCGCTGCTGTCCTCTGTGGCATCGTCGATGGCATCACTACCGGCTCACTGCAACTCAGCGACGAAGACGAGAGCATCGTCGTCGATATCCCCGACGAACTCACGCTCGAAATCGAATTCGAAACCGACGGAGGCGACCTGAGTCTCGAACTCGAAATGGAGTGGTCGCAACCGGCGGTCGAGGGCGATGGCGCCACCGAGAAACCGTCCGAGGACGACGCCGAAACGACACTCCCCGTTGGTGCCGCCGATGCGTCCGCGACGCTTGCTCGATTCGAAGTGTTTCGCGACCGAGGAGGCGAATGGCGCTGGCGGCTCCGACATCGGAATGGGAATATTATCGCCACCAGCGGCGAAAGCTACACTCGCAAACACAACGCCCGGAAGGGACTCCAGAGCGTCGTACGGAACGCCCCAGACGCCGAGGTCACCGATGAGACGCTGACCGAGTAAACGGTCCGCACCGTCGACTCTCGATAGGGTTGGCTCGAACTGGCGTTCTGGAAGTTCCGCTGGAAATTCGTGTCTCAGACCGTGATGACGGCATCACCGACCACGGACAGGACGCTCCCGACGAGGAACGCTGTGGTCGCGGCATCTGCGTAGCCGTGGCCGTGGCTCGACGGCGCCATCTCCCGGAGGACAACCGCGATCAGGGTCCCAGCGGCGACCCCGGCAGCGACGGGAAACACACTCTGTGCGACCAGATTCGTCCGGACACTGTCGACTGCGGCGATGACGCAGACGAGTTGTGGCCATTGTCCGTCTACCTTTTAGTATCGCTCTCGACAAGCTGACGAACGGTTCATGCGACCCTATGAATTAGTGGATAAACTCCCCCCAAAGCGCTTCACCCGCCGACAGCGACTCCTTCTCGTCTACGTCGTCGGTCTCGTCACGGTCATCCTCTCTTATACGCTCCTGTACAACGCGGGGATGCGCTACTTCGAGGGGACTCAGCAGTCGGTGTTCCACTCGGCCCAGATCGTCGTCGAGACGATGACGACGACCGGGTACGGGTCCGATTCTCCGTGGTCGACGCCCGTCATGAACCTCATGATGATCACGATGCAGGTCACGGGGGTCGGCATCGGCTTCGTGACGTTACGGGTCCTCGTCATTCCCCTGTTCGAGCGCGCACCGCTCGATCTCGACGACCGACTGTCCGCCAAGAACGACCACATCGTCCTCGCGGAGTACCAGCGCAACACGGAGGTCATGCTCGACGAACTCGAAGAGCTCGGCGTTCAGTACGTCCTCATAGAGTCGGAAGAGGCCGAGGCGAAGCGACTCTCTGACGACGGGTATCAAGTCATCCACGGCGACCCCGAGGACCGGGAGGACCTCGGTCGGGCCACGATAGAGCGTGCGAAGGTGCTTATTACCGACGCGGGAGACCAAACCGCGAGTATCGTCCTCACGTCGTTGGAAGCGAACGAAGCCCTCGATGTCGTCAGCTTTACCGCCTCTACCCGGCGGAAGGCAGCGCTCATGGAGATTGGCGTGGATAGATGCGTCGCTCCTAACGCTCTCATCGGGCACCAGTTGGCTGAGATGGCGACCACACCCATCGCGGTCGAGTCGGACGCCGAGAGCGACGAAATAGGCATCCGCGAGGTACTGATTCGCCGCGACAGTCCGTTACACGGCGTCCGGGTCAGCGACTCCCCGATGGCCGACCACCCGGCTCTCACGCTCGTCGCCGGTTGGTTCGATGGAGAACTACGTGTATCCCCCGAACCGGGGGACCGACTGACACCGAACACCGTGCTCCTCGTAGCCGGGCCGATATCGGAGATTGCGGACCTCTCCAGAGAGGTCGCCGGAGTGCAGCACCCGAGTGGGACGACACAGCCTGACGTCGTCATCGCCGGTGTCGGGGAGGGTGGGTCCGCCGCCGAGGAGACCCTCCCCGCGGCGACGACCGTCACCACCATCGATCAGGACCCGGACGCGACCCCCGATGTCGTCGGCGACGCAACCGAACCGGAGACGCTCCGCGAGGCGGGCATCGAGACGGCGACTGCACTTATCGTAACCGTCGGCGACGATGCGACGTCCCTCCTGACCGTTGCGATGGCACGAGCGCTGTCGTCGGATGTCGAGATTCTGGCTCGAGTCACTGCTGCGGAGAAGGCGAGCGCCGCCGTCCGGGCCGGCGCGGATTACACGCTCTCGGTGCAGCGCGTGTGTGCCAGATTGGTCGCCGCCGAGGCCCACGGCGAGCGTGTGATGTCTCCCGTGAATCAGATTCGGCTCGTCCGCACGTCGGGTGAGTCGTTCGTGGGTGAACAGTTGGCGACGATTCGTCAGGACCTGACTCGCGACTGGACGGTGGTCGGTATCGCACGAGCGGGCGACATCCTCACCGACGAGGAGACGACGGTTCGCCAAACGGACGAGGTGTTCGTCGCGGGGAGCGACGACGCCATACAGAAATTCGAGCAGACAGTCGACGCTACCTAACTGAACCTGCCAAAACGTGAACGTATGCGTATCGAGGTGGCACACCTATATCCGGATGAAGTGGTTGTTACGTGTGACGTGATTCAATAGATGGGACTCCTCGATTCGTTCGGGATGTTAGTCAGTAGCATCATTGCCGCAATCGTCATGCTCGTGTTCGCTATCCTCAGCTTCTTCTTCACCGTGTTTATCGTGCAGATCGGTGCCGGCTTAGCCGGATATTCCCCGGCCGGGGATTTCGTAGTGCTCTCCGCCGCGATTCTGTCCGCTAGCGCGATTATGGCCGGCGCATCGCCGATGTCGAGCCTCAGCGGATTGCCCGACACGGACTCTCGCTCACAGTAGTCGTCTGTGGGCTGTTTGTCTCGAACAACCCGTACTCGAGCGCAGTTTCCTGATGGCCCTCCTTTATGTGAATAGAGACATTAAATTTAGATGTGATATTACTTCGAACAATCCTCGATGAAAATCTGTTCGTACCCCTCCAGTTCGGAGGGGGCCTCATCGAGTTAGCAATCCTTTTCCTGATCCTCGCAGTGGTCGCGGGAGTCTTGGGCGCCCGTGGCGTTGCCGGGCTAAGTATGGATATCGCCAAGTGGCTCGT
Source organism: Haloplanus vescus (assembly GCF_900107665.1). Classification (NCBI taxonomy): domain Archaea; kingdom Methanobacteriati; phylum Methanobacteriota; class Halobacteria; order Halobacteriales; family Haloferacaceae; genus Haloplanus; species Haloplanus vescus. Next base: position 136,042 of record NZ_FNQT01000001.1, read on the forward strand.
CATCATCTTCGTCGTGCTCGCGATTATCACGTTCATACTCTGACTCAAGACTGCTGAACACGTGCTCTACGTCTTGCACGCCGTTCCGTCAGGGCGTAAAATCGTGGGCAATGTTCACTAAGACAGACGGCGATCACTCACCACTATCGAGATTTGTCGGTTACGTATCCGACGACGAGATCATCGTTCGAATCAAGCTTCAAACGCACAGCGACAGGAGCGGACACAACGCACCGGGTTCAGCACACCACACGGACAACGAGGTGTGCTACCGCACCTGTTGTGCGATCTGGTGCGCACATCCGCCGTCAGTTTATATCTCCGACTGTCGTACGAACTTCCGATGACCGACGACCCCCTCTTTGATGAATTCGAACTGAACGGGCACACTCTCGACAACCGCGTCGGCCTCGCGCCGATGACGCGCACGAGTGCGACCGACGAGGGACACGCGACCGACCGCATGGCCCGCTACTACGCCTCCTTCGCTCGCGGTGGCTTCTCGTTTCTCGTCACCGAGGGTCTCCACCCGGACACCGCCCACAGTCAAGGCTACCCCAATCAGCCCGGTCTCGCGACCGACGAACAGGCGGCAGCGTGGGAGCAGGTGGTCGACGCCGTTCACGAGGCAGGCAGTCCGATCTTCGCACAGTTGATGCACGCTGGGGCACAGGCACAGGGCAACCGCTATGGGTACGACTCCGTCGCCCCCTCGTCGTACCGCCCACCAGGCGAGATGTCGGAGCTGTACGGCGGGTCCGGAGAGTTCCCCGAGGCGGACCCGCTCGATGGCGAGGAGCTCAGCGAAGTGAGAGAGAGTTTCGTCGCCGCCGCAGAGCGCGCGGTCGAGGCCGGGTTCGACGGCATCGAGGTCCACGCGGCCAACGGCTATCTCCTCCACGAGTTCGTCGACCCACTGGTCAACGACCGCGACGACGAGTACGGTGGCTCGCCGGCTAACCGCGCGCGCTTCCCCGCCGAGGTCACCGCCGCCATCGACGACGCCACGCCTGACAGCTTCGTCGTCGGCGTCCGTGCCTCCCAAGGGGCAGTCACTGACGAGGAGCGAGTCTGGCCCGACGGCGAGGCGACCGCCGCCGCACTGTTCGGCGCGCTCTCCGATGCTGGCGCCGACTACGTCCACGTTACCGGCGGCGACGCAACCGCTGCAGAGGTGCCAGAAACCGATCACACGCTTGCGGAACTAGCTATCGAGCACGCTGCGGACGATGTCGCCGTGATTGCCAACGGCAGTCTCGGAGAGCCGGAGAATGCGCGAGCGGCGGTGGCAGACGGCTCCGACCTGATCACTATCGGGACCGGTGCGCTCGCCAACCACGACTGGCCCAACCGAGTCCGAACGGGCGAACCGCTCGACGATCTGGACCCGAGTATCGTCTTCGAACCCGACGCCTCGCTTAGCGATGCCGAGATTCCCGGCGACGACTGATAGCGCCGGGGCGACAATCTGATTGGGTTACCCTGTCGGTGGCTCGAACGTATTCGGCGGTCCGGTCGGCGAGATGGTCTGTCCCGTGATAAACGAGGCGGCGTCGCTCGCAAGGAATCGCACCGCGTCCGCGACCTCGTGCGGACTTCCGATCTCACGGTCGACGTCGCTACGTGCGGGTATCTCGTCGAGACCGAACCACTCGCGAACGGCCGGCGTCGCGATGAAGCCAGGTTCGACCGCGTTCACTCGAACATCATCGACGCTCCACTCGACGGCGAGCGTTCGCGTAAGCGCGCTGACGCCGGCCTTTGCAGCGCTATATGGTCCCATTTCGGCGACTCCGTAGCGCCCGGCCATGCTGGCCGTGTTGACGACCGCGCCGCCGTTCTCGCGGAGCGAGTCGGCGAACGCGTGGGTGACGTTGTACGTCCCGGTGAGGTTCACTTCGATGACACTGTCCCAGTCGTCGGGGGCAACTTCGTGGAGTGGACCACCCTCTCCGGTACCGCCCGCGTTGTTCACTAAGATATCCACACCGCCGAACTCCTCGACCGTTGCCTCGGCCAGCGCGTCGACGGAGTCACGATCTGTCACGTCGCATTCGACAGGGAGCACCGACCCCGGTCGGTCGGCCGCGTTCAGCTCCTCGGCGACGGCGTCGACGTCGGCCTGCGTGCGCGAACAGATGACCACGTCGGCGCCGTCCGCGACGAACGTCTCGGCGATGGCGCGACCGATACCGCTCGACCCCCCGGTCACCACGGCCGTTTGCCCGGCGACGCTCGACCGGGTTCGAACCGACTCTGTTGTTCGGAGTTCGTCTGTCACTGGCATCGTTCACTGGCAACAAAGCTCAACCGATAAAAGAGTGGCCTAATCGACTTCTGGCTGTCGATTTCTGAGTTTTGTACGCTCAGTACGTTCAATAGCGATGTCGGTGTTGACACCCCTGGTCGAGTGCTTTCAGGCGTCGTCGTTTCCGCTGTCGCCGTCTTCGCTGGTCTTGACGGTTCGTTCGGCGGTGCAATCCTCCGGTATCCCCTTCCTCGCAGAATGCGCCGGCCGGGAGTCCCGCGAGCGAACAGTGTGAGCGAGGGGGACTACGGTCGGCACCCGAACCAAGTGAGTGCGCCGGCCGGGATTTGAACCACGGTCGTTTCGCTCACGCCGTTCGCTTCACTCCCTGATTCAAATCCCTCTGGGCGATTTTCCTCGCTTCACTCGGAAAATGCGCCGGCCGGGATTTGAACCCGGGCCATGAGCTTGGAAGGCTCAGGTCCTACCACTAGACCACCGGCGCGCACTCGTCGATTCAGGATGGTGGAATAAGGCAGTTACGCTTAGTCGTCGGCCGCCGATTCGACGGCACCCTCGCGGAACGCGCGCGCCGTCTCCCGGAGCGACTCGGAGATGGCGGGCACCTCGTCGGCGTCGACCGGGCCCTCGCGGTCGATGTCCTCGACGCTCCGGGGGAACGGGCGGAGGTCCATGTGGATGGCGATGCCGGCTTTCGCTCCCTGTCCCATCGCGACCGGAATCTGGTTGTGGCCGGGGACGAGGTCACCGACGGCGTAGACGCCGTCGACGCTCGTGCGCCCGTGGTCGTCGACGGCGACGGTGCCGTCGTCGGTCAGGTCACAGCCGAGGGCAGCGGCGAGGTCGTTGTTGTAGTCCGAGCCGTACATCGGGAAGCCACCGCGGTACTCGCGGACGGTGCCGTCCTCGAACTCGAAACTCTCCAGCCAGCCGTCGTCGCCCCGGGTCATGCCCGAAATCTCCTCGTGAATCACGTCGATGGGGTGGGCTCGCAGCATCTGGTCGGTGTCCTCGCTCCACGTCGGGTCATCGCCGCGGGTGAGCAGGTCCACCTCGTCGGTGAAGTTGAGCATGATCATGGCGACGTAGGCGGCGCTGTCGCCGTGGCCCATCACGTAGACGGACTCGTCGACGAACATGTAGGCGTCACAGTGGAGACAGTAGTGGAGGCCACGCCCCGTCGGCGGGAGCGGCGGGTCGGGTTTCGCGTCGCTGAATCCAGTGGCGAGGACGACCTGACGCACGGTGACGGTGTCCTCGCCGTCGTCGACGTCGAGGGCGAAGGCGTCGCCGACGTCCGCCACGTCGCTCACGAACCCGCGGCGGTAGGTGGCGCCGTAGGCTTCGACCTGTTCGCGGGCGGTCTGGAGGAACTCGACGCCTGAGGTGTCTTCGGTGACGCCGATGACGTTGTGCGTGTCCTGCATCATCGCGGCGCGGCCGCCACCGCGGTTCACGATGAGTGTGTCGAGACCGAGGCGGGTGGTGTAGAGCGCGGCCGTCAGGCCCGCGGGCCCGCCGCCGACGATGGCTACGTCGTAGTCGGTGTCGCTGTCGGTCATACGTCCCTGTACTCCCGCCCGGGGGTTAAGTCCTGCACGTCTGTGCGTGCGGGCGGCCCAGTCGTCACGCGCCGACCACCGCGTAGCAGTTCCCGCTGGATTCGAACCGCTCGTGGACGGAGAGCGCACTCGCCGCGAGGTCACGGTCGAACTCGTCGGGGTCGTAGACGTGGTAGTATCGCGGCACCGCCTCGCCGCCGGGGAGCGTCCAGTCGATGGTGGTGTCGAACCCCTCGTCGGCGTCGAAGCGGTCGTGGGCGGTACTCCAGACGCCGATGAGTGCTCGCCCGCCGGGGGCGAGGACGCGCGCGAGTTCGTCTAGCGAGTCGACGCGGGTCGCCCGCGGCCGGAGGTGGTGAAGCGTCGCCACGTACACCGCGATCGAGACGGCGCCGTCCCGAAGCGGGAGCGCGGCGGCGTTACCCTGCACGAGGTGGGCGTCGAAGCCGCTGGCCGCTTGACGGCGGCGCGCCGTCTGGAGGAGGCCGCGACTCACGTCGAGGGCGACGACGCGGTCAGCGTTCTGGGCGAGCACTTCGGCGTGGCGCCCGTTCCCACACCCCACGTCGAGCGCCACGTCGGCGGTCGGAGCGTCGTCGACGAATTCCTCTATCTCGGGCCACGGATACTCCCGGGTCGCGGCGAAGTGGTCCGCGATGCGGTCGTAGGTGGCCTGCGGGTCCGGTCGCGTCATACCGGCCGTGGGGCCGGGACGGGCATATACTGCTGGGGTCAGAGGAGGAACGCGAAGACGACGAACGTCAGCGCGAGCAACCCGGCGGCGTGTTTGACGCCGTCGGCGACCCCGCCTTCGGCGAGTTTCCCTGCAACGAGGCCGGAACAGACGGCCTGAATCGCCGACATGTGGAAGAAGAGGAGGTTGTACGCGTCGGCGTTCACTGACGACCCACTGAACGCGCTGGTGACGCCGCTACCGCCGGTTCCCGTGCCGGGTGCACTCCCACCGACTGCGCCGGTCGCCCCGCCCGCCGTCTGCTGGACGGCGGGGATGAACGCGACGGTCAGCGCGACGATGATGCCGAGGAAGACGAGCACGGAGATGTAGATGACGAGGATGTAGGTGAGCATCTCCTGTTGTCGCTCGCGGCGGAGTCGCTGGGTCTCTTGGGCCTCGTTGGCAGCGATGCGAAGCACGGGACCGAGGTCACCGCTCGCGCTCATGGCGTTCGTGATGAGCGTGACGGACTGGGCGACCATCCGGACGCGCGTCCGGGCGGCGAACCGGTGGAGTGCGGTGCTCACGTCGGCCCCCCAGCGAACGTCTTGCCAGGTGCGGTCGACTTCCTCCTCCAGTCCGCCGAGGTCGGTGTCGGCGATGCGCCGCAGGCTCTCGACGATGCTCATCCCCGCCTCGTTGACGCTCGCGAGGCGGTCGAGGAAGTCCGGGACGGCGCGCTCGATGGCGCGAATCCGACGCTTGTGGACCTCGTGGAAGAGCGCGAACACGCCCATCGCGAAGAGGGTGGCTTCGATGACCGGGCCGTCGAGCGTCTGGAGCGCCGACGGACCGAGCGGAATCGGGGTGGCGCGGTAGAACACCCAGACGACGCCGAGGGGCGCGGTCACGACGAAACTCACCCACGGCTGTTCGAGGACGGTCCGCAGCGGTTGGTTCAGCCACTGGCGCAGCGCGCGCAACTGGTCGTACGCGGCGAGTCGTTCGGCGTTCTCGCCCTCCAGCGCCACGCCGCCGTCCGAGGCCGTCAGGGCGCCACTTCCCCTGCCCATCGACGACGCCACGTCCCGGCTCACGTCCGTCATCGTGTCGCGCTGGGTCAGGCTGTCGATGTAGACGACGAAGCCCGCGCTCGCGAGCGGGATTCCCGCGTAGCCGATGAACCGGACGAGGGTAATCGTGTCCTCGATGACCAGGCCGATGACGACGAGGACGGTGATGAAAAAGAGCGGCCCGGCGACGAGGACGGTGACGTATATCTCGGCGAGCGTCGAGACGAGTTCGAGATACTGCTCCTGTTGGGCCTCGGCTTCCTCCTGGTAGCGCTCGTACTGCCCGCGGAGGAACTCCGAGAGGTTGCGCCCGCTCCCGAGCACGCTCGCCAGGTTGTCGGAGAACTCCGCCAAGCCCTCGCTCGGCGTCCGGTCGGCGGTCCGGCGAATCGCCGTCAAGATGTCCGTCGAGAACGTGTTCATGTCTCGCACCGCGACGCCCATCTCTCGGGCGGCCTCGCCGTAGATGTCCTCGTTTCGCGACAGCGTCTGCAACACCTTCGGGAACGGCATCCCGCTCCGAGAGAGGGCGTAGACGAATGCGATGGTCCGCGGGAGCGTCGCCTCGATTTCGCTGGCGCGGGCGTTCGACAGCTGGTCGAGGTACGCCCACCGCGCCCAGTAGGTAAGCGCGCCGAGCACCGAGCCGACCGTCACGCCGAAGAAGAGAAAGAGGACGAACAGACCGAGCAGCGTCAGGTCTTGCAGGCGCGTGAGGCCAGCCAGAAAGGAGAGCGCCGGCGGGACGGCGGCGAAAATCGCCTCGCGGCTGATGGAAAACAGGTCGACCAGCCACGTCGCGACGTACACGCCGAGGATGCCGCCGGCCGCGCCGGCGAGGCCGCTGAGAAACAGCGTGCGCGAGGCGAACACGCGGTGCGTGGTGCCGACGTGTGTCGAGCGCAGGCGTTCCTGCTGCCAGTCGCGGCGCGAACTGCGTTCGACGTAGTCGCCGAAGATGGGGACGGCCAGCCGCGAGACTAGCAGGCTCACGCGCTCGCTGACCGGCGATAGGAGGATGGGAAGCGCGAGGACGACGACCAGGACGAGCGGGAGGAGTTCGCCAATCACGGTCCGGTCCCGCCCTCGATGGTTTCGATGCGTTCGAGGACGCGTTCGGCGTCGTCGTAGTACTCGTTGACCAGCGCCGTGAACTGCCGGTAGTCCGTGATGCCGCGGTCTTGGAGGACGCGCAGGAACTGGCGTCGGTTCTGCATCTCTTCGAGCAGTTCACTGCGCGTCCACCCGCGGTCGTCCTGAATCTCGTCGAGGAGCGCGCTGTCCTGTCGCTGGAACGTGTCGTTGTCGGCGTCCCAGGTGAAGGCGTTGGAGTAGTCGAGTTCGCCCGTCCGCTGGTCGATGCCGCCGATTTCGCTGATGGCGTTGGTCCGGCGGACGCGTTCGCCGTCGAGGCGCGTGAGACGCTGCACCGAGAGCAGGTCGAGTGACTGAATCATCGCCCGCGGCACGTTGATGGGTTCGTTCTCCAGCCGGTTGATGACCGTCTCGATGCTGTCGGCGTGCATCGTCGAGAACGTCGTGTGCCCGGTGTTCATCGCCTGGAAGAGCGTCACCGCTTCGTCGCCGCGCACCTCGCCGACGATGATGTACTCGGGGCGGTGGCGAAGCGCCGAGCGAAGCAGGTCGTACATGTCGATGTCCGCGCCCTCGTGGAGTCGTTCGCGTGTGACACTCGACAGCCAGTTGTCGTGATACAGCGACAGTTCGCGGGTGTCCTCGATGGAGAGCACCTTCGAGCGCGGGGGGATGAACATCGACACCGCGTTCATCGACGTGGTCTTCCCGGAGGCCGTCCCGCCCGCGAAGATGAGCGACTTGTTGTGCTCGATGGCGAGCCACAGGTACGCCATCTGCTGGATGTTGAAGGTGCCGTAGTTGATGAGGTCGATTGGCGTGAACGGTTCGTCGGCGTACTGGCGGATGGTGAACGCCGACCCGCGCGGCGTCACCTCCTCGCCAAGCGCCAGTTCGATTCGCGAGCCGTCGGGGAGCGTCGTCCCCACGATGGGGTCCCCGACGCTGATGTGGCGTCCCGACTGCTGGGCCAACTGCACCACGTAGTTGTCGAGTTCCTCCGACTCCTCGAAGACGATGTTCGTCTCGATGTCGGTGTACTGGTCGTGATAGACGAAGATGGGGAGCCCGTAGCCGTCACACGAGACGTCCTCGATGTGCGGGTCGTGCATCAGCGGGTCGATGCGCCCGAACCCCCGAAACCCGCGAACGAGGTAGTAGAGGAGCTTGTAGAAGGTGTGCATGTGCACGTCGACGCCGTACTCCTCCAGCAGCGACTCCAACTCTCTCGCGAGCACTTCCTCGTCGGCGTTCTCGGTGTCGTCGCGGTAGAGCAACGGGTCGCGGATGTCGGTCGTCACTCTGTCGCGCAGCCGCGACTCGAAGTCCGTGAGGTCGGGTTCGACCGCGTGATAGACGTTCTTGCTCTCCTCCGTGTCGCGCGTGATGACGACGTACGCGTACGGGGCGTTCACCCAGTAGCGGTCGAGCTCCTCGTGGCCCGGCGGGCAGTCGAAGTGAGAGAGTGGGCCGTCCTCTCCGGGGCGGAAGGGACGCACGTCGAGTGTCGACCCGCGGAGCATCTCGTACGTCCGGACGAGCCGTCGCCCGAGGCTCCCGAACGGTCCGTCGGTTTTCGACGCCGCGTCCTCAGACATCGTTCGTCGGCGGTATGCGAGGCGCTCACTTAAACGTGCGCCCGTATCACACCGACGACGACTCGGTGTGCCGTGATTCCGCTCCCCGTGCAATTTGGCCCCCAATAATAAAGATATGGCCTCGAAATGGGTCCTACTGATGGCATACTCGACACCCGGTGTCGTCCCGGTCGACGAGTTCCCCCCGGGAACATCGATTCTTGTCGCCGGGCCGCCACTCACGCGCAAGCGTGAACTCATGATAGACCTCCTCGGTGACGACGGCGACGAGGGCGCCGTCATGGTGACGACGAAGATGGGGGCCGGGAAGCTGCTCCAACTGTTTCGGGACTGGAACGGCGACCGGCCCGCCGACCGACTCCACGTCGTCGACTGCGTAACGAAAGAGCGCGGCATCGGACAGGTGCGCGAGACGGATACGACCTCGTATCTCTCCTCCTCGCGGGACATGACGGGTCTCAGCATCGAACTCTCCGGACTGTTCCAGGACTACCACCAGTCCGGCGACCCGATGCGGTTCGGCGTCCACTCGCTGTCGACGTTCCTCATGTATCACAACCTCCAGCGAGTCTACCGGATGGTCCACGTGTTGAGCGGACAGATAGAGAGCGCGGGCGCACTCGGCGTGTTCGTCGTCGATTACCCGACGGACCGCGAACTCAACATGCTGAGCCAGTTGATCGACGGCGTCATCGAGACCCGAGAGACCGACGACGGCTGTGAACTCCGACTCCGTGGCCTCGGCGGGCGGTCGGCGGGCTGGCAGTCCTACTGATTCGTCGAGAAATCATCGAGTGCGTCAAGGCCGATGTCGACGAGCGAATCGATGGAGGGGACCGCGTCGCCGTCGAAGGTCAGGGCGAGGCCGGTGAATTCGTCTATCGGGAAGTGGACGACGACGGCCTGGTCGAAGTGCCGGACGACGGCGTCCATCTCGCCGAGCATTCGAAACTGGTCGTTGCCGCCACTACCCAGCCCCGCGACGACGAGCTGTTTCACCTTCTCGTCGAACTCCTCGGGCGAGTACATCTCGCGAACGTCGTCCCGGGTGTAGACGAGTTCACGCTCGTCGCCGCCATACCACACCGCCATCCGGAGGCCGTTGGGTGCAATCGTCTGATAGCGCTCGACGAGTGACTCGGCGGCGTTTTGCATACGTCACGCGAGACGCGGTTGGAACTAATACCTTTGTGCGAGCGACCCAGTCGACGCGTTCGGTCCGCCGACCGGGAGCGACGGCGCGGCTATCGCACCCCAGTCACGACTTCCCCGCCAAACTCCGGGACAGCGACGGTGTCGACCCTGCCGCGAGACAGACCGGCAAAAGGCTTAAATAACAGGTTCGCCACGACACTTATAATGGAACGTCCCAGCCGCCAACGTCAGCGGAGCCAAGAGACGGAACAGGACACGGACGAGTCCGTTGCCTGCCCCGAGTGTAACTCCGACAACATCGTTACGGACGCGGACCAGGGCGAGCTCGTCTGTGACGACTGCGGGCTGGTGATCGACGATCAACAGATCGACCGCGGTCCGGAGTGGCGGGCGTTCAATCACTCCGAGCGACAGAGCAAGTCCCGCGTCGGTGCACCGATTACCGAAACGATGCACGACCGCGGGCTGACGACGACCATCGACTGGAAGGACAAGGACGCCTATGGGCGGTCGCTCTCCTCCGAGAAGCGCTCGCAGATGCACCGCCTGCGAAAGTGGCAGGAACGGATTCGAACCAAGGACGCGGGCGAGCGCAACCTGCAGTTCGCGCTCTCCGAAATCGACCGGATGGCCTCCGCGCTGGGCGTGCCGCGCTCCGTTCGGGAGGTAGCCTCCGTCATCTATCGGCGCGCGCTCAACGAGGACCTGATTCGCGGGCGCTCCATTGAGGGCGTCGCCACCGCCGCGCTCTACGCCGCCTGTCGACAGGAGGGCATTCCCCGCTCACTCGACGAGGTGGCCGAAGTCTCACGCGTTCCGCAGAAGGAGATTGGGCGCACATACCGCTATATCTCGCAGGAACTCGGGCTCGAACTCAAGCCGGTCGACCCCAAGCAGTTCGTCCCGCGGTTCGCTTCGGCGCTCGAACTCAGCGAGGAAGTGCAGGCGAAGGCGACGGAGATAATCGACGTATCGGCCGAACAGGGCCTGCTCTCGGGGAAGTCCCCGACTGGCTTCGCCGCCGCGGCCATCTACGCGGCCTCCCTGCTCTGTAACGAGAAGAAGACTCAGCGCGAGGTGGCCGACGTGGCGCAGGTGACCGAAGTCACCATCCGAAACCGGTATCAAGAGCAAATCGAAGCGATGGGCTTCCGCTAGCGGCGGACGAACACCGCGACTTCTCGGTTCCAGAGCGACAGTCGGTACGTGCTCGACTCGTAGTCCGTGAGCCGTGCCGACAGCGTGGACTGTTCGCTCGCGGGTGCGACGACGACCGGTGGTCGCTCGTCAAGCGACTCGAGTCCCCGCAGGTCACGGACGCCGTCCGTCTCGGCGCCCATCCGTTCGAGATACCACGGGAGCGGGAGTCGGTTCCCCCACGTGTCGCTCACGGGCGGGCGTGCGGGTTCGTCGTCGTACGCCGGGACGAACGTCGGCCCGTAGAAGAGGACGTCGACGCCGTCGTTGCCCTCGATGGCCGCGCTCACGTCGGAGACGAACGGGTCGAGGTCGTCGGCCGGTTGGGCGTGGTGGGCCAGTGGATTCTCGCTCGTCGTCGGGCCGTAGGCTGTCGCCGCGACGCCGGCACCGAGTTGGGCCGCGAGTGCGAGGCCGACGAGGGCCGCGACGGCGACGGGCACGGCGTCCTCCCGAGCGAGCCCCCGCGACCCGTAGCGCGCGAGGAGGCCGACTGCCGCCGCCGCGGGGACGACGGCGGGGGCGACGGTGTGGACGGTCAGCCACGCTGCGCTCTCCTCGGTGACGACGGGGAAGACGAGCAGCGACGCCCCGGCCCAGTAGGCGTGGAAGGCGACGACGGGACGAGTCTCGCCCGTCCCGTACCGGTCGACGAGGAAACCCACGGCGGCGAGTGCGAGGACGACAGCCGACGCCGCGAGCAGCGTCTCGACGTGCGCGCTCAGATAGGGGAGGAGTTGGTGTTCGCCGCCCTGTCGCCGCCCGAGGACGCGCACGCCGACGAACGACCGCGCGGCGCCGACGAAGGCCGCTTCGACGGTGCCGAGCGTCGGGCGAATCGACCCGTTCACGCGCGGGGCGTAGAAGAACAGGTGGACGGCGAGGAAGACACCCAGCGCGCCGAGTGCGTCGCGTGTCGAGCCGCGGAGGCGACCCAGCAGGGCGTCGATTCGGTCGCCGGTTCCCTCGCCTTCCCCGACGAGGCGGCGCTGGTCGACCGTCAGCATCGCGGCGACCAGCACGCAGAGCAGCGTCGCGACGACGAACGCGGACGATGCGACGGCGAGGCCGAGCGCTGCCGCGCCGAGATAGCGGTAGCGCCGCGCTCGCTCCGGTGGGTCGTCGACGAGTCGAATCGCACAGCCGACGACGACGAGCGAGAACACCGCGAGGGGGAGGTCGCCCCGGAGGAAGCGCCCGTAGTAGAGGAGGACGGGACTGGCGGCGAGCAAGCCCCCGAGCGCGACGGTTTCGGAGTCGCGCAGGCGGGTGCGAAAGAGGAGGGCGACGAGCGGTGACAGGCCGCCGACGGCGGCGACGACGGCGCGGGCCGTGGCGTCGGTGGCGCCGACGAGGCCGAACACGTACCGTTCGACGATGTAGAGGAAGGGGCCGCCGGCGACGGGGCGGTACTCGTAGGCACCGCTGTCGAGGTATCGGAGGCTCCAGTAGCCGACGCGGGCTTCGTCCCAGTGGAACGGGCGGGCACCCAAGCTGACAAAGCGCGCGGCGAGAGCGAGGACGGTGATAGCGAGGAGGGCGACGACGACGCGGTCGACGGCACCCTCGGACGAGTCGGCCGCGGACATACCGGTGCATCCGTCGGACCCCCGGTCAACCTTTCGATACCGCCACCGAGCGATACAAACCGAAGGCGGACACAGGGCGGGTATGGAACACTTCGGAACCGCGGGCATCCGCGGCGGCGTGCAGACCGACGTGACGCCCGCCCTCGCGACGGCAGTCGGGCGAGCGGTCGCCCGTCACGCCCACGACGAGACGGGGCAGGCCCCCGAGGTGGTCGTCGGTCGCGACGGGCGGACCACGGGTGAGGCGCTCGCTGCCGCCGTCGAGGCCGGCGCGCTCTCGGGCGGCGCGACGGTCCACCGAGTCGGCGTGGTGCCGACGCCAGCGCTGGCCTTCGCCTCTCGCGGCCGGTACGGTGTGATGCTCACCGCCTCGCACAACCCGCCGGGCGACAACGGCATCAAGTGCTTCGTCGACGGCGTCGAGTTCGACCGGGAACGCGAGGAAGCCATCGAGCGTCGACTGGCGGCAGACGATCCGCCGGTCGTGTGGGACGCGTGGGGAGAGGCTCGCGAAACGGCCGTCATCGACGACTACCGTGCGGCCGTCGTCGACTACGCCCGTGAATTCGGCGCGCCGCTGGACGGCCTGTCGGTCGTCGTCGACTGCGGGAACGGGATGGGCGCGCTCGCCACCCCGGCGGTCCTCCGCGCCCTCGGCGCAGCGGTCGAGACGCTCCACGCGAACGTCGACGGCCACTTCCCCGGCCGCGAGAGCAAGCCGACGCCCGAGTCGCTGACGGGGCTCCGCCGCTACGTCGCCGACGGCGACGCCGAACTCGGGGTCGGTCACGACGGCGACGCCGACCGCATCGTCGTCGTCGACGGCGAGGGCGACATCGTCCACGAGGACACCGTCCTCGCTATCCTTGCCGAGCGATTCGTCCGCGCGAGCGACGCCGCCGACCCGGTGGTGGTGACGACGCCCAACGCCTCGGCGCGCATCGACGAACGCGTCCGGGCGGCGGGCGGGCGGGTCGAACGCGTCCGTCTCGGCGCCCTCCACGAGGGCATCGCGCGCGTCCGCGACGACGGGGGCACCGTCGTCTTCGCGGCAGAACCGTGGAAGCACGTCCACCCTGCGTTCGGCGGGTGGATAGACGCCGTCGCCAGCGCGGCGGTGTTCGCCCGCCACGTCGCCGGCGAGGGCTTGGACGCCCTCCGCGCGCCCGTCACGGAACGACCCTATCGAAAGGTGAGCGTCGCCTGCCCCGACGACGCCAAGGCGGCAGTCATGGAGCGACTGGCGACGACACTCCCCGAGACGTTCCCCGAGGCGAGCGTCGACACCGAGTACGGCGTCCGCCTCGAACGCCCCGACGGGTCGTGGCTCCTCGTCCGACCCAGCGGCACCGAGGCGTACGTCCGCCTCTACGCCGAGAGCGACGACGTGGACGAACTCGTCGCCACGGCGCGGGCGGCGATAGACAGAGCGGTCGACGCGGCGACGGCGTAACCCCGTATTCCGTCGACTCGCCGCCGACGAAACGGGAATAAAGAGTTTTCCCACCGCGGGCGCGACACAGCACCAATGACCACCCACGAGTACGACGTCGTCGTCGTCGGGGCGGGCACCGCCGGCTGTTACGCGGCGGCGGCCCTCGCTCGCGCCGGCCTCGACGTCGTCGTCGTCGAGCGGAAAGACGAGGCGGAGGCCGGTCACATCGCGTGTGGCGACGCACTGAAAGGCGCCGACGCCTTCCCCGAGGCCATCCCCAAGTCGAAGATTCAGGACGCCTTCACGAACACGGGCGTCGACCACGGCCGCTTCGAACTCCCCCAGCACGACACGGTGCTGAACATCCCCATCCCGGGCGAACTCGCCGTCATCGACCGCCTGGAGTACGGTCGACGCATCATCGACGGCGCGTCCGAGGCGGGCGCCGACTTCCACTACGACACCGTCGTGCAGGACGTGAGACAAGAGGGCGACCGAGTGACCGGCGTCCGCGCGACGCGGAAGGGCGACCCCGTCACCTACGAAGCGCAGGTGACCATGGACGCGGCGGGCGCGCTCTCGATTCTGCAGGACAAGACGGAGTTCGACGACACCACCTTCGACACCAACGTCTCGTACTCGCAGTTCTGCTCGGCGTACCGCGAAATCGTCGAGGTGCCCGACCCGGTCGAGTGGGACGACGCCCTCGTGTTCAAGCCCACCGAACGCGCCGCGGGCTACCTCTGGTACTTCCCGCGGACGGAGACGACCATCAACGCCGGCCTCGGCTTCCAGATGACCGAGGAACCCATGAAACTGGTCCAAGACCTCCGTCGCGACCTCGAACAGCGACCGGAGTTCGCGGGCGCGGAGGTGCAGGACAAACTCGGCGCCGCCCTCCCCACTCGCCGCCCCTACGACTCCGCGGTGGCGCCGGGATTCGTCGCCGTCGGCGACGCCGCCGGGCACGTCAACCCGACCACCGGCGGCGGCATCGCTGGCGCGGCCTACGCCGGTACCTACGCCGCCGAAGCCATCATCGACGCCATCGACGACCCCACCGAAGCCGCGCTCTGGGAGTACAACGAGCGCGTGATGGACCACTTCGGCGGGCGCTACGCCGGCCTCGACGTGTACAACGTGCTCTCGACGGCCGTCGACGTCGACGACCTGATGGGACTCTTGGCGGCGCTCCCCGGCGAGAAACTCGCCGAAGCGCTCTACTCCGGGTCCACCTCGATGGGCCTCGCGCTGAAGGTGAAGAGTGCGGTCAAGAGCTTCGGCTACTGGAGCACCATCCTCGACTTCTACCGGACGAAGCAACTGGCCGAGGAACTGATGGACCAGTACGACGCCTACCCCGACCACCCGTCGGCACTCGACTCGTGGCAGGCCGACCGTGACGCGGTCATGGAGCGAGTGTACGAGACGACCGGCGCCGAGCCGAAGTACTGATTGCCGCCGCCACGGGCGCCTGCAGTTCCGGTAGAATTATTCCCGATATCTGGGAAGGGCAGGTGTTGAACCTCAGCATCGGCCGACCCCCCTTCGGCGGTTCGACGTGGCAGGTCGTAACCATCGCGACCGGGTGGCTGGTGCTCCTGTTCGTCGGTGCCTACCTGATAACCCCCGCCAGCGTCCTGACTCTCGTGATGGCCGACCTCGCCGTCACCGAGGCGACCGCTGCCGCACTCGTCTCGACGCCGCAGGTCGCCGCGACGGTCATCGGCATTCCCGTCGGCATCTATCTCGACCGTATCGAAAGCCGCGCGGCCGTCCCGGCCGCGGCGTCCATCCTCCTCGCCGGGAGCGTCGGCGACTGGTTCGCCGCGAGTGGCGGACGTGTCTCCCTCCTCATCGCCACCCGATTACTCGCCGGCGTCGGCATGTTCGTCCTGTGGGTGGTCAGTATCGACGTAGCTTCGAGCACGTTCCCTCCCGACCGGCGCGCGACGGCGACGTCGGTCATCATCTCGGGGTATCCGGCGGGGTACGCCCTCGGCCAGCTCGGGGCGCCGCGCCTCGCCGACATCGTCGGCTGGCCGGGCGTGTTTCCGCTGTTCGGCGGTGCGGTGTTGCTGACCTCGCTCGTGTTCTACGTCGTGGTCGGCCGCGTCTCGCGCTTCCAGACGGCCACGGACCCCATGACGCGCGCCGAGTTCGGCCGGGTGTTGCGAAACCGGAACGTGTGGGCCGTCGTCGCTGTCACGATTCTCGGCTACTCGCTGTACATGGTGTTCAACTCGTGGATGCCGACGTACATCACCCGCCGGTTCGGCGTCTCGCTGGCCGAGAGCGGCGCGTTCGTCGCCCTGTTCCCCGCCGTCGGGATTCTCGCCCGCCCCACGGGTGGCTGGCTCTCGGATACGGTGTTCACCCAGCGACGGCGCCCCGTCTTCGCCGCCTCGTTCGTCGGCGCGACTGCGCTGGCCGTCGCCATGTTTTACAGCGCGACGATTGCGGTGTTGGTCGCGATGCTCGTCCTCGCGGGGGCGTTCATCCAGCTCCAAATCGGCTTGATGTACCAGTCCATTCAGGAGTTCGTCGACCCTACCGCCGCTGGGACGGCCGTCTCACTCGCGAGTGTGGCCGGGTGGCTGGGGTCGTTCGTCGCGCCCGTCGTGGCCGGCGAATTGGTCAGCATCACCGGAACCTACGCCGTCCTGTTCGTGTTCGCGGCCGGTCTCGGCGTCGTCGGCGCTCTCACCGTCTGGCAGATGGCCGAGTCCGGGACGCCGTCCGCGTCGGCCTGACGCGACGATTCCGACCGAGACAGCCGAGTCTGCCGTCTCAGACTGCCTCTCGGCCCAACCGCTCGATAGTCTCTCCGAACACGTCGATGGCGATGCGGATGGTCTCCTCGTCCACGTCGAAGGTCGGGGTGTGGTGGCCGCCGGGGTGGTCGGTGCCGATGCAGACGAACGAGGCGAGGCCGCCCCGCTCTTGGACGTGTCGCATCAGGTAGGTGGCGTCCTCGCTTCCGCCGAGGCTGTCGGTGTCGAGGACGCTGTCGACGCCGGGCGTCGCTTCGGCGACGGCGCCGACGACTGCGGCGAGTTCGTCGTCGCTCTCACCGCTCGGCGCTCGCCCCCCGCCGGTCACCGACACCTCGCAGTCGTGCATGTCCGCGGCGGTCCGGAGGATTCGCTGGGCATGGTCGTCCATGTACTCCATGAGGTCGGTCGTCTCGCCGCGCACCTCGCCCTCGATGAACGCCTCCTCGGGGACGATATTCGAGGCGGTGCCGCCGCCGACGAGACCGGCGTTGACGCGCGTCGCGCCGTCGTGGTTGCGGGGAATCGAGTAGAGGTTCTGAATCGCCGCCGCCATCGCCTGCACGGCGTTGCGGCCGCGTTCCGGATGGCCGCCCGCGTGGGCGGACGCGCCCGAGAACTCGGCCCGGAAGTGGCGCACCGCGAGGAAGCCGTCGACGCCGGCGACGACTTCGCCGGTCGGGTGGTCGAGACCGACGTGGAGTGCGAGGAGGTAGTCTACGTCGTCTAAGTGGCCACCTTTCGCCATGGGTTCGCCGCCGGAGACGGTCTCCTCGCTGGGCTGGAAGAACACCTTGAGCGTGCCCGAGAAGTCGCTTTCGAGGATGGCGTCGATGACGCCGATGCCGACGGTGGCGTGGGCGTCGTGCCCGCAGGCGTGCATGAACCCCTCGTTCTCGGAGCGGAAGCCGTCGGCGGCGGGGCGGTGTGACGGGTCGTCGGCCTCCGTGATGGGGAGGGCGTCGATGTCGACGCGGACGCCCACGGTCGGTCCCGGGCCCTGTTCGAGGACGGCGACGAGGCCGGTGTAGCCGCCCGTGAGGCGGTCGAGTACGTCCTCGCGCGCCCCGGCGTCGCGGGCGCGAGCCAGCCACGCGTCGAGTTCGTCCTCGTCGGGGACGCCCCGTCGCTCGTCGGCGAGCACCTCGGGACCGACGTAGAGGGCGTCGAGCGGCCGTTTTTCCAGTTCGTCGACGAGGCGTGCGGTGGTGTAGAACTCGCGCCACGCGGGTTCGGGGTGGCGGTGGAGGTCACGGCGAAGGTCGAGCAAGTCGTCGGCGACGCTCATGCTCCGGACACGCGTCGCGGTCGGCATAAGTTGTCGCCCGCATATTCCGGTTCCTTTTACTCGGTTCGGACGGGATACGGGACTGAAAATGAGTGAACACGACCTCCCCGACGAACCGGCCGACACGTCGCGTGTCGAGTTTTACGGTGGGCGAGGCCTGAGTGCGCTGCCCCTCGCGATATTCATCGTGTGGGCCATCGTCCAGAGTGGCCTCCTCGGCATCGGCGACACGTCCGGTCTCGTCATCGGCATGCTCGTCGGCCTCATCGTCGGCATGCTGTTCGTAAAGGGCAACTGGAAGACCTACGCCGACGTCATCTTCGACGGGATGACCCAACGGGTGGCGGCCACGGCAGTCGTGGCATGGCTCTGGGCCGGGATGTTCGCCGACACGATTCAGGCCGGTGGCTTCGTCGACGGCCTCGTGTGGGCTGCCGCCGCCGCCGACGTGGGCGCCGCGCTCTTCCCCGCACTGACCTTCATCTTCGCCGCCCTCCTCGCGACGGGCATCGGCACCGGCTACGGCACCGCCGTCGCCTTCACGAGCCTCGTCTTCCCGGCGGGCGTCCTCCTCGGCGCCGACCCCGTTCTCCTGTTCGGCGCCATCCTCTCCGGCGCCGTCTTCGGGGACAACCTCGCGCCCGTCTCCGACACCACCATCGTCAGCGCCGTGACGCAGGACGCCGACATCGGCGGCGTCGTCGCCTCGCGGTTCAAGTACGCCCTTGTGGCCGCTATCTTCGCGCTCGCGAGCTACGTCGTCGCCGGACAGGCGATGGCGGGCGAACCACTCGACGTGGGCGCGCAGGCCACCTCGGGCGTCGGCCCCCTCGGCCTCGCGCACCTGCTCTCCATCGTGGTCGTCATCGGCACCGCGGTGCAGGGCCGACACATCATCGAGGCGATTTCGTGGGGGCTGATGGTCTCCATCGCGCTCAACCTCGTCCTCGGTCTCGCCCCGGCGTCGGCGATGCTCGTCTTCCGCTCGACGTCCGAGTCGGGCATCGCGGCGGCGCTCAACGGCCTGCCCGTCTTCGGCGCGCTCGTCGAGGTGGCGCCCGACGCCACCAGCACGGTCGGCGGGAGCCTCTACACCGGGGCGCTCGGCTTCTTCCCGCTCATCGTCCTCGTCTTGCTCATCGTCGGCGCCGCGGAGGTCATGCGCGCCGGCGGTGGCTTCGCCGCCATCGAGGAGTGGCTCTTGGCAAACGTCGCGACGACTGTCCGCCGCGCGGAGACGACGATGGTCATCGGCACCGCCCTCGTCAACGCGACCATCACCATCAACACCGCGGCCGAAATCGCCATCGCACCGTTCATCCGCACCCTCGGTGAGCGGTTCAACATCAACGGCTACCGCCGCGCGAACATCCTCGACGCAAACACCTCCGCGCTCGGGTACATCTTCCCGTGGGGCGGGGGCGTGCTCGCGGGCTACGCCGCCATGGTCCAGCTCCCTCAGCAGTTCGACTGGTTCACCGAGGCGATGCTCGCCAACCCCGCCGCCGTCTGGCCGTACGTCTTCCACGGCTGGTTCCTCGTCGCCGTCTTCCTGCTCGCGGCGTGGACCGGCTACGGCCTCGAATACGTCCCGGACCGGCAGAGTGAGGAGGTGGCTCGCGTATGAACTTCCGCAAACTCTTCGCCGGACTCACCTTCCGGACGAACAAGCCCACCTACGACGCTGGCGACGAACTCACGGCCTTCGTCACGGGCTACGCGGAGGGCGTGGCGCGAGTCCGCATCGGCGACACGGTCATCACGCTGCCCGACGCGCAGTCGGGACTGACCGACCAGCTCGTCAAGATTCGCGTCACCGAGTTCGATGACGCGGATGCGACGGGGCAGGCAGAACTGCTGGACGTCCTCGATAGAAGCGAGTAGCAGCGATTCTCGTCGGCGCGGCCCTACTCCTGTCGGTGGCCGAGCGGTTTCTTACGGTCGACTTCGATTTCGACGTGGACGTGGTCCGGGAACTCCATGTGGCCGACCCGGCCCGCCACCTCGTCGTTCCCGTGAATCTCCATGTGCCGCGTGTAGGTGGTGTAATCCCACGGCTGGAACTGGTCGCCGGGGGCGAGCGAGCGGTACTGTGGAACGGTGAGTCGTTGGGGCTGGGAAGAGTGGGGTCCCTTGCATTCGGCGCCCTTGCGTTCGACCATGTCCTTGATGTCGCCCACGAGGGACTCGAGGGCGTCCCGGTCGCCGCTCTGGAAGCTGAGTTTGGTGACGAAGGCCATCGTTACCCTCCTCTGCGCGCTCGATGCCCAAAAACACATCCGTCCGGCCGCGCCCGCTTCCTTGTAATCTTTATACGTTGTGACCGTTTACTGCCGGTAATGACGGTCGAAGCGACTAGCGCTGGAGCCATCCTCTTCCGCGACACCCGCGGCCACCGGGAGTACCTCCTCCTGAAGAGCCGTCCGGGGGACTGGGAGTTCCCCAAAGGCGGGGTCGAAGGCGACGAGGAGCTCCAGCAGACTGCGATCAGAGAAGTGAGCGAGGAAGCCGGCATCGAGGATTTCCGACTCATCGACGGCTTCCGGAAGGAGTACGACTACGTCTTCGAGGCCGGTGGCGACACCATCCACAAGACGGTCCACCTGTTCATCGCCCGGTCGTTCGAGGCGAGCGCCGAGCTCTCGAACGAGCACCGCGACCTGCAGTGGCGCGACTACGACCAGGCCATCAACACCATCACGCAGGACGGCCCCCGTGAAATCCTCGAAGACGCCCACGACTATCTCGACGACCTCGTCGCCGAAGTCGACGATGGTGACGGCGAGCGAACGTATCTCGGGTAGGCCGTGACCTTCGGACCTGCGCCGCGGGGTCGTCGCGACCCATGACCGCCCCCGGCGACGCCGAGTTCGGCTTCGAACTCGTCACCTGTCGGTGGGCCGAGCGCGCGTGGCCGCCCGACCGCGAGACGGACGCCGTCCCCGTCGTCGCGCGTCAACTCGGCACTCAGCGGCGGCGCTGGGACACCGTCGTCGTCGAAGCCGACCCCGACGCTCTCGCCGCCCGCGCCGCCTTCGGTGCGGACACACTCGACTCCGACCTCCTCCACATCGTCCGCAACGCGCCCGCCGAATGGGCGTGGTATCGCGATGCGCTCCCCGACCCGGGCTATCCGTGGCGGTACGTCCGCGCGGCGATTCACCGCGCCGCCGACCGCGGCGTCGTCGAGAAACGCCGCGACGGCAACCGCATCCAGATTCGACAAATTGCACCGTACCCCGACTGGGTTCGGCGCATCGTCGCCATCGAGAACAAACCCGACTTGGACGCCAGCGCGGCGCGAGCGCTCGCCGACCAACTCGACCACGACGTGTCGACGGCCCTCGCCGACGAGGTGTGGGTCGCCACCGAGGCGACGGGGGCGGCGGTCGAACCCGCCTTGCTCGAAGACCTCCCCGTCGAAGCGGGCGTTCTGGCGCTCGAATTCGACGGTGACGGCGTCGCCGACGACACCGTCGCGTGGCACCCGGCGTCGCTCGACCCGACGACGGACACGTCGCTCTCGGCTGAGGAGAAGGCGGAAAAGCGCCTCGAAATCGCCGAGCGAGCCTACGGGTCGGGCTGGCGGTCGTACGTCGAGACGATGCGCCCGGACTGTCGGTGGTTCGAACTCCGCGAGGTCCACGACGCCTTCGTCCCATGGTGTGCGGCGAAGGAGACACACCCGACCGCGGCGGAGTGTTCGGGCTCCTGTCCGGAGTTCCAGCCCGAACCGCCAGCGTGGCGGACGCGAGGGTGGCCCATCGAGGGGGGGCCGGGGAAGGGAATCAAGCGCCTGCTGGCCCGGCGGCGACGCGACCGGCGTTAGACGACTTCGACGTCTACGTCGTCGCGCTCGACGGCGAGTTTGAACGTCGGGACGGTTCGGTAGACGGCTTCGACGACGCCCTTGCGCCGGAGGCTCTGGAGCGCTTCGCGGACGGCGTCGACGTCGGGGTCGGCGTCGAAGGCCTCGCGGACCTTCTGGAGCACGCTCACGACGCTCTCGGCTCGGTCGTCGGGGCCAGCGACCACCTCGAACACCTGCGCTTCGAGTTCGGGGACGCGGATTATCTGCGGGCCGTCCTCGCCGCCCTCCATGCCGGGTTCGACGCCCGTGACCTCGGCGGCCTCGGGCGTCGCGCAGATGTAGCTGTTCTCGTTCCGGTAGTAGTAGTCGCTGAGATGCTCTTCGAGATAGCCGTGGACTTCGCTGCCGCTCTCCATCTCCCACCGCTCCTGTAGTTCCTTGTTCTTCGTCGGCTGGAGGCGGACGATGTCCGCCAGCCGGTCGCGCTCCGCTGCCGACAGTGTCATGGGCGGGCGATTCACGCCACCACCATATCGGTGTTCCGCTCCGCCCCGAACGTTTACCCCGGTGGCTGTTCTCGCTCTCTCCATGTCCACCGTCACGCTCGATATCGCCGACGGCATCGCCCGACTCACGGTCGACCGCCCCGACGCGCTGAACGCGATGAACACGGCGACGCTCGACGAAATCGAGGCCGCCATCGCGACGGCCGAAGACGAAGACGCGCGCGTCCTGATTCTCACCGGCGCGGGCGACGACGCCTTCATCGCCGGCGCCGACATCGACTACATGAAGGAGTTCTCGACGCCCGAGGCGCTCGAATACGCCGAGCGCGGGCAGGGTGTCGTCCGCGACATCCAGTCGTTCCCCGGCGTCACCATCGCCGCCATCAACGGCTACGCCTTCGGCGGCGGCTGTGAGTTCGCGCTGGCCTGTGACCTGCGGGTGGCGAGCGAGCGAGCCGTCATCGGCCAGACCGAAATCGACCTCGGCATCATCCCCGGGTGGGGCGGCACCCAACTCCTCCAGCGTCTCGTCCCCGACGAGACGGCGCGGCGCCTCATCTTCTTCGGCGAGCGTCTCGACGCCAGCGACGCCCACGAGCAGGGACTGGTCGGCGAGGTGGTCGCCCACGACGAACTGTACGACCACGTCGACGAACTGGCGGTCGAGCTGGCCGAGAAGCCGCGTCACGCCCTCTACGCCGCGAAAGAGGCGCTCAACGCCTACCACGAGACGGGTGGCGAGGGCGCGATGACCGTCGAGCGCCGCGCGTGGAGCGGCCTGTTCGGCACGGCAGACCAGCGCGAGGGGATGGCGGCCTTCGTCGAGAAGCGCGACCCGGACTTCGAGTAGCTACCAGAGCCTCGCGTCGGGGTCGCCCGTCTCGGCCACCTGTGAACTCACGACGACGAGCGCCAGCGCCGCGAGCGCACCCGCCGCGAGGAAGGGGACGGCGAAGCCGAAGCGTTCGAGATAGCCGGAGGCCAGCGGGCCGATGGCGACGCCGAGGCCGAACGCCATCGTCAGCACCGAGAGCGTCGTCCCCGATTCTCCCTCGCGGGCGAGGTCGCCGGCGACGGCGAGCGACGGGGCGAACACGAGGGCGACGGCGACGCCGAGCACGAACCGGGTGAGCGTCATCAGCGCGGGCGTGAGGACGTACCCCTGTGCAATCGTCGCGGGGACGAGCAGACAGAAGCCGGCGAGGATGAACGGGCGACGGCCGTAGCGGTCGGCGCCGTGCCCGACCGGAATTTGGAAGGCGACGTTCGCGAGCGTCACGGCGCCGAACTGGACGCCGAACCAGAGCGTGCCCTGTCCGAGGCGGTCGTTGATGCGCCCCTCGAGCGTGGCGAACATGGCGATGCAGATGCCCATGGCGACGGTGCCGAGGCCCAGCGCGAACACCGGGTCGAGCAGGCCGTCGTCGCCGCGGACGGTTATCGAGAGGTCGTCGCTCGCCTCCGCCTCGGCCCGGTCGGGGTCGGAGACGAACGCCCAGACGGTCAGAAAGCTGACCGCCGCGCCCGCGACGGCGACGCCGAAGGCGGCGTCGAAGCCGTACCCTTCCACGACGAGGCCCGCGACGATGGGGCCGAAGCCGAAGCCAATCAGGCGGAACGTGTTGAACACGCCGAAGTTGCTCCCGCGGTCACGGCTGGTCGCGAGTTCGTTCACCAGCGCCACCGTACACGGGATGGTGAAGGCGGCGCCAACGCCCTGCAAGACACGGAGGAGGACGACCAGCCAGTACGAGGAGACGAACGCGTACGCCCCGCTGGCGGCGCCGAGCAAGAGCAGACCGAAGAGGATGAACGCCCGGCGACGACCGGTCCGGTCGGAGAGTCGGCCGGTGAACGGCTGGGAGAAACTGTTGAGGAAGCCAAAGAGCGAGAGGACGAGGCCGACGAGCAGGTATTCGGAGACGATCAGCGAGCGGCCGAGGAGGGTCAATCGCGTCCCGACGAGTCCCTCGATGGGTATCTGTCCGCTGGCGATGTAGAGCGGGAGGACGACGATGAGAAAGGAATTACCGATGGCGTCGGCCATCCGCGCCAAGCCCAGTGCGACGACCCGACGGTCCATATCCAGCGCGACCATCTATCTGACAGGTTTCCCACACACGCCCATCACGGTTACGTTCGGCGAACGCGCGCTGCAACCATCTCTAAGTGGGGCGGGGTCCAACCGTGTGTCATGAGCGAACGCGTAAAGCTGAGCCGGGTCGAATCCGAGTTCGAGAAACTCGACTATCCGGTGACTCGTGACGACGCAGCCTCCGAATTCATCGACGTGACCGTAACGTTCGCCGACGGCGAGGCGAATCTCGGCGAACTCGTCTCCGAGATGGGGAGCGACGCCTTCCACGGCCCGGACGAACTGTATGCGGAACTCCAGAACGTGCTTCCGGTCGAAGCGGTGGGCGAACCCGGCCAGTCCGACGGCGACGCGTAACGGGCGACTGTCTGACGGCGTTCGGCCGCTCCCACGGTATCCGTGGGTTAAAGAGAATCCAGCCTCTCGGTTCGAGTCAGAATGAAGTTCTGCGACGAATGCGGGTCGATGATGCAGACGGAGGACGACACGTGGGTCTGTACGCAGTGTGGCTACGAAGAGGGCCGCGATGCTGCCGACGAGGCCGACATGGTCACCACACAGGGGCAGGAAGAGTCGGAGATTATCGAATCCAGCGGTGGCACCAGCGGCCTCCCCACGACGACTGCCCAGTGCCCCAACTGCGACAACGACGAAGCCTACTGGTACATGCAACAGATTCGCGCAGCCGACGAGTCTGAGACGCGCTTTTTCGTCTGCACCGAGTGCGAACACAAGTGGCGCGAAGACGACCACTGACGCTGCCGGTCACGCCCGGAGGCCTCACCGAAGCGTCGCGTCGACGTACTCTGCCGCCGTCTGTCTCGCTGTCTCCAGCGCCACCGCTTCGTCGAGCACCACCGCACGGGTCCGGGCGCCGTCGACGATAGTCATCAGCGCCCGCGAGACGTGGTCGGCGTCCACGTCCGCGAACACCCCTTCGTCGATGCCGCGGTCGATTGCCGCTTCGAGCATGTGGCGGATGTACTCGTCGTTCTGCTGGAAGCGGTCCGCGAACGCGTCCTTGTACGGTGCCTGACTCCGCATCTCCAGCATCGCGATGAGCAGGTCCGAGTTCGACTTCGGACTGACGAGCAGTCGGTCGAGTAGGAGTTCGAGTCGGTCCTCGGGGTCGGTTGTCTCCACCGCTCGTACCGACTCGACGAACCGGTCGAGCAGGTAATCGAGGAAGGCCGCTAGCAGTTCCTCTTTCGTGTCGTAGTGGTAGTGCAACGCCGCCGTCGACTTGCCGTACTCGTCGGCGATGCGTTGCATCGTGAGGTCGGCGTAGCCGTGGTCGCGCAGCGCCCGGTGTGTCGCCTCCATGATCTCCCTGTCGGCGTCAGAGACGGGCGGCTCCGATGCCCCGGTCATACCTCGGCCCATTCGCCTCGCTCGGATAACGGTTGTGACGCGCTGGGGATGCGAATATCGAGACCGTCGGTACTCGGTCACACACGGCCACGGAGCGCGATATTACGCCCCACACAAGCCTTTTGACTGACTGGTTAGTAAGTCCGATACGCACACGATGAACGACACGCCCTCTGACCTGCTGGACGCGGGCGGCCGAACGCTCGGCCACTCCGACCACGCGGGTCGTCGACGCGGCGCCGTCCGACGCGTCGCCCACGAGGTGACGCCATGACGCTCGGCGGACGCCTCCGCTCTCTGTTCGCGACGCCCGAGGACTTGGACCTCACCAGTGGCGACATCGGTCGGCCGCTCTTGTTGCTCTCGCTCCCCATCGTCGTCACGAACCTCTTTCAGACGGCGTACAACCTCGCCGACACCTTCTGGCTCGGCCAGTACGGCACCGACGCGCTCGCAGCCATCAGTTTCGCCTTCCCGCTCGTCTTCCTCGTCATCTCGCTCGGGATGGGTGTCTCCGTCGCCGGGAGCGTCCTCGTCGCGCAGTACACCGGCGCCGACGAACGCGAAGAGGCCGAGTACGCGGCGTCACAGACGATGACGTTCGCACTCCTCGTCTCGGGTCTGCTCGGCGTCGCTGGCTACTTCGCCGTCGACGAACTCCTCGGCCTCCTCGGCGCTTCGCCCTCCGTCCTCCCTCTCGCCACCCGCTACATGGAAGTCGTCATGCTCGGCATGCCCTTTATGTTCGGCTTCTTCGTCTTCGTCGCCCTCATGCGCGGGTACGGGGACACGGTCACGCCGATGCTCGTCATGTTCGGCTCTGTCGTCCTCAACATCGCCATCGACCCGTTCCTCATCTTCGGGTGGACCGTCGTCGAGAACGCACCCCTCGTCGGCACCGTCGCCTTCCCCCGCATGGGCATCGAGGGCGCGGCCATCGCCACCGTCTTCTCGCGCGGCCTCGCCCTCCTCGTCGGCCTCTGGGTCATGTTCCGTGGCACTCGCGGTGTCCGCATCCGCCTCCGCGACATGGTCCCCGACACGACCTACCTCCGACGCCTCGCCACCATCGGCCTGCCCGCCTCCATCGAGGGGACGGGCCGCGCGCTGTCGATGAACCTTCTCCTCGTCGTCGTCGCGCTCTTTCCGGACACGGTCGTCGCCGGCTACGGCATCGGAACGCGCGTCTTCTCCGTCGTCTTCCTCCCCGCCATCGCCGTCGCGCGCGGCGTCGAGACCATGACCGGGCAGAACATCGGCGCCAACGAACCCGACCGCGCTGGACGGGCCGCCGACCTCGCCGCGAAGGTGCTGTTCGCCGTCCTCACCGCGGCGGGCATCGTCATCTGGCTCGCGGCCGCCCCCATCGCTGATCTGTTCACCACCGACCCCGCGGTGGTCGACGTGGCCACGCAGTTCCTCCGGTACGTCGCGCTCACCTTCGGCTTCATCGGCGTCATGCGCGCCTACACCGGAAGTTTCCGCGGCGCTGGCGAGACGCTGACCGCCGCGGCCATCTCCGTCCTGATGCTCGGCGTCATTCGCTTCCCCATCGCGTGGGTCGCGGCGCCGATACTCGGCCCAGCCGGCATCTGGGTCGCGTTCGCGCTCTCGAACGTCCTCGGCGCGACCATCGCCTACGTGTGGTATCGCCGCGGGACGTGGCGCGACGGCGACGCGTCGGCATCGGTCCCCGCCGACGCCTCCACCGGCGGCAGCTAATTCGCGGACCAACATATATGAGCGCCGCGACCCCGTAGTGGTCGCTATGGTCGCGCCGCCGTCCGTCGCCGCCGCGCTCGACGACTGGGAACGCGTGAGCGACGCGACGGAGACGCTCTTCTCGGCCGGCGGCGTCACCGTCGAGGCCCGGATACAGGTGTACGAAGACGACGGCCTGCGGACGACAGTCCGGGAACAGACGGGCGTCGACCGCTCGTGGCGGTTCTTCCTCGCCGCTCGTTTGGACCTCTCGCCGTCACCGCCGACGACCGGCGCGCTCCGACGATTCGTCGCCTCGCAGGCGAGTCGCGGATTCGCCGACCGCCTCGAAGACAGGGGGTTCGAGGCCGTCGACCGCGTCGAGAGCCGTTCGCTCCGCGTCGGCGACGCCGACGCTCGCCTGTTTCGCTACGACGCCCGCTGTCGCGTCGCGGACCTCGACCTCTCAGTCGACAGCTGGCTCGCCGTGTGGGCGCCAGACCGGACGTTCCGCCTCGCTGGCGGCGCGTATCCGACTGGTGTCGACGGCGACGGTGCCACGGCCGACGCCCTTGGAGACTGTCTCGACCCATCGACGTTTCGGGCGACGCTGTTCGAGTTGATTCGCGCGACCGACTGATACTGTCGGCTGTAAGTCAATACAGATATTCGGCACCCCCCGGGGTGCCGACTGTCTTGAATCAGTTACGGCCAACGGTATACGTCCACTCGGTCAGCGCGGTGAGGAGGAGGCCACCGGGTGCGACCGAGAACGGGGCGACGCCGAGTGCCCGTCCGAGCGGTCCCGCACGACTGCCGGGCGTCGCCCGGGCGACGCTCCGGCCGCGGACGCGAACGTCGAGCGTCACGTCGGCCGTCAGGAGGCGTTCGAGTGGCGCCCCTGTCCCAGTCTCGAGCGCTCGGACCGCGGCGAGCGACGGGGCGTCGACAACGACGAGGTCACCGTATCCGCGAATCGACACCGACGCGTCGTCGACGGTCAGCGTCAGGTCCGCGAAGACGTCCAGTGGCTCGCTCACTCGTCGTCGTCTCTGTCACGGGTCCGGATGCGGACGGTGCCGTCGAGTCGCCACTGGGCGTGGTCGGCGTCGGGTCCCATTCGGTCCGGCACCCGTATCTCCAGGTCGTCGAACTCGTAGGTTATCTCGGCGCCTCGTCCGGTGAGACGCTCGTAGAGGCCGACGGCCAGTTCGGGCCACGTTCGCACGTCGTCGATGTTCGCGCCGCGCTCCCGGCTCATGGGTCGCGATTCGACGGCCATCCACTTATAGCGTCGGTCGCCGGGAGTCACTCCCAGCGCGCGACGGTGAGAAAGCCGGTGTGGCCCACGCCGCGAGTGTCGGGGCGCGAGCCACGCTCGTCGAACTGCATCTCGCGTTGAATCGTCTCGTGGGTCGTCACGTCGGTCAGCCCCGCCTCGCGCGCCGCCTCGGCGGCCGCGCGCGACCCCTCGACGAACGGGGAGTAGACGACGGCGAACCCGCCGCTTACGAGGAGGTCGGGCGCGTGCCGGACCACCTCGGGCGCGTCCTCGGTGTCGAGCGTCAGGAGGTCGAACGCCTCCGACGCGAGTTCGTCGAGCTCGTCGCGCACGTCGCCGGTTCGCACGTCGACGGTGTCCTCGACCTCCGCGAGGTGCATGTTCTCTCGCGCTACCTCCGCGAACGCCGAATCCTGTTCGTAGGTCACCACCTCGGCGTCGATGCGGCCGAGATAGGCGGCGAGGACGCCCGTCCCCGTCCCCGCGTCGAGGACGCGGTCACCCGCCGCGGCGCCCGTGAAGCCGACGACGAGACCGATGTCGCGGGGCATCATCGGCGCGCCCGTGCGCTCGAAATGCTCGAACAGGTCCGGGCCGCGCGGCTCTCGGACGACGAACTCCTCGCCGAGATGCGTCTCCAGGCGCTGGCCGGGTTCGACGTCTTCGGGGACCGTGAGCACGCCGAGGTCGGTCTGCAGTTCCTCGCCGGGCGCCCGGAGGTACTCCCGGTCGCCGCGGACCAGGAGAATCACTCGAGTCGGGCGATGGCTGCCGCCAGGTCGCCGTCCTCCGCTTCCAGCGCCTCGCGTGCCGCGTCCGTGCTCACGCCGGCACGGGTCGCGACGAGTTCGACGTCGTCGTCGGGGATGCCGGCGTCGCCGCTCTCGGTTGCGGCCTCACTCTCGTCACCGCTCTCGACGGCGCTCGCGCCGCCCGCGTCGCGGTGTTCGGGTTTGCCGACGACCTGATACGTTTCTTGCCCCTGCGCGTCCATGCGCGTCACCTGCGCGTCGGAGAAGACGAGCTCCTCGTCCTCGGTCCGAATCACGACCTCTTCGGCATCGAGCTCCGTCACGTCGATGCCCATCTGTTTCATCATCTGTTTCATCTTTCGCGGGTTCATACCGCCGCCACCAAACATAGGTCGTCGGTGGGTGTGCGTCGGCAAAAGGATGGCGAAGGGCCGTGGACTACACGTGGGCTTTCGGTAGCAGGTCCTCGAAGCGCTGGTCGTCGAGCCAGTCACAGAGCTGGCAGAGCTGGTCGACCGCTTCCTCGAACATCTGCGCGCCTTTCTCGGCCGTGGCGTCTGTTTGGTCGCCTAAGACGCCGTTCGCCGTATTATCGGCAGCATCGTAGAACGTACGCGACCCGAATTTCACGGTGCCGGCTGCATCGACGCTCGCAACGCCTCCATCTCTCGCGTCTTCCAGACGGTCCTCACGGACCAGGTCCGACCTGAGGTGCTGAATCATCGCCGTCTCCTTCGGCCCGCCGTGGGGCCCGTTCTGCTCGAAGAGGTCGTCGACGAGCTCGGGGATGCTGTCGTTCCACATCCACTCGATAGCGTACATCGTCTCGTCGTCGCGGAGGCGACGCCCGACTTCGCGGAGGTGGTCGACGTTGCCGCCGTGGGCGTTGACGTAGACGACGCGGTCGATGCCGTGATACGCGAGGTTGCGCGTGAACGATTCGACGTAATCGCGGAAGACGGGTGCGTCGACCCACATCGTCCCGTTGAACTGGCGGTGGTGGGGGCTGACGCCGACGTTGATGGTCGGCGTGCAGAGGTAGCCGGTTCGCTCCGCGGCCTCGCGGGCGAACGCCTCCGCGATGAGGTGGTCGGTCGCCAGCGGGAGGTGCGGGCCGTGCTGTTCGGTCGAACCGAGCGGCACGAGCGCCACGGATTCGTCGGCGAAGTAGTCGCCCAGTTCGGGCCACGTCTCGTCAGCGATGTACATCCTACCCGTGTTCGAGGGGGCACACCCTTCAATCGTGCCACTCGCAGTGCGATGGGGCGTGGATGCCGCGTTCAGCCGTCGAGGCCGCCGTCCGTCGACGTGCGTGCGCCTGTCGCTCCGGTCGCGTCGGTCGCGTCCGCCGAGACTGTCCGGGCGTCGGCCGTGAACTGATCGAGCAGTTCCTGAAGCGAGTCGGCTTGCTCCGTGAGCGCCTGTGCGCTCTGCGAGACGTCCGCGAGCGTCGAGGTCTGTTCTTCCGCCGCTGCGGAGACGTTTGCCGCCTCCGCGCTCGACTGGTCGGCGACGCGTTCGACCTCGTCGAGCATCGAGACTACGTCGGTGGTCGAAGTGGCCTGATCGTCCGTCGCTTCGCTGATCTCCCGGACTCCCGTGTGGAGGTCCCCGACGTGATCGGCCACCTCGTCGAGGGAGGTGAGCGCCTCGTCGATGGTTTTGGCGCCGTGTTCGACGCCCTCACCCATCGCCTGCATGTCGTCGACAGCGCTGTTCGCGGATGCTTGCACGTCTGTAATCCGGCGATCGATTCGTTCGGTGGCGTCGGCAGCCTCGCCGGCGAGCGACTTGATCTCGTCCGCGACGACGGCGAAGCCGTCGCCGTCCACGTCGGCGCGGGCGGCCTCGATGGAGGCGTTCAGCGCTAGCATGTTGGTCTGCTCGGCGATATCCGCGATCAACTCGACGATTTCGCTGATCTCGTCGATCTCCTCGGCCAGCGACACGACTTCGTCGACCGTCTCGTCGGTTCGGGTTTGAATCTGAGCCAGTTCGTCGATAGCGTCCGTAGCCGCATCGCTCCCGGACTCGCTGACCTCGGCGGCGCGGTCGGCGGTCGACGCCACTTCGTCGGCCGACGACGCTACTTCCTCGATGGCGCCCGAGAGGCTCTGCATCTCGCCCGAAATCTCCGTGAGCCGTTCGTCCTGTCGTTCGGCGCCCGCCGACACCTCTTGAATCGACTCGCTCACTTCGGCGCTCGCGCTCCGGACTTCCTCGGTGCTCGCGGTCACCTGCTGGCTCGCAGTCGCCACCTCGTCGGCGAACGACCGAATCCGGCTTAGCGTTCCCTCCATCTCCGCCATCATATCGTTGAACGACTCGGCGATTGTCTCCATCGCTGCACTCCGGCTATCCGTGTCCATCCGTTGAGTCAGATCGCCGTCGGCAGCCGCCGCCATCGTCTCGCCGAACGTCTCGGCTGTGGCCTCCAGGTCGTCGTTCAGGTCTTCCACCTCGCGGCGTGCCGCCTCGGCGTTCTGCTTTGCCTCCGTGGCCTCGCGTTGGGCACGCTCCACGTCGTCGCTCATGCGGTCGATGGTTTCGCCGAACGTGCCCGGCACCTCCTGATCGAGCACCGGCGCGTCGAACCGTTGCTCCGCGAGCGCTTCGGCCTGCGCCGCGACTGTCGAGAGATACGCCTGCATCTCGGCGAACGCGGCCGTCATCTCACCGATCTCGTCCTCACGGTCAGACGATTCGACCTCGACATCGAGGTTCCCCTGCGCGATGGCCTGTGCGCTCTCGGTGAGGCGATCCAGCGCCGTCGCCGTATCGCGTCCGAGCGTGAGGCCGATCAGAAGGAAGCCGGCGAGCGAGATGCCGATGAGCGTCAGGAAATCACGCTTGATGACGCCGGCAAGCGCGTACGCCTCCGACCGCGGCATGTGTGTGACGACGACCCAGTCGGTTCCCTTGACGGGTGCGTAGCCGACGACGAGGTTCTGACCGGGCATGTCCATCACGCCTACCTCCCCGTTCCGTGCCCTCTGGATGTGCCCGTCTCCGTACTGATACGATTCGAACGCCGTCTCCTCGTTCTGGGCGAACTCAACGATGCCGTGACTATCGACCACCTGCGTGAAACTTGACTCGCTCGGCGTTCGGAATTTGTCGGCGCGCTCCCGGGCGTTCGCGGTCAGCACGATAGCCCGATCCGTCCCCTCGATCCGACTGAGGAACGCGACCACTTCGGTGTCGTCTTGTTTGTACGCCTTGGAGACTGCAACGGCCGAGGGGTCGTCCATCTCGGGCGACCCGCGTGCCCACGTCACCCCGGATATTGTCATGCCCACCCGGTCGTCGTCGGTGCTCTCGACAATCTGCCGAGAGTTGAGGTCGACGTAGTGAATCGCCCGCATCGACTCGAACTGCTCGAGTTCGTTGTCGAGCGTCGAGTCGATGCGCTCCCGGTCGCCGGATCGAACCGTCTCGAACTGGGAGAGCAAGCGTGTCTTCTCGCTGCTGCGGTTCAGCCACTCGCTGACTGCGTCGGCCTCCAGCCCGGCAATCGTTCGCAGTTCGTTCTGTCGTTCGTGGTGGATTTCCTCTGTCACCTCTCCGTGGAAGAAGTACCCGGCGCCGGACACGACGACCAACACGATTGCGACGATAGCCGCGAACTGTTTCAGATAACTATCCCGAACGAACGACGGCAGGAATCTCATTCACATCCCCCTCTACTGGACTCAGCACACCGTCCCCGATTCCGAATTCTACGGCTCTTCATATACCCCCGATTTCAACGATAGTATAAAGAGAGCAGGTTGCGGTTATCAATCGAGAGATTGGGAAGAGGCGTTCAGCCTCTGCCCGTTCCACCAGTCAGGCGCTCCCGACGGCGCTCGAACTCCTCCTCGTCGAGGTCGCCGGCAGCGTACCGCTCACGGAGGATGGCCAGTGCCCCGTCCTCGCCGCCCTCGCCCTCCCGGATGGCCACGTAGACCGCTGCGGCGACGAGGGCGACGACGGCGAGGGCAAACAGGAGGGTGAGTAGCCAGCCACCGCCCATCCCGAAGCCGGCGTCCATGCCTCCCATTCCGGCGCCGGTGCCCCAGTGATGGCCGCCGCCATGCGGGCCGTGACCGGGGCCGTGCGGTCCCGGCTGCCACTGTGCGACGGGTCGGTCGAGGCGTGTGGGTGTGGGAAGTTGCATCGTCGTCACCTCACGTGAGGATACGGCCCCCGCATCCCTCCCAGTTGTGCCGAGTCCCAGCGGCTGGGAATCGCGGGCCGACAGTATAAGTCGGCGGCGGCCGTCGGCTGAGCCATGTTCGACCCCGACGACCTCGACGCGATCCGCGAGGCGAAAGCCGAGTGGGAGGCCGAGACGTACGGGCCGACCGTGGATCGGTTCGGGGAGCGAAAGGAGACGTTCACCACCGACACCGGCGGGCAGGAGGTAGCCCCGCTCTACACGCCCGCCGACGTGGCTGACCTCGATTACGAGTCGGATATCGGCTTCCCGGGCGAGGAACCGTACACCCGCGGCGTCTACTCGACGATGCACCGCGGGCGCCTGTGGACGATGCGCCAGTACGCGGGCATGGGCACCGCTGCCGAGACCAACGAGCGCTTCAACTACCTGCTCGACGAGGGGCAGACCGGCCTGTCGATGGCCTTCGACCTGCCGACGCAGATGGGCTACGACTCCGACGCGACGATGGCCGCGGGCGAAGTCGGGAAGTCCGGCGTCGCCATCGACTCGCTTCGGGACATGGAGACGGTGTTCGACGGCATTCCGCTCGACGAGGTGTCGACGAGCATGACAATCAACGCGCCGGCGGCCATCCTGCTGGCGATGTACGTCGCCATCGGTGACCAGCAGGGCGTGCCTCGCGACGAACTCCGGGGCACCATCCAGAACGACATCATGAAGGAGTACATCGCCCGCAATCTCTACATCTACCCACCTGAGCCATCGATGCGGCTCATCACCGATATCTTCGAGTTCTGTGCCACGGAGATACCGAATTTCAACACCATCTCAATCTCGGGCTATCACATCCGCGAGGCGGGGTCGACGGCCGCTCAGGAGATTGCCTTCACCCTCGGCAACGGCATCGAGTACGTGAACGCCGCGCTCGACGCCGGCCTCGCTGTCGATGACTTCGCCCCACAGCTCTCGTTTTTCTTCAACGCCCACAACAACATCTTCGAGGAGGTGGCGAAGTTCCGGGCGGCCCGGCGGATGTGGGCCCAGATTATGGACGACCGCTTCGGCGCCGAGAACCCCAAATCCAAACAGCTCAAGTTCCACGCCCAAACCGGCGGGTCGACGCTCACCGCCCAACAGATAGACAACAACGTCGTCCGCGTCGCGTATCAGGCACTCGCGGCCGTCCTCGGCGGCACCCAGAGCCTCCACACCAACGGCAAAGACGAGGCGCTGGCGCTGCCGACGGAACAGAGCGTTCGCACGGCGCTTCGCACCCAGCAGATTCTCGCGCACGAATCCGGCGCCGCCGACACCATCGACCCGCTGGCCGGGAGTTACTACGTCGAATCGCTGACCGACGAGTTGGAGGCAGAGGCGTTCGACCTCTTGGACGAAATCGACCAGCGCGGCGGGATGCTCGACGCGGTGAAGTCCCAGTGGGTGCAGGGACAGATTCAGGACGTAGCGTTCGACCGCCAGCAGGAGATAGAAGAAGGCGAGCGCGTCATCGTCGGCGTCAACGAGTATCAGGTCGACGAGGACCCCGAAGTCGACTTGGAGGAGGTGACCGAGGAAGACGAGCGCCGACAGGTCGAGCGCTTGGAGACGGTGCGCGAGGAGCGCGACGACGAGGCCGTCGAGGCGGCGCTGGCGACCCTCCGCGAGACGGCACAGGGCGACGACAACCTCCTCCCGCCCATCGTTGACGCGGTCAAGGCGTACGCCACCGTCGGCGAGATATCGAACGTCCTCCGCGACGAGTTCGGCGAGTATCGGCCCGGTCGGTGACGCCCGCAGTCACTCGTCCGCGGCGCTCGGGTGGACGGTCAACACGGGCACGTCGAGCGT
The DNA here is from genome assembly GCF_900107665.1 of Haloplanus vescus. Classification (NCBI taxonomy): domain Archaea; kingdom Methanobacteriati; phylum Methanobacteriota; class Halobacteria; order Halobacteriales; family Haloferacaceae; genus Haloplanus; species Haloplanus vescus. The sequence continues at coordinate 171,281 of NZ_FNQT01000001.1, forward strand.
TCGGACGACGCGTTCGGTGACGCTCCCGAGGATGGCGTGTTCGACGCCCGTCCGTCCGTGGGTGCCCATCACCACGAGGTCGGCATCGACCTCCTCGGCGTACGCTCGGATGCACTCGTCGGGGACGCCGAGGCGGACGGCTTCGACGGCGGGGACGCCGGCGCGCTCCGCTCGGTCGAGGACCGCCGCGGTCGGGTCCACGTCGGATTCCTCGACCAGTGCGACCGCCTCGTCGTGGTCCATGTCGCTGTCGACGGGACTCATCCGCACGTCGACGACGTAGAGGGCGTGTACGGTCGCACCGTGTGTCGCCGCGAGGTTAACGGCGTGGGCCGCCGCAGCGACCGACCCCTCGCTGCCGTCGGTCGGCACCAGAATCGTCTCGTACATGTCTCGTCCCGACGCGGGGGGCGGCCTTGAAGGTGAATGGTGGGTCGCTGCGGCCGTCGCTCAGTCCCGTTCGCCCACCGTTGCCGCCGGGTGCGTGTCCGCAACCGTGGCGTCACCTCCGAAGAGCCGTTCTCGAAGCGTCTGTCCCGGTTCGACCGTCTCCGGATACAGGCCGCGTTCGCGCAGCTCCGGAATCAGGTAGTCGGCGACGTCGACGAACTGCCGCGGCACCAGCGGCGCCATGACGACGAACCCGTCGGCCCCGGCTTCGCCCCACTTCTCGAGTTCGTCCGCGACGGTCGACGGCGTGCCGACCAGTTCCACCGTCGGGTAGCGCGCGTAGCGTATCGCGGCTTCCCGGACTGTCCACGTCTGGTCGTCGTCGACGAAGGCGTTCAGCACGCCTCGAATCCCGTCGACTTCGATATCTTCGAGCGGCGAGTCCAGATCGTACTGGGAGTAATCGTGGTTCAGGTGGTTCGAGAGCCGAACCAGACCGGTTTCCGGGTCGATGCCGTCGAGGACTCGCTCGTAGCACTCGCGTGCCTCCGTCTCGGTCGGCGCGACGTACGGGGTGATCGCGGGGTAGACGTTGAGCGCGTCGGGGTCTCGTCCCGCCGCCACGGCCCGTTCGGTGAGGTCCTCGACGTACGACTCAAACCCCGCCCGAGAGAGGTGAAAGGAGAAGGTCGCCTCGGCGTGTTGGGCGGCGAACGCGCGACCCCGGTCGGACTGCCCCGCCTGAAAGACGACCGGCGTTCGCTGCGGCGTGGGCGCGCACATGTGTGGTCCCGGCACGTCGAAGTAGTCGCCCTCGTGGTCGACGAACGACACCCGGTCGGGGTCGGCGTAGGTGCCCGTTTCCTCGTCCCGCCGCACGGCGTCGGCCGCCCAGCTCCGCTCCCAGAGTTTGTAACACACCTCGAGATACTCGTCGGCGCGGTCGTAGCGTTCGTCGTGGTCGATGTAGTCGCCGACGACGTTCTCGAACTCGAGGTCACCGACGGACGTGACGACGTTCCAGCCGAGGCGTCCGTCGGTCAGGTCGTCGATGGTCGAGAGTTTCTTCGCGAGGAGATAGGGCGGGTAGAACGACGTCGAGGCCGTCGCCACCAGACCCAGTCGGTCCGTCGCGCCGGCGAGAGCCGAGAGGAGCGGCAGCGGGTCGTTCTCGGGGAACTGCTCGCCGCGGCGGACCGTCGGGTCGATGCGCCCGCGGTACTGGTTGGCGACGTTGTACGCGTCTGCGAAAAAGAGCGCGGTGAACCCACCGCGTTCGAGACGCGTCGCGAGGTCCGTCCAGAACCCGAGGTCCGTGTATCCGTCTGCCTGCCCGTGGCTCGGCATCTGCCACGCGTCCTCGACGACCGGCGAGTGACTGCAGTTCGTGTACGCGATGAGGTCGAACATGTGTGAATGTCTCGTACGCGACTTCGGCTTTCGGTACGCACTATTGTAGGAGATATCTCTTCAATATTTCCTATTAGAAAGTATTATTCGTCAGTAGTCGCAACGAACGGCGACACGTCTAGCATGAAATGGTCGACCCCTGTCGGTCTCGACGACGCGTCGCGTGGCGAACTCGCGCTGTTCGTGTTGGTGGCGGCGTTCAGCGTGGCGTTGGCGATTGCGGGTATCCGCTATCCGGAGCAAGTCGGCGGCGTCTTCAGCAGTAGCTTCGACTTCGTCCTCGTCTACTTCGGGTGGTGGTTCATCCTGTTGAGCTTCCTCCTGACGGTCGGCCTGACCGTCTTCTGTCTCTCCCGGTACGGCCACGTCCGTATCGGTGGCCCGGACGCCGACCCCGAGTTCGGTCGCCTGTCGTGGCTCGCGATGGTGTTTACCGTCGGCTACTCGATTTCGGTGCTCTTCTGGGGCGTCGCCGAACCGCTGTGGATAGTCTCGAACCCGCCCTCGCCGGCGCCGATACGCGGTCCCCCCATCGAGTCGTTGGCGCTCGCGTTCGTCTTCCTCCACGACATCCTGCCGGGGCTCATCGCCTGGTATCTCCCGTTTGGACTCGCGTTCGGACTCGTCGTCTGGCGGACGGAGTCGTGGAAAGTGAGTAGCGTGCTCCGACCGCTCCTCGACCCCGACCGGTTTCGAGCCGTCTACTGGCTCGTGGACTTCGTCTCCCTCGTCGCAATCGTCGGTGGCTTGGCCACCTCGCTCGGGTTCATCGGTCGCCAGCTCGGGTCCATCGTCAGCGTCGTCTACGGCGTCGACTCTCGACTCGTCACGCTGGGGCTGTTCGCACTCGTCGCCGCGCTCTTCGTCGTCGACGTGTGGCTGGGACTGCGTCGCGGCATCCGCAACGCTGCGCGAATCGCCGTCCTCGCGAACGTCCTGTTGACTGTCGTCCTCTTCGTGCTCGGGCCGTCGCTTTTCATCATCGAACTTGGACTGGACGCGATGGGCGTCTGGTTGGGGAACCTTCCCCAGTTGATGCTGTACACCGCGCCGATGTCGGACGGCCACTGGCCGCAGAACTGGACGAGTTTCTGGTGGGCGTGGTGGGCCGCGTGGGGCGTCTTCGTCGGCAGTTTCGTCGCTCGCGTCTCGAAAGGCCGCACCGTCCGCGAGGTCTTTTTGGGCCTCTGTGTCGCGCCGACCTCGCTTCTGCTCTTCCAGCACAGCGTCCTCGGCGGCATCGCGCTCGCGCCACCGTACCGCGAGACGATTCTGCAGGCGCTCCAACAGCGAGGCAACGCCGCGGCCCTGAGTGCGGCCCTCGAAGCCCTCCCCTACAGCGACGCCGTGGCCGCCCTGGCCGTCCTCGCCCTCGTCGGCTACATCCTGACCTCGCTTGACTCGGCCGTCTACATGCTGTCAGCGATCAACCTCGGCAACCGAGAGCCGAACGTCCGCAATCGCGCCGCGTGGGGACTGCTCATGGTCGCCATCGGCGTGATGACGACGTACGTGGGCGGGGGAACGAGCGTCCTCGAATCGTTCTCGACGACGCTCGCACTCCCCTTTACCGGGCTCTATCTCGTCGTGGGCTACGTCCTGTTCCAGCACGACCCCGACGGCTGACGGCAGTTCCGATGCCGGTCGACACGAGGCGGTCGTAATCGACGACATGCCACCGATTCGGGGTCCACCGACGCCCGGGACGGGAACAACGTTTAGTTACCCCCGTCCATTCACCGGGTGATGAGTCAGACCGAACCCTCGGGCGACGAGCTCGACCGGGACACTATCACGGACAACACGATTGCGACGTGGCTGAACGAGCACGGCCCCGACTGGGTGCTCGAAATCGACCCGCTCGACGGCGAGACGGAGTATCTCGGCCTCGTCGACGGTCGTTTCCGAGCCTACAACGAACGCGGTATCAACTTCGTCGCGCTCGACTATCTGGACGACATCGCGGAGCGCGCGCGAAAAATCTCCTACGTCTCGCTCGAAGACTCGCCGTTCGAACCCAGCGACGACGACGAAGACGACGACTCGTAGTCGACCAGATATATGCCGCCGGCCCCCGGAGATGGGGGCATGCGATTCGACCACGTCGGCATCGCGACGCGCGATGCCGCGACCCTCGCCGACCTGTTCGGCACGATGTTGGACGCACCGGTCGCACACCGGGAGGCGTTCGACGGCCTCGACGTCACCTTTCTCGACGTGGGCGAGGGGTATCTCGAACTGCTCGAACCGCTCGACGACGAGGGGGCCATCCCTCGCTATCTCGACCGCGAGGGACCGGGACTTCACCACGTCGCGCTGGCGACGCCGGACGTGAGCGCGGCCCTTGAGACGGCTCGCGAGATGGGCGTCGAACTCGTCGACGAGACGCCGCGGCCCGGTGCGTGGGGTCACGACGTTGCCTTCCTCCACCCCCAATCGACCGGCGGCGTCCTCGTCGAGTTCGTGGAGCGATGATGTACGGCCCGCTCACCCACCGGGCGGCGACGACGCCCGACGCGACGGCGCTGGTCGACGCCGACACCGACCGCGAGTGGTCGGTCGCGGACCTCGATTCGGCCGTCGAACGCGTCGCCGGCCGCCTCGCGGCGCTCGGCGTCCAGCCCGGCGACCGCCTCGGCGTCTTGCTCCCGACGCGCCCCGCCGCGGTCCGGATGATTCACGCCGCGATGCGACTGGGGGCGGTGCTCGTGCCGCTCGGCACGCGACTGTCGACCGCCGACCTCGTGACGCGACTCGACCGGGCCGAGGTGACGACGCTGGTCTGTGGGGCGACGACCGAAGCTGATGCCCTCGCGGCCGCGGACGCGGCGACGGCCGACGTGCCCGTCGTCTCCGTCGACGACGCCGACGCGGCGACCGAACTCGCCGCCCGCTCACCCGACGCCGTCGTCCCCCACGACTGGTCGCTCGACGCGACGCTTCTCGTCCCCTTCACCTCGGGCACCACGGGGGTGCCGAAGGGCGTTCGCCTGACGCTCGGGAACGTCCTCGCGAGCGCCGCCGCCTCCGCGTTCCGACTGGGTCTCGACCGTGCCGAGACGTGGCACGTCGCCCTCCCGCTTCACCACGTCGGCGGCCTCACGCCCGTCGTCCGCGGCCCGCTGTACGGCATGACCGTCGTCTGCCGGTCCGAGTTCGACGCCGAGTCGGTCGCGGCGGATTTCGAGCGCTACGACGTGACGGCCACCTCGCTGGTGCCGACGACGCTCGACCGTCTCCTCGACGCGACGAGCGGCGACCTCGCGCCCTCGCTCCGGACGGTCCTCCTCGGCGGGGCGCCCGCCACCGAGGAATTACTGGAGCGGTGCCAGCGGCGGTCGGTCCCCGTGTTCCCCACCTACGGCATGACCGAGGCGGCGTCACAGATTGCGACGGCGACGCCCGCGGAGGCGGCGGCCCACCCCGGAACCGTCGGCCGGCCGCTGTTCGGGACCGAGGTGTCCGTCCGCGCCGACGACGGGACCGAACGCTCGCCGGGCGAGGTGGGCGAACTCGTCGTCTCTGGCCCGACGGTGTCGCCGGGGTATCTCGACGCCGAGGCGACGGCCGCGGCGTTCGGCGATGACGGACTCCACACCGGCGACGTGGGCTATCGCGACGGCGACGGGCGACTGTGGGTGCTCGGCCGGACCGACGACACGATTCTCACCGGCGGCGAGAACGTCGCGCCCGCGACGGTGGTTGAGGCGCTCCGGGACCACCCAGATGTAGACGACGCGGCGGTCGTCGGGGTCCCGGACGAAGAGTGGGGTGAGCGCGTGGCGGCGCTGGTCGTGCCCGCGGACGCGTCGCTCTCGGCGGCGACGCTCACCGAGCACTGCCGTGACCGCCTCGCGGACTACGCGGTGCCGAAGACGATTCGCTTCGCCGACGCGATTCCGCGGACCGACTCGGGGACGGTCGACCGCGACGCCGTCCGCGAGCGGTTCTAGATTCCGTTTTCGGCTGGCGTCACGCGCCGTTCGAGCGCGAAGAGGCCGACCGCCAGCCCGACACACCCGACGACGAGCGCCGGCCAGAGGAGGGCCGCGAAGCCGAAGTCGAAGAACGCACCGCCGAGCGCGGCGCCTAGCCCCATCCCGACGCGCTTGGCGATTTCGATGAGCGAGAGCCGAGAGCCGCGCCCGTCGGCGTGGCCGAGGTCACTCGCCAGCGACGTGACGAGCGGCGAGTGAAACACCTCGCCGACGGTCCGGAGGACGAGGAAGACGCCTATCAGGACGACGCCGACGAGGGTGGCGTCGACGCCGAACAGCGACGCGTCGCCGGCGACGACTTCGACGGCGGCGACGGCGAGGAAGCTCACGCCCCAGAACGCCGTCGAGGCGACGAGGCCGCGCGTGCGCCGCCAGTCGCTGATGGCGCCGAGGACGGGCATCTGGAAGACGACGAGGACGAGGGGGTTCAGGACGAACAGCGTCCCGATTTGGGCCGAACTCAGGCCGAGCGTCTCGCTGGCGACGACGGGCACCGTCGCCTGCATCTGGGCGTACATGACCGCGAAGCCGACGTTGAGGAGGGCGAGGGCGACGAGTCGGTGACGCGAGATGGCGCGTCCCCAGTCGCCGACGCTCTCGGAGAGGGTGGCCGCGGGCCGCCCCTCGTGAACGCGGGGGAGGACCGCGAGGAGGACGACTGCGACGATAGCGGAGGTAAGGCCATCGGCGACGAAAACGGCGACGCTCGCGAACTCGTAGAGAATCCCGCCGACGACGAACCCGGACCCGAAGCCGACGTTGCTCGCGACTTTCAGGAGGCCGTACCCCCGTTCGCGCTCTTCTGGGTTGGTGAGGTCGGCTATCATCGCCTGACTCGCCGGGGCGTACAGCCCCATGGTCAGGCCGGCGGCGGTGGCCACCGCGACGAACCCCGCACCGGTGGTGACGAGGGCGTAGGCCGCGAGCGTCACCGCCGACAGCGCCATGCTCCCGACCATCACCGGGCGGCGACCGTAGCGGTCCGCGAGGTAGCCGCCGACGGCGGTGCCCGTCGCGGTAGCGACGTTGTTGGCGAGTAAACCGAGGCCGACGATGGAGAGAGCGATGCCCACTTCGAGGTGGAAGTGGATGCTCGCGAACGGGTAGACCAGACCGGAGCCGAAGACGTTGATGAGTCGCCCCCCGGCGACGGCGTAGACCGGACGCCGGAACCCCCTGACAGCGTCGAGCGTCGAGCCCAGCACGCCGTGGAGTCGGGGTCGCCCCCACGTGAACGGTTCGTTTCCGAGTCGCGTCTCGCCGGCGGATTTATGTCCGAGACAGCACACGTCAGCGCCGATGCCCTCCACGACTCGCCGCGCACTCCTCGGCACAGCTGGCGTCGCCCTCTGCGGCAGTCTCGCTGGCTGTGGGGCGGGCGACTCCCCGTCGAAGCTCGACCACCTTGCGGGTCACGAACCAAGATAGTCGCGCACACACCGTCCATGTCCTCCTGTTCGACGGCGACTCGCTGGCCCACTGGGCGAGCCAACAGGTCCCCGCGGCCGACGACGAGGGACTCGGAACTGCGACGTTCGAGGGGTATCCCCCGGACCTAGAGCCGACGCGCTTGCTCGCGCGACGCGACGAACAGACGTCCGCCGCGACGCAGTTCGACTTCACGGCCCACGACGCCGACTGTCTGGGGTTGCGGCTCGAAATCGGCGAGCAGCGGCCGGACCCGCACCTCGTCGTCTGGTACACCGGCGACCCGTGCGAAAACGAAACCGCGACGGCGGAGTGACCGCCGTGTTCAGTCGTCGTCTTCCGCGAAGATGCGGCTGGCGACGATGCTCGATTCACTCCCCGACGGCGCCGTCGTGTCGCGGATGGTGAACCGCTGTTTCACCGTGTCGTAGGCGAAGACGACGGTGCCGAGGATGAGCAGGGTGTCCCCGGGGAGACGCGCCCAGAACAGCAACTGAACGAGGTCGCTGTTGTAGAACGCGAGGCTCCGGGCGGCGTCGTAGCCGGCGGTGAAGGCCGTCTCCAGCTGCAGGAAGCCGACGGGCAGGACGGACACGAAGACCATCACTGCGAGGCCGACGTTCCAGAGCCAGAACGACCACTTCAGGCGCCGGGGATTCCACTGCCCGGGACTGACCGAGATGCGGAGCATGTAGGTGACCATGCCGAGGGCGAGGAAGCCGAAGGCACCGAACATGGCCGCGTGCGCGTGGCCGACGGTCAGGTAGGTTCCGTGCTCGTAGTAGTTGATGATGGGGAGGTTGATGAAGAATCCGAGGACGCCCGCGCCGACGAAGTTCCAGAAGCCCGACGCGATGATGAACGCGAAGGGCAGGGAGTAGGGGAACGACTCCCCGGCGGTGGCGAGCGCGCGGTACTCGTTGAGCGCCTCGAACAGGATGAGCACGAGGGGGATGAGCTCGAGCGTCGAGAAGACGGAACCGAAGGGCAGCCACACGTCGGGTTGACCGATCCACCAGTAGTGGTGTGAGACGCCGATGACGCCCGACCCCATCACGAACAGCGCCTGGAACATGACCGCCTTCTCGGCGGAGCGCCGCTTGAGCAGGTTCATCGACACCAGCGTGATGCCGACGATGGCGACGATGAAGAACTCGAACGCGCCCTCGACCCACATATGGACCACCCACCACCGCCAGAACTCCGTGACGACGATGTTGGTCTGAGGGGTGTAGAGCAGGCCCGCCGTGAACAGCAAGGCGATGGACCCACCCGCGTAGAGTATCATGTGCGCCAGTCCGTAGGGCTGTTCCCGGTCGAGGAGTGGCTTGAAGCCGCGGGCGACCAGCGCCGCCCAGCCGACGAAGCCTGCGAGGAGGCCGAGCTGCCACACCCGGCCGACTTCCAAGTATTCGAGGCCCTCGTTGCCGAGGAGCCACCAGAGCTGGCCATCGATGTAACCGTTGGTCCCGAGCCAGATACCCGCGAACCCGCCCACGACGACGACGAGCAAGGCGCCGATGAGCGTGTGGATGTATCGCGTCTGGTTTTTGGGCTCCGTCCCCGTCAGGAGCGGCGGCAGGAATAGGCCCGCGCCGAGCCACAGCGTCGCAATCCAGAGGATGCCGAGGTCGAGGTGGTACGTCTTGGCGAGCGCGAAGGGGAGGAGGCCGACGAAGTCGATGCCGAGGAGTTCCCCGAGTCCGAAGAAGCCGTCGCGCTCGATGTAGTAGTGTGCGAGCAGTCCCCCGAGCAACACCTGTGCGAGGAACAGGCCGGCTGCGACGGGTATGAACCGCGTCGCTGCCCGCTGACTCGGGAGGAGGTCGATGTCGTCGGGATGTGGCACCGAGACGCCGTGCGTTTCGGGTTCTGGCAACTCGACCGAGCGGTAGAGCCAGACGCCGATGCCCGCGCCGGCGACGAGCAACACCATGGCGATGACGCTCCACGTCATCGTTCCCGCGGTGGGCTCGTTACCTGCGATGGGGGCGTACGGCCAGTCGTTCGTGTAGGTGTGGTCGCTGCCCGGCCGTTCGGTGTGCGAGAACCAGGCCGTCCAGAGCGCGAAGTCGGCGAACCGACGCGCGTCGTCGGCGGACTCGATGGTCCCTTCGGGGAGGCCGTGTTCCAGACTCCCCTCGTGGTAGCGCTCGACGTAGTCCTCTCGCACCTGCTGGTGGGCGTACACTTCTGCGGCGGAGTATTCGACCGGGGCCGTGGTGTCCGTCGAATCGAGGTCCTCCTCGACGACGCTGTCGACGGCCGCCTGTTCGGCGCTGTCGAGGCTATCGTACCCCGTTCCGTACCGCTCCTCGGCGTAGTACTCCCGCATATATCTCACTTTGCGGTCGAGCGTGTCTGCGGTGTAGTCGCTCCCGAAGTACGCCCCGTTGCCGAGGATGGACCCGTGATTCATCAGGCCGTCCGACTGGAAGACGGTCTTGCCTTCACGAATTTGTTCGCCCGTTACGACCGTGTCGCCGTCCGGGCCGGTGAACTCCTGTGGAATCGGCGGCGCCTGCTGGTACGAGTACCAGGCACCGGCACCCATCACCACGAGGTTGCCCACGAAGACGACGAGCAACAACTTCGCCAGTGTTCGTCTACGTACCTGCATAGATAGAGGTCACGTCGGAATCCCGTTGGGCTTTCGTCCGAACATGTTCGACTCTCCGAACGCCCTTGTCATGGGTTGTCAACCCACAAAAATCTTAGAACGGGAGGAGACCGCGGAGGCGGCCGAGGAAGCCGCTACCCGACGAGACGCGGTACTCCTCGAAGACCGGATGGAGCGTATCGAGGAGTTCGGACTCCGAGTCGAAGGTTCGCTTCGGGAGTTGGTCGAGTGCTTCCGACACCGCGACGGTGTTGCTGGCGCCGTCGTACGGGATGGCCGGGTCGCCGAGTTCGTGCACGATTTCGTCGCTGGTGGCGGGGTACTCGATATCCGCGTGGTCGAGGTGGTCGACCAGCGCAGCGATACCGAACTCTATCGAGTCCGGCGACGACGTGTTCTGCTGTGGCGGCCTGGCTGCCATTACCGGGCGTTGTCATCGATCTACAAAAAACGACCGCCACGCGCTCGCGCCGTCGCGGAGGGTATATCCGGCCGGCTCACCTCCGTACACCCATGACCGAGTACACGACGGTCTCTATCCCGAAGGACCTCGGCGACCGCATCGAAGAGACCATCGAGGGGACCAGCTTCTCCAGCACGAGCGACCTCGTTCGCTTCCTCCTCCGCAGCATCGTCATCCAGCATCAGCGCCGCGGCGAGCTGACCGAATCGGAGTTCGAGGAGATTGCCGAGCAGTTGGCCGACCTCGGCTACCTCGACTGAGACGACTGTTTTCCGGTGGGTCGCCGACCCACCGACTCACGATACTGTACGACCGCGAGACTCACCCGCCCGTCTCTTGTGGGGATGGCTCGCTGACCGCGACGAGATTTCGAAGCAGGAACGCCATCGTCAGCGGGCCAACGCCGCCCGGAACGGGCGTCATCGCCGCCGCCTTCTCCCCCACGCTTTCGGCGTCCACGTCGCCGACGACGTGCGACTCGCCATCTCGCTGGACGCGGTTGACGCTCACGTCGACGACGACGACCCCCTCCGAGACCATCGACCCGTCGACGAGTTCCGGCACACCCGCCGCCGTGACGAGGAGGTCGGCGGCGCGCGTCTTCGCCGCGAGGTCCTGCGTCCGCGAGTGACAGACCGTCACCGTCGCGTCGCGCCGACAGAGCAGGTGGGCGATTGGCGTGCCGATGGCGGGGGTCCGCCCGACGACGACGGCGTCCCGCCCGGCCACGGCCACGTCGTGTGCCGAGAGGAGTCGGTCGACGGCGAGCTCCGTCACCGGTCGCACGCGGGGGGCACCCTGAACCAGTCGGCCGACGTTCGCGGGCGCGAAGCAGTCCACGTCCTTTTCGGAGGGAACGCGACGCCGGACTTCCGTCGCGTCGACGTGCGCCGGAAGCGGCACCTGGACGAACAACGCGGTGACGTCCGGGTCGGTCGCGAGGTCGGTGACCTTCTCGTACACCGTTTCTGCGGGGGTGTCGGCGGGGAGGTCCACCCGTTTGGTGTCGATGCCGGCGTCGGCACACGCCTCGTGCTTGTAGTCCATGAACCGGTGGGCGTCCGGGTCGTCGCCGACGAGGAGCGTCGCGAGACAGGGGTCGACGCCAGCCTCGCGACACGCTTCGAGGCGGTCGAGTGCGTCGCGTTCGACCCGGTCGGCGGCGTCGCGGCCGCCGAGTCGTCGGGGTTCGGACATGGGTTGGCGCTCGGACGGCGGCGTCAAAGGCGTTCGGCTCTACTCGGGCAGCGACTCCGTGGGCGGTTCAGCGTCGAACACCGTCAGCGAGAGGCGTCGGCTCCGACGGTCGAAGGCCTGAATTTCCTCCCACGGCGGCACCGCGAGCAACACGACGCCGGCCAGGTCGTCGCGCCGGGTCAGCGTCGCCGGTCCCTGCGGATGCGTGAGAAAGCGCGCTCGCCCCCGTCCGGCGGGGGTTCCGAGGTCGACGCCGAAGACGTCGCTGACAGCGCTCCCCGACGCGGGGAGGTAGACGTGACTCAACACGGGTGTCGACGGGTCGAGACCGAGGTCCGTCTCGAAGTCGGCGGCGGGCGTCGAATCGAGGACAGCGTTCACCTGCGACGGTTCGGCGGCCGCCGCGCGTTCGAGGAGTAAGTCGACGAGACCGCGGGTGGCGTAGACGGGCGCGGCCTCCTCGTCGGGCCGGCTCACCCCAGTAGCATCCCGCGGGCCATCTTCGCGTACGCGGCGGGGAGGCGGCGACGCGCGCCGTCGAGGGCGTCGTGGAGCGCGGGCGTCGCGTCCTCGAAGACGCCCTCGCCGTGGCCGACGAGGATGCGCTCGGGCGTGAAGTCGCCGAGTGCGTCCCGGGGCGGTATCGGGCGGAGCATGGGGTGGACGCCGAGGCGTTCGTCGCCGGCGCAGAAGAACGAGACTGACCCCACCGCCTCGGCGACGAGGAGGGTGTCGTCCGGGCCGTAGAGGGCGGCCTCCTGCCACGGCGGGAACGAGGCGTCGCGGACGCGGTGGACCTCGTAGCCCGAGTTACCGAGTTCGTTGCCAACGCGCTCGACAGGGGCGTCGAGTTTCGGGGCGACGCCGTCCATCCAGCGAGGGATAGAGACGGGCACGTCGTGACGAGTGGCGACTGCCGCCGCGTCGCGCTTGTGTCGGTCGAGACAGAGGACGACGCCGGCAACCTCGCCGAGGTCGGCGAGCAAGTCGTCGACGCCGGGGGCGTCCACCGGGTCGACGACCCACACGCCGTCGTCGGTGTCGAGGGCGTGACTCGCCCGTTGCATCTGCTCGTCCGGATAGGAAATCCAGCCGACTCCGCCGTCCCAGCGGTCGATTTCGCGGAGGTTCGCGCGGCCGCCCTTCAGAGCCATACCGGACCGTGGGACGGCACGCTCATAAACCCTCGATGCCTACGCGAGGCGGTCGGTGTCGATGCCGACGCCGGGCGGGGTCACGACGAGGAAGCCACGGAAGCGCATGAGCGTCCCGCCGGCGTCGCGGACCTCGCGGGCGAACCCGGCCGCCAGCCGATTGAGGTCGCCCTCGACGCTCAACACCAGTATCTTGCCGGCTTCGACGGCGCGTATCCACTCCGCCGGGTCGGTGCTGCCGTCGAGGACGCCCAGCACCACCTCCGAGTCGCCGTCCTCGACGTCCTCGAGTTGGGCCTCCGCGTTCCGGAGGTCGAGATCGAATTCGCTCATGGCGGCAGGTCGCTCGGCCGAAAGAAAAGCGTTCGGGGCACCGCTCAGCGACTGTCTTGCACGGCGTCCATCTTGCACTGGACACAGCGGTCGTCGAAGACACAGCCGACGTTGTCGTGCGGGCAGACGTGTTCCTCGGTGTCGACCGAGAGACGACGCTTCTGCTGTCGCCACTCCACTTCCCACGCGTCGATAGACATCTCGCTGGAGGTGAAGACGATGTCGCCCTCGCGGTTCTCGATTTTCGCGACCCGTCCGGGTTCGAGCGCTTCTTTCACGAGGTCGATGGCGTCCTCGTAGGACCGACAGTCGCGTCGCTCCCGACCCGAATCGAGCAACACGACTGTAATCGCGCGGTCCGTCGTTTCGGCCGGTTCGTGGTCCGATGCCACCATCAATTGCCGACGGTCGACGGACAATAAAGTCTCTCCCGAACGGACGGCGAGCGATGCGTCGACCCGTCACTCCGACCACGCGATACTGTTCGGGAGAGACGTTAGTTACTATCACACATAATTTGTTCAATATGATATCGAATCCGCGAGGAGCCGTCGCCCTCGTGGTCGCGGTGTGCACCCGACGAGCGCATCGGCCGGCGACCGTAGCCGGAAGATGTTCGCGCCAACGCTTTTGCTTCGTCTCCCCCGATTTCGATACGATGTATTTAGGCCAGCCTAAATCGAAACGGCGCACGGTCGTCGATTCGGACACCCCCCGAACGGAGGGGTCGGCATGACTGCGACCGACTTCGACGCGGAAGGCGAGTACGACGACCAGACGTTCTCGGCGGTCGAGGTGTTCCGCAGCGACCGGATGAAGGTCGTCTGCGGCTACTTCGAACCCGGGCAGTTCATCCCCGTCCACGCGCCGTCGAGCGACGTGGCGATTCACGTCCAGAGCGGCGAGGGTGTCGTCCGAGACGGGGAGGAGGAACATCGCGTCGGCGCGGGTGACGTCGTCGTCGTCGAGGCCGATACCGACCGCGGCGTCAAGGCCGATGACGACTCGGCGCTGGAGGCCCTCCTCGTCACCGCGCCGCCGCCGACCGATGCGGAACACGAACCGGTGCGAACTGGGCTGAAACGCGGCGAGTTCGACCCCACGGAGTCGTGACGCCGGCCCGCAGTTTATGGGTTTGAGGGAGCGACTCCGAGGACGCGCTGCGGTTCGAACGGTCGATAGGCTGCGAGGCGGTCGGCCGCTTCGATCGATCGACGAGCGCGACAGAGACAGTTTTATATATCAGGGTGGACCTCTGGTAAGATACAATGTCTAACGACATGGAGGATTCGTCGGACACCCCGGCGGATCGAGTTCTTCCAGGGCACGTTGGCCCGCACCGGCGAAATTGACGGTGTACGAATTTTCGATACGACGCTCCGAGACGGTGAGCAGTCGCCACGCACGTCGTTCAGTTACGACGAGAAGCGAGACATCGCCGCAGTCCTTGACGAGATGGGTACCCACGTCATCGAGGCGGGGTTCCCGGTCAACTCGGACGCGGAGTTCGAGGCCGTTCGAGACATCTCGAACGCCACCGACACGACGGTGTGTGGCCTCGCCCGCGTCGTCGACAAGGACGTGGAGGCGGCGCTCGACTCGGGCGTGGACCTGGTTCACGTCTTCGTGAGTACGAGCGACGTGCAGTTGCAAGACTCCATGCACGCCTCGCGCGAGGAGGCGGTCGACCGCGCCGTCGAAGCGGTCGAACGCGTCAAAGAGGCTGGCGTGGAGTGTATGTTCTCGCCGATGGACGCCACCCGAACCGACGACGACTTCCTCGTCGACGTGGTGGAGGCCGTCAGCGAGGCGGGGACCGACTGGATCAACATCCCAGACACCTGCGGGGTTGCGACGCCCACGCGGTTCATGGACTTGGTTCAGATGGTCCGCGAGAACACCGACGCCAGGGTCGACGTGCACGCGCACGACGACTTCGGTCTGGCGACGGCCAACGCCATGGCTGGCTTCGAGGCTGGGGCGGCGCAGGCGCAGGTGTCGGTCAACGGCATCGGCGAACGCGCCGGCAACGCGGCCTTCGAGGAAGTCGTGATGGCGTCCGAAGCGCTGTACGACGTCGACACCGGTATCGACACGACCCGCATCACGGAACTGTCCCGGATGGTCGAGGAGTACAGCGACATTCCGAACCCGCCGAACAAGCCCGTCGTGGGACGCAACGCCTTCTCTCACGAGAGCGGCATCCACGCCGCGGGCGTCATCGAGAACTCGGACACGTTCGAGCCGGGTGTGATGACGCCTGAGATGGTGGGTGCGACCCGCGAGTTCGTCCTCGGGAAGCACACGGGGACCCACTCGGTGCGCAAGCGCCTCGAGGAAATCGGCTACGCGCCGACCGACTCCGAGGTGCGTGCCGTCACGCGCTTGGTCAAAGACTACGGCGCGGACAAGCAGCGCGTGACCATGGCCGACCTCCGACGCTTCGCCCGCGAGGAGAACGTCACTCGCGAGGAGGAGGTTCGCGCCTGAGCCCGCCGGGCCGTATCGGGCCCGTCGCCGGGCCGCGACGGAAACAGTTATACGGCCGGCGAGGCACTCAACGGGTACGATGAGAGGGTTCGGTCACGCTCACGACGCCGTCGTGGGCGCCGATCACAGTGGTCGCCGGCGCGGACGCGGAGCCGTCGGTCGACTCGACCCAATTGTAGGGGCTGTATAGCCCCTCACACCACCTTCCTCGGACCCCGACCGTACCGTACATAGCCAGACGGCCACACGACCATGATCCAACCACATCGACAGCGACCGACGGACAGTTCACGACCATGAGCGAGCGAACGACCAAACCACCGGAGGAAGAGGAGGCAGAGAGCGACGCGGACGCCGACACGACGCCGACGCCCGTGACGTCGGGCGCCACCTCGACGGTGCGCGCCCTCGAAAATGCCGGCATCGAAGTCATGTTCGGCGTGCAGGGCGGGGCAATCATGCCGGTGTACGACGCCCTCTGGGACTCGGACCTCCGGCACGTCATGATGGCCCACGAACAGGGCGCGGCCCACGCCGCCGACGCGTACAACGTGGTGTCCGGCAAGCCGGGCGTCTGCCTGGCTACGTCAGGTCCCGGCGCGACCAACCTCGTGACGGGACTCGCCGACGCCAACATGGACTCCGACGCCGTGGTGGCGCTGACCGGCCAGGTGCCCCAGCACATGGTCGGCAGCGACGCCTTCCAGGAGACGGACACGACGGGCATCACCGCCCCCATCACGAAGAACAACTACTTCGCGAGCGACCCCGACACCGTCGGCGACACCGTCGGCGAGGCGGTGGCACTCGCACGGAGCGGTCGGCCCGGCCCCACGCTGGTCGACCTGCCGAAAGACGTGACCAACGCGGAGACGGACCGCGAACCCGGTATGGCCCAGACGCCAGAGACGTACACGCCACAGGACGAGGCCGACCCCGAGTCGGTCGAGACGGTGGC
The DNA here is from genome assembly GCF_900107665.1 of Haloplanus vescus. Taxonomy (NCBI): domain Archaea; kingdom Methanobacteriati; phylum Methanobacteriota; class Halobacteria; order Halobacteriales; family Haloferacaceae; genus Haloplanus; species Haloplanus vescus. The sequence goes on from NZ_FNQT01000001.1 coordinate 187,722, forward strand.
TGACGCCATCGAAGCGGCGGAGAAACCGCTGCTCCTGTTCGGCGGCGGCGTCGTGAAGGCGAACGCCGCGGACGTGGCTCGCGAGTTCGCCATGGAGTACGAGCTGCCCGTCGTGACGACCATGCCCGGCATCGGGACGATGCCCGAGGACCACGACCTCTGTCTCTCGTGGGCGGGCATGCACGGCACCGGCTACGCCAACATGGCGATCAACCACACGGACCTGCTGATCGCCGTCGGCACCCGGTTCGACGACCGCCTGACAGGCGGCATCGAGACGTTCGCGCCGAGCGCGGAAGTCGCGCACATCGACATCGACCCCGCCGAAATCAGCAAGAACATCCACGCGGACTACCCGCTCATCGGCGACGCGGGGCGCGTCCTCGAACAGCTGGACGACGCGCTGACTGGCGCCCCCGACGTCGACGACTGGCGCGAGCAGTGTCAGACGTGGAAAGAGCAGTATCCGATGGATTACGCGGCGCCGGACGACGAACCGCTCAAACCGCAGTTCGTCGTCGAGGCACTCGACGAGGCCACGAGCGACGAGGCGGTCGTCACCTCGGGCGTCGGCCAGCATCAGATGTGGGCGTCCCAGTACTGGACGTTCCGCGAGCCGCGAAAGTGGATTTCCTCACACGGCCTCGGGACGATGGGCTACGGCCTGCCCGCGGCCATCGGGGCACGTCTCGCGGCCGACGACGACGAAGAGGTCGTCTGCGTCGACGGCGACGGCTCCTTCCTGATGACGGTCGAAGAGCTCTCGGTCGCAGTGCGTGAGAACCTCGACATCACGATAGCCATCCTGAACAACGAGTACATCGGGATGGTCCGGCAGTGGCAGGACGCCTTCTTCGACGGCCGACACATGGCCGCCGGCTACAGCTGGATTCCGGAGTTCGACAAACTCGCGGAGGCCTTTGGCGCTCGCGGCTGGCGCGTCGACGACTACGACGAAGTCGCCGACGCAGTCGAAGAGGCGCTGAACTACGACGGCCCGTCGGTCATCGATTTCCACATCGACCCCGAGGAGAACGTCTACCCGATGGTGCCAAGTGGCGGCGCAAACGACAAATTCGCACTCTCGGAGGATCAACTATGAGCGGCGGACTGGACGGCCCGGAACCGGAGGAGCGAGCGACGCCCGAGGGCCGGCGCAACTCCCAAGGCATTCGTATCGACCCCGAAGTCGAGGCGGAACCGGAGCCCCAGCGGGCGGTTCTCTCGGCACTCGTGAAACACGAACCCGGTGTGCTGGCGAACGTCTCCGGGCTCTTCCGACGCCGGCAGTTCAACATCGAAAGCCTCACCGTGGGGCCGACCACTGATCCGGACAGAGCGCGGATTACGCTCGAAATCAAAGAGCCCGAACCGGGCATCGAACAGGCCAAGAAACAACTTGAGAAGCTCGTCCCCGTCATCTCGGTCACCGAACTCGAGTCTAACGCCATCCGGCGCGAACTCGCGCTGATCAAGGTGGACGGCAGCGACCCCGACCAAGTCGGGGCCGTCGCCGAGATGTACGACGGCAAGACCGTCGACGTCTCTCAGCAGTCGGTGACGGTCGAAATCACGGGTAGCGAGCAGAAAATCGACGCTGCGGTCGAGACGTTCGGCCGGTTCGGCATCCACGAGATAGTCCGAACCGGGACGGCGGCTCTCGAACGCGGCACGCGGAAGACGACATAACCATGAGCGAAACCGAATTCACCGTTCCAGTGTACTACGACGACGACGCGGATAGTGACGCAATCGCCGGCAAGACCGTGGCCGTACTCGGCTACGGCAGTCAGGGCCACGCCCACGCCCAGAACCTCGCCGACAGCGGGGTCGACGTGGTCGTTGGTCTCCGGAAAGACTCGGATTCGTGGGCGCAGGCCGAAAACGACGGCCTGCGCGTCGCGACGCCGGACGACGCCGCCGCGGAGGCGGACATCGTCTCGATGCTCGTCCCCGACACCGTTCAGCCTGCGGTGTTCGAGGCCATCAGCGACGGTCTGGAGGCTGGCGACACCCTCCAGTTCGCGCACGGCTTCAACATCCACTACAACCAGATTCAGCCCCCCGAGGACGTCGACGTGACGATGGTCGCCCCGAAGACGCCGGGGCACCTCCTGCGACGCAACTACGTCGAGGACACGGGGACGCCGGCGCTGCTGGCCGTCTACCAGAACGCGACGGACGAGGCCGACGAAGAGGCGCTCGCCTACGCGCAGGCCATCGGCTGTACGCGCGCCGGCGTCGTCGAGACGACGTTCCAGGAAGAAGTCGAGACGGACCTCTTCGGCGAGCAGGCCGTCCTCTGTGGCGGCATCACGGCGCTCATCAAACACGCCTACGAGACGCTGGTCGACGCGGGCTACAGCCCCGAGATGGCCTACTTCGAGTGTCTCAACGAGATGAAGCTCATCGTCGACCTGATGTACGAGGGCGGGATGGCGGAGATGTGGAACTCCGTCTCGGACACCGCCGAGTACGGTGGCCTGAAGGTCGGCCCCGAAATCGTCGACGAGGGCGTCCGCGAGAACATGGACGAAGCGCTCGAAGCCATCCAGAACGGCGAGTTCGCCCGTGACTGGGTCCTCGAGAACAAGGCCGGTCGCCCCGCGTACACGCAGCTCCACGAGGCCGACCGGAACCACGACATCGAGGACGTCGGCGCTCGACTGCGCGCGCTGTTCTCCTGGGCCGAGGAGTCCACGGAGGAAGCCGAGGCACCGGCCGATGACTGAACGCGCGGACGGCCCGGACCGCCGCGACACCGCCGAGCGACGGGTACGACCACGATGAGCGAGGGAACGCTCTACGACAAGGTGTGGGACCAGCACAAGGTGGCCGACCTGCCCAACGGGCAGGACCAGCTGTTCATCGGTCTCCACCTCATCCACGAGGTGACGAGTCCTCAGCCGTTCTCGGAACTGCGAGAGCGGGGCATCGAGGTTCCCTATCCCGAGCGCAACATCGCCACGGTGGACCACATCGTGCCGACGCGCCCGGAGGGTCGCGAGCGACCGCTGGCCGACGAATCGGCCGAGGGAATGCTCACGGCGCTCGAACGCAACACCTCGGAGACGGGCATCCAGTTCTACGGACTGGACTCGGACAAGCAGGGCATCACGCACGTCGTCGCGCCCGAACTGGGTCTGACCCAACCGGGCATGACAGTCGTCTGTGGCGACTCCCACACCGCCACCCACGGCGCCTTCGGTTCCATCGCCTTCGGTATCGGCACGAGTCAGGTGCGCGACGTGCTGGCCTCCCAGTGTGTCGCCGCCGACAAGGCCGAAGTGCGACGTATCGAGGTGGACGGCACGCTCGACGCAGGGGTCCACTCGAAGGACCTCATCCTGAAGATAATCGCCGAACTCGGCGTCGACGGCGGCGTCGGCTACGTCTACGAGTACGGCGGCGAAGCAGTCCACGACCTGTCGATGGAAGAGCGCCTCGCGGTGTGTAACATGTCCATCGAGGGTGGCGCTCGCGCGGGCTACATCAACCCCGACGAGACCACCTACGAGTTCCTGCGCGGGCGGGAGTTCGCCCCCGAAGGCGACGCCTTCGAGGAGCGCAAGGAGTACTGGGAGTCCATCGCGAGCGACGACGACGCCGACTACGACGACGTCGTCCACCTCGACGCCGACGACCTGGAACCGATGGTCACGTGGGGAACGAACCCCGGACAGGCCGTCGGTATCTCCGACCCCGTTCCGGCGCCGGAAGACCTGCCGGAGGGCAAGCGAGACGCGGCCCGCACGGCACAGGAACACACCGGCGTCGAACCCGGCGAGACGATGGAAGGGTACGACATCGACGTGGCCTTCCTCGGGACGTGTACGAACGGCCGCGTGAGCGACTTCCGCGAGGCTGCGGCGGTTCTCGAAGGCCGCGAAGTCGACTCCGACGTGCGCGCCCTCGCCGTCCCCGGTTCGCAGACGGTGAAATCGAAGCTGGAAGCGGAAGGTATCGACCAAGTCTTCCGCGACGCCGGCTTCGAGTGGCGTGAAGCGGGCTGTTCGATGTGTCTGGCCATGAACGACGACTCCCTCGAAGGTGACGAGCGGTGTGCCTCCTCGTCGAACCGCAACTACGTGGGTCGACAGGGGAGCAAGGATGGCCGGACGGTGCTGATGAGTCCCGCGATGGTCGCCGCCGCCGCCGTCGACGGCGCGGTGACCGACGTGCGCGACATGGAGGTGGACGCATGAGTGACGTAGCCGTCGAGGAGATGAAAGTTCGACGCGTCGCCGGCACGGGCGTTCCGCTCCGCGGCGACGACATCGACACCGACCAGATAATCCCGGCTCGCTTCCTCAAGACCACGACGTGGGAGGGCTTGGACGAGTACGCCTTCTACGACGCGCGTCGCGACGACGACGGCGAACTCAACGACCACCCCTTCAACGAGTACAAGGGAGCGAACGTCCTCGTCGTCAACGACAACTTTGGCTGTGGCTCCTCGCGAGAGCACGCGCCGCGAGCAATCGCTCGCTGGGGCGTCGAAGCCATCATCGGCGAATCCTTCGCCGAAATCTTCGCTGACAACTGCAAGTCGCTCGGGATTCCGGCGGCGACGACGGACCCCGAGACGGTCGAAGAGCTGCAGACGTTCATCGAGGCGAACCCCGAGGCGGGGGTCGAACTCGACGTCGTCGACGAGACGGTCACCTACGACGGCAAGACGGTCGACGTCGACATCAACGAGGCGATGCGCGGTGCGCTGGTGCAGGGCATCTGGGACACCGTCGCCTTGCTCCGGTCGAACATGGACGCCATCGACGAGACGGCGGCGGATCTGCCGTACGTCGACTCGAAATGAACGAGCGCATCGCAGTCCTGCCGGGCGACGGCATCGGTCACGAAGTCGTCCCCGCGACCCTTCGCGTCCTCGACGCCGTCGTGGACTTCGAGTACGACCACGTCGAAGCCGGCGACGCCGTCGCCGAACGGACGGGGGCGCCCCTGCCCGAAGAGACGCTGGAAGCCGTCTCGACGGCGGACGCGACGCTGTTCGGCGCGACTGGCGAAACGTCGGCAGACGTGATTCTCCCACTTCGGGAGGCCGTCGATTCGTTCGTCAACATTCGCCCCGCGCGGACTCACCCGGGTGTCGACGCTGTCCAGCCGGACACCGATATCGTCATCCTCCGCGAGAACACGGAGGGTGTCTACGCCGGTATCGAGGACCGACTGTCGGAGGACGTGTCGACGCTGACGCGACTGGTCACGCAGTCGGCCTCGCGTCGCCTCGGCGAGTTCGCGTGTGAGTACGTCGAGGCCAACGACCACGACGGGTTCACTATCGCCCACAAGAACAACGTGATGCGCGTCACCGACGGCCTGTTCGTGGACACCATCGAGGAGGTGGCCACAGAGCACGGCGTCGACGTCGACGACGCGTACATGGACGCCATGGCGACGCATCTCGCGATGGACCCGAGTCAGTACGACGTCATCGTCTGCCCCAACCTCGCGGGCGACGTGCTCTCGGACTTGGCGGCGGGGCTGGTCGGCGGCCTCGGCCTGCTTCCGAGCGCGAACGTCGGCTCCGACCGTGGTATCTTCGAACCCGTCCACGGCTGTGCGCCCGACATCGCGGGCGAGGGCGTCGCCAACCCGGCGGCGACGATGTTCTCGGCGGCGATGTTGCTCGAGTTCCTCGATTACGATTCGGAGGCGGACGCGGTGCGGAGCGCCGTCGAATCGACGCTCGAAGACGGGCCGCGGACGCCCGACCTCGGTGGGTCGGCGACGACCGACGATGTCGCCGACGCGGTCATCGACCGACTGCCCTGACGGGCGTCGGGACCTGTTCTGCTAGGCTTCGTACTCGTCGCGCACGTCGTCCCACTTGCCTCGCTCTTCGAGGTGGTCTTGGAGGGCGGACGCGTACTCGTCGACGAGTCGCTCGGCGGCCTCCAGTTTCGCCTCGCTATCGTCGTCGCCGAGGCCGAGGGCGCCGCGCACGGCGTCGAGGACGCCGGTTCCGCTGTCGCGGCCCTGCTGTCCGCCGGCGGGGCCGCCCGCGCCCATCCCTTGCTGGACCTTCTCCAGTTCGGGGAGCATCTCCGGGAGGTTCTCCGTGTCGGCGACGACCCGCGCCCGGTCGGGGTCGTCGGCGTGTTCGATTTCGAAGTCAACGGCGGTCATGATGAGTCCCCACTCTTGATTCGAAAACTGGGAGTCTCTGACGCGCTCGCCGAACTCCTGATCGACGGCCATCCGGTCGCCGACGATGCTGTCGGTCCAGTTCGACATGGCCGCTCGTACGCCAAGCCGACGTATCAGGGTTTCCCACCGCGTACGCGCTCCGAATCGTACCCATAACTTACGCGTCAGGGGGAGCGACGAAACGCCGAATATCGGTGTGGATGGCCCCGCGGTACGTCGTCACCGGCGCGACGATGGGGTGTCAGCACAATCGGCCGACAGCGCCGGGCTACCCCGACATATCGGTCAAGAAGACTTATATATAACCGTCGCGCCAGCACGGCTACGCAGATGTTCGACTCACTGTCTCGTGCAGGCGCGTTCGCGGCGTATCAGCTCACCCTCGCGTTCGGTATCGCCCTGCTGCCGCTGGCGCTGTTCGCTCGCCAACTCGGCGTCACGATTCCGCTCGGTGACTTGGTGGCAGCGACCGGCGACGTTTACGACCGCGTGCGCCGATAGCGTCGAAGGGTTGCATTTATCAGCGCGCCCCCGCAAGAATGGGTGATGCGTACCCCGACGAATCAGGACTTTTCACGGACCCAGGACGACCTCGACGGGAATGACCGGCCGGTGTTCGGACCGGAAATCGGTGAGTTCACCAACACTGACGAACGCCTCGCCGCCGCGGAAGGCGAGGACAAGGAGATGAAAACCGGCACGACGACCGTCGGCCTCTCGACGGAGAACGGCGTCGTGATGGCGACAGACATGCGCGCCAGCGCCGGTCACATGGTCTCCAGCAAGGACGTCCAGAAGGTCGAACAGATTCACCCGAACGCCGCCCTCACCATCGCGGGGTCGGTGTCGGCCGCCCAGTCGCTCATCCGCCAACTCCGCTCGGAGACGAGTCTCTACGAGACGCGACGCGGCAAGGACATGAGCATGGAAGCGCTCTCGACGCTCACGAGCAACTTCCTCCGCTCCGGTGCCTTCTTCATCGTCTCGCCGCTCCTCGGCGGCGTCGACGAGGACGGCGCTCACGTCTACAGCCTCGACCCCCTCGGCGGCATGATGGAAGAGGACTACGCCGTCTCCGGGTCGGGCAGTCAGTACGCCCTCGGTGTCCTCGAACAGGAATACGACGACGACCTCTCGATGGACGAAGCGAAGTCGGTCGCCGCCCACGCCATCCAGAGCGCCGTCGAGCGCGACCTGGCGTCCGGCAACGGCATCAACGTCGCCGTCGTCACTGACGAGGGCGTCGAGATTACGAAGTACAAAGACTTCGAGTCGCTGCTATAGCCAGTCGGTGAAGTCGCCGTCGAGAAGTGTCTCGGTCTGATTGGCCACGTACGCCCGTTGCATCGCGGGTATTGCGGTTCCGAGCGGCTCACCGTTCTCGACACGTTCTCGAACGTGCTCGCGTTTCCACCCCGCGGGCGTGACCCCTGACTCGACGCGCGCCCGGAGCGGCGCGACGTAGCGTTTCGCGTGTTCAGCGGTGCAGCCGGCGTTTCGAAGCCCTGCCTCCGCGTGCGAGAACAGGTCGTCGTACAGGCGCGCGGTGTCGGTCGTCTCGACGCCGTCGTTGGTAATCCAGCGCTGGTCGCTCGCGAGGCCCTCGCGGGCCGCGTCGTAGAAGTTCTCGCGCGCCACGCGCCAGTCTTGGTCGATGACCGGGTGTTCGTTCTGCGGGAGATTCTCCATCAGGCCGGCGAACGTCGCCATGAACGACATGCTGTCCCGGACCGTCGGTTGGGCGGCGATGGGGCGGAACTCGATGCGGGCGTTCGCCGAGGAGCGGTCGGCGCCGTCGAAGACGGGTCGCACCCACCGCCAGAAGGTGCCGTGTTTGCGCCGGAGCGTCGCGAACTTGTCGTCGAAGCGGTCGCCGCCTTCGACGGGCATCGGGACGACGGTGGGGTCGTTGGCGACGCGGTCGACGGCCTCCTCCACGGTGTCGAGGTCCTCGGGGAAGCGAACCTTCCGTGCCTCCTCGCTGTTCAAGACGGATTCGAAGACGAAGACGCGGTTCTCGGCGCGGGCGTCGGCGACGACGGTTTCGGGGTCGACGCCGGATTCGTAGAGGTCTGGCGGGAAAAACGGCGAGTTGACGCCGAGGGCGAGCAAGGGTCCGGCGACCCGGAGGGCGTAGTTGTGGTAGGTCGGCAGGTCGGAGGCGTGGGGCACCTGATAGTGGGGCTGAATCGACGTGATGAGACTCTCGGGCATCACCGTGTCGGCCTCGAGGTCGACGTGCGGGGCGTCGAGGCGGAACGGCGAGGGCGTGTTCGGCCCGTTGGCCATGGCGTGATACCGCACCGCGTCGGTCATGTTGGTCGCGATGCGGACGCCGTCGTCGGAGATGCTGTCGGTGAGGTACTCCCGCGCCGTCTCGCCGGACGGCGGGATGGTCCACAGGCCGTCGCTCACGAGGCGCATTCCCTCGATTTGGGTCGTTTCGAGCGCCGAGAGAAGGTGTGACCGAACGCCCGCGGCCTGTGCTCTGAGCCCCTCGGCGTTCAGGGGTTGTGGGCTCGTCGTCAGTTCGGCGTTGTGAAGGCCGAGTTCCTTCTCGAAGCGGATGAGCTCGAGGAGGCGGCGAGGGACGCGGACGAGTTCCGACCCCGTCTCGCCGGCCTCCTGCCGCCAGCGCCCATCGGCGACGGCGTAGAACTCGTACTCAAGCCCGACGATTGAACGGTGGTTGTCGAAAGTCCCGTCCCTGAGTTCGTTCTTGACCACTTCGGCGTCGGCGCGCGCCTGCGCTCGGAACTCCGAGACGTCCACGTCGAGTACCGCACGGACCTGTGCCGCCAGGTCGCTGTCCATACCTCCCCCTGCACCACACAGCGTCTTCAATCCGATGCTCCCGCCGAACCCGTCGCTCTTATCCACGCCCCCGACCCATCTCGACGTAATGGAGTTTGCCGACTTCGCCGACCGCGTCGCCACCATCGAGGAGGAGCCGGCCGACCTCGAAATCACGTCGCTCGTGGCGGACCTCTTCGTCGAGGCGGGCGCGGACCTGCCCGTCGTCGCCCGCCTGTTGCTCGGCCGCGTCGTCCCCGCGTGGGAGTCGACGACGCTTGACGTCGGCCCGAGCCTCTGTCACGCGGCACTGGCCCGCGCCGCCGGCCCGAACGTCACGCCAGACGACGTGGCCGACCGCCTCGCCGACGCGGGAGAAATCGGGACCGTCGCCGAATCGCTCGACCTCGACGGACAGCGTGGCTTGGCCGCGTTCGGAGACGCCGGCCCCGACTCGCTGACCGTCGCCGAAGTCGAGACGCAGCTGCGTGACCTCGCGACTGCCGAGGGGTCGGGCAGTCGCGATCACAAGGAGGACCTCCTTTTCGACCTGTTCAACCGGGCGACGCCGCTCGGCGCGCGCTATCTTGCCCGCCTCGTCCTCTCCGAGATGCGAATCGGCGTCGGCGAGGGAACCGTCCGCGACGCCATCGCGTCCGCGTTCGACGTGCCCGTCGACGCCGTCGAACGCGCGCTACAGGTGACCAACGACTACGGCGCTATCGCGGTTCGGGCCCGCGACGAGGGGGAAGCGGGGCTGAACGCCGCGGAACTGGCGGTCGGCCGCCCGGTGCAGGCGATGCTCGCCCAGACAGGGACGGCCGCCGACGCCGTCGAGGCGTGGGGCCAAGTCGCCGTCGAGACCAAGTACGACGGCGCTCGGGTCCAAGTCCACCACGACCCCGCGGGCGAGACGCGTGTATTTTCCCGGAATCTGGAGGACGTGACCGAGGCGCTCCCCGAAATCGTCGAGTTCGCGGACGGCCTCGACGTCCCGGTCATCCTCGACGGTGAAGCGCTTGCCGTCGACGATGCGGGCGACCCACTCCCCTTCCAAGAGGTGCTTCGCCGCTTCCGCCGGAAACACGACGTGGCGCGGATGCGCGAGGCGGTCACCGTCGAGTTCCGGGCGTTCGACTGCCTCCACGCCGACGGGACGGACCTCCTCGACGCGCCGTTGCTCGACCGGCGCGAGCACCTGTCGCGCGTCCTCGACGGCGTCGACGACGAATCGGGTGGTCGGTCGCCGCTCACCCTCGCCGAGGACGTGGACGCCGTCGCCGAACACGAGACGACGGCGCTGGAGGCCGGCCACGAGGGCATCATGCTCAAGAATCCAGAGTCGACGTACACGCCGGGCAAGCGGGGACAGAACTGGCTGAAGCGCAAGCCGGACGTGGAGACGCTGGACCTCGTGGTGACGGGCGCCGAGTGGGGCGAGGGACGACGGGCCAACCACCTCGGTACGTTCATGCTGTCGGTCCGCGTCGAAGACGGCGAGGATGACTTCGCGACCATCGGCAAGGTGGCGACGGGTATCACCGACGAGCGACTGGCCGACCTGACCGAGCGTCTCGAACCCCTCGTTCGCGACCAGGACGGGACCGACGTGACCATCGCTCCCGAGGTGGTCTTCGAAGTCGGCTACGAGGAGATTCAGACCTCGCCGACCTACGAGTCGGGGTACGCGCTTCGCTTCCCGCGATTCGTCGCGGTTCGGGAGGACAAGACGCCGGAAGCGGCGGATTCGTTGGCGCGAGTGGAGCGCCTGACGGAGAAGTGAGACCGAGCCGTTACAGCACGCCCATCTCGTCCAGCCGCGTGGGCAGATATTCGTCGGTGACGAAGTCAAGCCCTCTGGAAGCGAGCGCCTGCTGTTCGGCTTTCTTCCCGATGTCGAGTTGGAGTTCGATTTGCTCCTCCCAGTAGTCGGTCATGAATCGCGGGTCGTCGAGTTCGGATTCGAGGGCGTTCACGTCGGAGTCGGCCAGCGGGTCGGTCGGTAGGTCGTACTCGACGATGTCTTCTGGTTGGATGCCGACGAAATCCGCCTCGGGCGTGGCGAGGTACTCGGAGAGGTGCGCGCTCTTGATGGAACCGTAGGCGACGGAGCCGTAGATGCGGTACGACCACGGGTCGCCGTCTGTGAAGACCACGACGGGCAAGTCGAGTTCGTCGTGGAGGCGCTTCGTGATGCGCCGGGTCGCTCGCGCCGGCTGTCCCTTGAGGTGGACGATGAGGGCGTTGTAGTCGGTGTCGAAGCCGTTCTCGACCAGTCGGTCGCGCATCCCACCCGTCTCGACACAGAGGATGAAGTCGATGTCGTGGTCGAGGAAGTCGATGGTGTCGGGGTTGTTGGGAATCTGGTAGCCGCCCTCGCCAACGTCCTCCTGACAGTGAATCTCGCGCTCGCCGCGGCGGGTCTGCTCGCGCAACTCCAGCGGGCCCATCAGCGTCGCGCCCGACTCCTCGGGGCGCATGTGGAAGTCCTCGCGTGTGACCTCCGAGACGATTTCGAGGTCCTCGACCAACTGGTTGGACTCGTCCTGACTGGAGAAGGCCGCCTCGTCGGCGTCCCACGACTCCGAGAGGTAGTAGAGTTCTCGAAGCGTTGAGGAGCGGCCTTCCTCCAGCTGGCGGGCGAGGAAGTCGATGGTGTAGGTCGCCTTGAGGAGTTTGCGGGCGCCCTGCACCGAGTTGGCAGAGCGAGTCGAGGTGCGGTCGCCGTACACCCACACGCCGCTGTCTTCGTCGTACTCGATGTTGCTTTTCGTCCGCGTGGGGAGTGTCATCTCCGGGACTTCGCCGCTGGCGAACTGGTCGTAAAACTCCGCCGCGAGGTCTATCAACTGCTGTCGGGCGCGTTCGTCTTGTGTGCTCATGCGTTCACCGTGAGTTTCTCGTCTTCGACGCCGTCCACGTCGACGTCGAACGTCGCGTCGCCGCCCACCTCGTAGGTGAGCGTCGCCGTTTCACCCGCCGACACCGACGGGGACCACTGCACGAACCACTCGTCGTCCAAGTCCACCACCGATCCGCCGTCGCTCACCGCCGTCGGTTCGACGCTGACGATATCGGTCACGTCGAGTGTCTCCTTCCGGTCGGAGTGATTCTGGACGGTGAGCGTCACTGTGCCGTCCTCGACGCGTCGTTCGACGATGACGTTGTTCATGATGCGACCGAGGGCACCGTCGATGTTGGGTCGCTCCTGACCGGTCACGGCGGCGAGTTTGTCGGCCATCTGCGGGAGGATGCGGCCGAGGACGTCCTGTTTCTCCCGTCGCTTCTGGAGCGACTGCCGGCGGTTGATGTAGGATTTCATCTCGCGGGCCGCCTCCCGGATGGCGAGTTCGATTTCGTCCTCGATGGCCGGGACGTTCGCCACCGCGTCCTTCGATTCGCTGGTGAAGGGGACGTTCGTCGAAGCGACGTGGACGGTGATGACGGCGGGCCCCGAGGGGAGGCCGCTCCCACCGGGTTGGTCGAGGCCGTAGTTGCGCCAGCCGATGCCTTTCACCACGTCGGTGATGGCACACGCGCCGCGCTGATAGACGAGGGGGACGCGGTTGGCAAAGCGCATCACCTGGACGGAGCCGTTACTCTCCAACTCGCCGCCGTAGGCGATGCCCGCCTCGACGATGAACGGGTCGCCGCCGTGTACCTCGGCGTCCCGCGTCGCTGCCGCGTAGAAGTCGGCGTCGAACTCCTTGCGGAGTCCCGCCTCCACGAGTTCGGCGGTGATGGGCGAGAGACAGTCCGTCGGCGGCGCGAGGATGTCCGTCTCGCGCATCGCCGTGAGGAGGTCCGAGGCGGTGTCCCGGTCGTCGGCGATGTCTTTCACCTTCGGCAGGTCGTCGGGCACCGTCTGCATCACCGACCAGACGGATTCGACGACGTTTTCGCGGGCCGTGTCGCCGAACGTCGCGTCCGTGGCGTCCTCCAGTCGGTCCGCCGAGCGGTCGACGTAGCCCGCGAGGGTGTCGCGGGTCGCGCGGTGTCGCGGGTCCTCCGCGTCGGCGAACTTCTCGGCCAGTCGCTCGGCGATGCCCTGCACCGTCGCGTCGTCTTTCTGCGTGCTGGTCGCGGCGTCGATCCGTTCGTACAGCGACGCCGTCAACCGTTCGTCGTCCGTGAGCGCCGCCCACGCCGACTCGACGGCGTTCTCGCGGACGGTGTCGCCGAACGTCTCGCCGTGTTCCTCGACCACCGCGTCCGCGAGGTTGTCGACGAGTTCGACGAGGTCGTGGTGGGCGAGTCGCTCCCGGTCACCGACCGTCTCGGCGACGCGTGCGGCAAACCACTCTGTCGCCGCCGCGCTCTTGTTGGCGACGGCGTCGGCCACGGCGGCCTCGATATCGTCGGTAGCGTCGGGCGTCGTCCACGCCATCTCTCGCCCGAAGTGGTTGTCGCGGAAGCGGTCGCACACCTTCGTCGCCGTCTTGTTACCGACGCGGGTGAACTCGCCCTGCAGGAACCCGGAGACGGAGTACGACTCCGTCGCTTCGAGCATCTTCAGGAGCGTCCCGAGTTCGACCCCGTGGGGGTGGGGGCGGATTTCCTCCGTCTCAGCGGGCAACTGGTCGGTGCCGCGCTCGAACTTCAGCGGTTCGTCCAGCCCGGGTTCCCGGAGTTCGACGCGGGCGTGGGGGTTGACGACTGCGGTGTGTTTGATGTAGTCGTGGAGCTGGGCACGGGCCCGCATGTTCGCCTCCATCTCCAGTTCGATGCGCGTGCCGTGGGGGCGGTCCCACGACGTAGTCGCCTCGTTTCGAATTTCGGGTTCGTTGGTGTCGGTGTCGACGATGAGTTCGAAGTACTGGGCGTCGGCGCTGCCCTGCGTTCGGCTGGTGATTTTCGCGGGCTTGCCGGAGGTGAGCTGGGAGTAGAGGACGGCGGCAGAGATACCGATACCCTGCTGGCCGCGGCTCTGCTCGCGGGCGTGGAAGCGAGAGCCGTAGAGGAGTTTCCCGAACACGCGCGGAATCTGCTCTTTGGTGATGCCCGGTCCGTTGTCCTCGACGACGAGTTTGTAGTAGTCGCCCGCCTCGGTGATTTCGACGTAGATGTCGGGTGCGATGCCGGCTTCCTCCGTCGCGTCGAGGGCGTTGTCCACCGCCTCCTTGACGGCGGTGACGAGCCCTCGGGCCCCGGAGTCGAAGCCGAGCATGTGCTTGTTCTTCTCGAAGAACTCGGCGATGGAGATGGCCCGCTGGTTCTCGGCCAGCTCCTCGGCGATTCCCCCATCTTCGCCGAGTGTCGACTGGAACGATGTCATCCGTGGGTGGTCTACCGCTACGACGTTTAAAAGGTCACCGCCAGCGCGGCGAAAGTGAAATTCTCGGTGCGCGCGCCGTGCGCGCTGGACGCCGAGGCGCGGCGGAGTCCGGGGCATCCAGTCGGCCCACAGACGAACACCGAAGTCGGCTTGTCGATATCCGACCGGAAATTCCGATAACGGAAACAGTATCTCGCAACGCGCGCACGCGTGCGAGTATTTAAGGGGCGTCACCGTCTACGCCGAGTAAGTTCTATGGCTGACGAACAAGAGTACGGAGCCGGGCAGATACAGGTACTGGAGGGGCTCCAGGCGGTCCGGAAGCGCCCGGCGATGTACATCGGGTCGACCGATTCGAGGGGGTTACACCACCTCGTCTACGAGGTCGTCGACAACGCTATCGACGAGGCGCTTGCGGGCTACTGTGACGCCATCCAAGTGACCGTTCACGACGACGAGTCCGTGAGCGTCACAGACAACGGCCGCGGCATCCCCGTCGACATTCACGAACAGTACGACCGACCCGCGGTGGAGGTCATCATGACCGTCCTCCACGCCGGCGGGAAGTTCGACAACAAGTCCTATCAGGTGTCCGGTGGGCTTCACGGCGTCGGCGTCAGCGTCGTCAACGCCCTCTCGAAGCGCCTCTCCGTCGAAATCAAACGCGACGGCGGCGTCTGGACCCACGAGTTCGAACGCGGCGAACCCGTCGAAGGGGCGTTCGAACGCGTCCGTGACATCGAGGACGAGGAGGAGACTGGGACGCAGATTCGCTTCTGGCCCGACAACGACATCTTCGAACACACCGACTTCTCGTTCGACACGCTGTCGACGCGCCTGCGCGAACTCGCCTTCCTCAACTCAGGGGTCGAAATCGGCCTCGCGGACGAACGCGACGACGAATCCGTCTCCTTCCGCTACGAGGGCGGGATTCGCGAGTTCGTGGAGTACCTCAACGAGACGAAGACAGCCCTCCACGAGGACGTCATCTACTTCGAGGCCGAGGAACAGGACATCTCCGTCGAGGTGGCGATGCAGGGCACCGACGAGCTCCAGGGCTCGATCCACGCCTTCGCCAACAACATCAACACGCGCGAGGGCGGCACCCACCTCACCGGCTTCAAGACGGCGCTGACACGCGTCGTCAACGACTACGCCACCGACAACGGTCTGCTCAACGACCTCGACGGCACCCTCAAGGGCGAGGACGTGCGCGAGGGACTGACGGCCGTCATCTCGGTGAAACACCCCGACCCGCAGTTCGAGGGGCAGACGAAGACCAAACTCGGCAACAGCGAGGTTCGGGGTATCGTCGAGAGCGCCGTCCACGCCGAACTGGGCACGTTCTTCGAGGAGAACCCCAACACGGCCCAGGCCATCGTCGGCAAGGCCGTCGAGGCGGCGCAGGCCCGCCAAGCGGCCAAGAAAGCCGAGGAACTCACCCGTCGCAAGAGCGCGCTCGAATCGACGGCGCTCCCCGGCAAACTCGCGGACTGTCAGTCGAAAGACCCGACCAAGTCCGAACTGTTCGTCGTCGAGGGCGACTCGGCGGGCGGCAGTGCGAAGCAAGGTCGTGACCGGGAGTTCCAGGCTATCCTCCCCCTGAAGGGGAAGATTCTGAACGTCGAGAAACACCGCCTCGACCGGATTCTGGAGAACGACGAGATTCGCGCGCTCATCACCGCCATCGGTACCGGCATCGGCGAGGAGTTCGACATTGAGGAAGCGCGCTACCAGCGCATCATCCTCATGACCGACGCCGACGTGGACGGCGCACACATCCGCACGCTCCTGTTGACGCTTCTCTACCGTCACATGAAGCCCCTGCTGGAGCGAGGGTACGTCTACGCCGCCCAACCCCCGCTCTATCGGGTTCGGTACCGCGGCGAGACGTACGACGCCATGAGCGAGGAAGAGCGCGACCGTATCATCGAGGAGCAGTGCAACGGCAACCCGGACCAAGTCCAGCGGTTCAAGGGACTCGGCGAGATGAACCCCGACCAGCTCTGGCAAACGACGATGAAACCCGAGAACCGGATTCTCAAGCAGATTACGCTGGAGGACGCGGCGGCCGCCGACAAGATGTTCTCCATCCTGATGGGCGACGCCGTCGAACCGCGGAAACAGTTCATCAAAGAGCACGCCGGTGACGCGGAGTGGGTCGACATATGAGCTCTGACGCAGACGACGACGGCGAGACGCGTGCCCCCGCGGCCCGCGTCGACACCGCGCGCATCGAACAGGAGATGGAGCAGTCCTACATCGACTACGCCATGTCCGTCATCGCGGGCCGGGCACTCCCCGACGCCCGCGACGGCCTCAAACCCGTCCACCGGCGCATCCTCTACGCGATGCACGAGGCGGGCGTCACCTCGCGGGCCTCCCATCGGAAGTCCTCCTCCGTCGTCGGCGAGACGATGGGTGACTTCCACCCACACGGCGACAGCGCCATCTACGACGCCCTCGCGCGGATGGCACAGGGCTTCTCGATGCGGGCACCACTTGTCGACGGTCAGGGCAACTTCGGCTCCATCGACGGCGACCCGCCCGCGGCCATGCGTTACACCGAGGCGCGGATGTCGCCCATCGCCGAGGAGTTGCTGGCCGACATCGAGAAAGACACCGTCGACTTCTCCTCGAACTACGACGGCCGCAAGCAGGAACCGGACGTGTTGCCCGCGGCGTTCCCCAACCTACTCGTCAACGGATCCTCGGGCATCGCTGTCGGGATGTCGACGAACGTCCCGCCGCACAACCTCGGCGAGGTAATCGACGCGACGATTCACCTCATCGACAATCCCGACTGCACCGTCGAGGACCTGATGGACCACGTCGTCGCCCCCGACTTCCCGACCGGCGCGAACATCGTCGGCCGCAACGCGGTCCACAAGGCGTACAAGACGGGTCGCGGCCGCCTGCGCGTCCGCGCCGAGATAGAGACGAACGAGGACCGCATCGTCGTCACGGAACTGCCCTATCAGGCGAACAAGGCGCGTCTCATCGAGCGCATCGCCGACGACGTGAACGAGGGGAAACTCGACGGCGTGCGCGACCTGCGGGACGAGTCCGACCGCGACGGTATCCGCATCGTCATCGAACTCAAGCGCGGCGCGAACCCCGACGTGGTCGAGAACCAGCTGCTCGAATCCCACCTCGAAACCACGTTCGGCGTCATCAACCTCGCCCTCGTTGACGGCCAGCCGAAAGTGCTCGACCTCAAGGAGACGCTTTCGGTCTACCTCGACCACCGGCGCGAGGTCGTGCGCCGCCGGAGCGAGTACGACCTCGCCGAGGCCGAGGACCGCGCGCACATCCTCGAAGGCCGACTGAAGGCGCTGGAGAACGCCGACGAGGTTGTCGAGGTCATCCGCGACGCCGAGGACCGCGACGCCGCGAAAACGGCGCTGAAAGCCGCGTTCGACTTCTCGGACGACCAAGTCAACCACATCGTCGCGATGCAGCTCGGGAGCCTCACGTCGATGGAGACGGCGGCCATCGAGGAGGAGTACGAGGAGGTGCAGGCGCGCATCGACCGCCTGACCGAGATTCTGGAGAACGAGTCCGAACTCCTCGGCGTCATCAAAGACGAACTCCGCGACATCAAAGAGGAGTACGCCGACGAGCGTCGCACCCGCATCATCGAGGACACGGGCGAGGTGACCGACGAGGACCTCATCCCGCAGGAGGACACCCTCGTCGTCGTCAGCGAGGACGACTACATCAAGCGCATGTCACTCTCGACCTTCCGCGCCCAGAACCGGGGCGGGAAAGGCATCATCGGCGCCGACCTCAAGGAGGGTGACCGCGTCTCTTCGGTGTTCCTCGCCAACACCCACGACTACCTGCTCTGTTTCACCAACCAGGGGCAGGTGTACAAGCTCAAGACCTACCAGGTGCCGGAGATGAGCCGGACCGCCCGCGGCAAGTCGGCGGTGAACCTCCTCGACTTGGACGACGAGGAGGAGATAGAGGCCGTCGTCGACTGCGAGAATCTGGAGGAGGGCGCCGGGCGCTATCTCACCATGGCGACCCAGAGCGGCCGCGTGAAACGCACCGCCGTCGAGGAGTTCGGCAACATCCTCTCGACGGGGATTCGCGCCATCCGCCTCGAAGAGGGCGACGAACTCGTCGACGTGGAGCTGACCGACGGTGACCGCGACCTCGTCGTCGCCACTGCCGACGGGATGAGCATCCGCTTCGACGAGTCGGAGGTGCGGCCGATGGGCCGTGACGCCCGCGGCGTCGGCGGCATCAAGTTGGAAGGCTCGGACCGCGTCGTCGGCCTCGCCGGCGTCGACACCGACGACCACAACTGGGTGCTGACCGTCACCGACAACGGCTACGGCAAGCGGACACCGGTCGACGACTACCGCCAGCAGTCCCGCTACGGCAAGGGCCTCATCGACATCAAGACCAACGACCGCAACGGGTCGGCGTGTGCCATCGACGCCGTCGCGCCCGGCGACCACCTCGTCGCGATGAGCGAGGACGGCCAGATTATGCGCACGCCGGTCGAAGACGTCTCGACCGTCGGCCGCAACACGATGGGCGTCATCGTGATGGAGTTAGAGGACGGCGACTCGGTGGCGTCGGTGGCCGTGATTCCGGCCGACCGAGGCGACACCGACGACGACGAGTCCTAACTACAAGATTCGTTTTCCGAGTGCGCTCGCGGCGAGGCCGACCGCCATCTCGGCGGTCCGATTGCGTTCGTCGAGAATCGGATTCACTTCTACGAGGTCGAGCGACCGCACCGTCGCCGCGTCGGCGACGCGTTCGAGCGCCGCGTGGGCCTCGCGGTAGGTGGCGCCGCCCCGGACTGGCGTCCCGACACCGGGCGCTTCGCTCGGGTCGAGCCAATCCAAATCGAAGCTGACGTGGACGCCGTCCGCGCCGCCGACCGTCTCGATGGCCTCGTCGACGACGCTCGTGACGCCGCGACGGTCGATGTCGTGCATGGAGTAGGTGGTGACGCCGTGGTCGCGAATCGCCTCCCGTTCGCCGGAATCGAGGTCACGGACGCCGACGAGGGCGACGTTCTCCGGCTCGATACCGGCGTCGGCCCACGTCGATTCGAACTCCCCGAGCCCGAGTGCCGCGGCAAGCGCCATCCCGTGGACGTTGCCGCTCGGCGTCGTCGCCGGCGTGTTCAGGTCGCCGTGGGCGTCGAACCAGAGGACGCCCACGTCGGCGTCGCGTGCCGTTCCGACGACGCTGCCGGTGGCGACGGAGTGGTCGCCGCCGAGGACGAGTGGCGTCTGGCCGGCGGTGAGCGATTCGCTCACTGCGTCGGCAAGGCGGGTACAGACCGTCTCGACGGCGCCGAGATACTTCGCGTCGGCACGGGCGGGGTCGTCCGTCCACGCTCGCGGGACCGAGCGGTCGCCGCTATCGGTGACGTCGAGGCCGAGGTCGGCCAGCGTCGCGGCGAGGTCGGCGTACCGAATCGCCGCGGGGCCCATGTTCACGCCGCGGCGGTTCGCGCCGTAGTCCGTCGGTGCGCCGACGATGCGGACGGAGTGCATGCTCGTCGGTTCGACGCCGGGCGGGAAAAGCGTGGTCGCGCTCTGCGTTACCGCTTACTCAGCCTTCTCCGTTACTTGTACTGCGCACACACTCGCGCGACGCCCTCCTCGAACCCCACGTCTGGCTCCCAGCCAGTCGCCTCGCGAAGTTTCGAGGCGTCGGCCATCGTGTCGTGGACGTACACCGGGAGCGGGTTCTCGACGTATTCGGGGTCGATGTCCGTCCCGAGTTCGTCGTTTATCATCTCGACCATCGTGTTGAAGGTGTAGCTCTCGCCAGTGCCGACGTTGTAGATGCCGTCGAGTTCGTGGTCGGCGGCGAGTTCGATGGCCCGGGCCACGTCGTCGACGTGGGTGAAGTCACGGGTCTGTGTGCCGTCGCCGAAGAGGACGGGCGACTCGCCGTTCGCGATTTTGTCAGCGAACTGGGCGATGGTGTTCGCGTACTCGCCTTTGTGTTCCTCGGCGCCGCCGTAGCCCTGATAGACCGAGAAAAAGCGCAGCCCGGCGAGGGTCATGTCGTAGTGGTTGCCGAAGTACTCCCCGTAGTTCTCGCGGGCGAGTTTCGAGGCTTCGTAGCAGGTGCGGGCTTCCACGTCCATGTCCTCGGGCGACGGGTCGGTCCGCGAGCCGTAGATAGAGGAGGTCGAGGCGTAGACGACGGTGTCACAGCCGTCGTCGCGGGCCTGTTCGACCGTGTTGACGAACCCTTCGACGTTGACGCGCGTCGCCTCGCGTTTGTTCTCCTCGACCATCGTGTACGAAGAGTACGCAGCGAGGTGAAAGACCACGTCGACGTCGGTCGGTAAGTCATCGTCGAGGACGCTCCTGTTCACGAACTCCACGTCGTCCGAGAGGTTCTCGGGCGTGCCGAGGTGGCAGTCGTCGAGCGCGATTACCTCGTTGTCAGCGGCCAGACGATTCGCCAGATTCGAGCCGATGAAGCCCGCCCCGCCAGTGACGAGGACACGCTTGCCTTCCATGCATCGGGCCACGATAGGCGGATGCAAAGCCGTATCGCTTTCACGTTGACACCTCGCATAGAACCTGATGTTCCACATCCATCGAATTTAATAACGCTAGTGACTAACCGTGAACTATGTCATCAATCGAACTAACGTCGAGTCAGAAGACGATCCTGACTGCTCTTATCAATCTCCATCGCGAAACTGAGGACGCGGTGAAGGGGGAGGACATCGCGGAGGAAGTCGACCGCAACCCCGGGACGATTCGCAATCAGATGCAGAGTCTGAAGGCGCTGCAGCTCGTCGAGGGGGTACCGGGGCCGAAGGGAGGATACAAGCCGACGGCAAACGCCTACGAAGCGCTCGACGTGGACCAGATGGACGAACCGGCCGCCGTGCCGCTGCTCCACAACGGCGAACCGGTCGACACCGCGAACGTCGGCGAAATCGACCTCTCGTCGGTCCATCACCCCGACCTGTGCCGCGCGGAGATTCACGTTCAGGGGTCGGTCCGCGAGTTCCACGAGGGCGACAGCGTTCGCGTCGGCCCGACGCCGCTCTCGAAACTCGTCATCGACGGCACCGTCGACGGCAAGGACGACACCGACAACGTGCTCATCCTCCGCATCGACGACATGCGCGCGCCCGCCGGCGAACCGGACCACTAGGCGCTCTCTGCCCGTTCGACTCTCTGTTTCTGCACTCTCGAGGATAGTTGCTCGATACGAACAGCCCGGACTACATGTCGGGCCAGGCGCTGATGGCCCGCCCCACGGAAGAGACGTCCGCAATCCAGCGAGCGGCGACGAGCTTTTTCAGCGTCTCGGCGCCGATACCGCCGAAAGTGTTGATGGGGAGAGCGTCGACGCCGTGTGCGACGGCCTCGTCGCCGACGGAGACGAGCGTCCCCTTGTCGTCGTGGGTCCACGTCCGGAGTGACTCTCCGCGAACGGCGCGAGCGAGGTTCTCGCCGGCGACTTCCGCCGCCTGCCACGCCGCCTGTGCCGTCGGCGGCGCCACCTCGTCCGGTCCTTGGTCGATGAGGGCGGTGTCGCCGATGGCGAAGACTCTCTCGTCGCTCGTCTGGAAGTCGCGGTCGGCGTAGACACGATGGCTCCGGTCGTCCTTGTCGACGTCTGCGTCCGCGAGTTCGTCCTGTCCCGTGATGCCGCCGGTCCAGAGGAACACGTCGTAGTCGAGTTCGGTCGGGTCCTCCTCCTCGCCGCCGCCGACGTAGATGGTGTCGTCGTCGACGCTGGAGACGAACTCACCGCACATAATCTCGACGTCGGCCGCTTCGAGGCGCTTGCGGAGCGCACCCTGGAGTTCGGTGTCCATTCCCGGCAGCACTTCGTCCAGCCCTTCGACGAGCGTCACGTCGATGGGTGCGCGGTGTTCGTCGCGGTAAGCGGCGATTTCACCGGCCGACTGGATGCCCGAGAGGCCGGCGCCGCCGACGACGACCTGTGCGGGATCGGAGCGAGTGGCGTCGGCCGCGGCGTCGGCCACGTCGCTGTGAATCTGTCGGGCGTCGTCGAGGCTCTTGAGCGTGTGCGCGTGCGTCTCAAGCCCTTCGATGCCGTAAAACGCCGTCTGACTCCCGAGCGCCACGAGGAGGTAGTCGTAGTCGACGGGGTCGCCGTCCTCGCAGCGGACGGTCTGTTCGTCGACGTCGACGCCCGTAACACGGCCCTGTCGGAACGTCGTCTCCGGCGACTTGATGTCCTCGACCGGGATGGTGATTTTCGAGGCGACGCTCGTGTCGCGTATGACACGGTGGGACTCGTGGAGGACGAGATGGTAATCGTGTTCGGATATCCACGTCAGTTCGGCACTCCCGTCGTTCGCCTTCTGAAACTGTTTTACTGCACCGGCACCTGCGTAACCAGCTCCGAGAACAACGACTTGAGTAGTCATACCACACGGTCGTCGATGGATCGTTATAGACGTGTTGCATCAGCCGCGAGAGCGCCTCAAACGCCCGTTTGTCGATAATGGGTGTCGACGTACGTCGATTAGTTACGACAATTGGTTACATCGAGAGGTCGGCGTGCCAACTGTTGGCTCCCTCGGCGTCCCGTCGCTCGTCCATCCGGTGGAGCAACGCCGCGGCGAGACTCCCCACCTCGACGGCGCGTCCCTCGCCCTCAGTGCGGAACTCGCCGGTGGTGCGGTTCGCGAAGACGGTACAGACCGCGCCCGCCCGGCGTCCGTAGACGTTCGCGAGCGTGAGAATCGAACTCGCCTCCATCTCGACGTTTTTCACGTTCACGTCGCGGAGTTCGTCGAGGAGCGACTCGGTGCCCGCGGCCTCGAACCCGTCGACGCCGGGGCGGGCTTGGCCCGCGTAGAAGCTGTCGGTGCTCATCGTCACGCCGCAGTGGTAGTCGTAGCCGAGGCGTTCGGCGGCGGCGACGAGTGCCGAGACGACGGCGTGGTCGGCGACGGCGGGGTAGTCGCTGCGGACGTACTCCTCGCTTGTCCCCTCGCCTCTGACGGCGCCGGTGGTGATGACCAAGTCACCCACGTCGATATCGGGTTGGATGGCCCCGCACGACCCGACGCGGATGAACGTCTCCGTGCCGACGCGGGCGAGTTCCTCGACGGCAATGGCCGCCGACGGACTCCCGATGCCCGTCGAGGTGACCGAGACGGGCGCACCCTCGTACCGACCCGTCGCCGTGCGATACTCGCGGTGTTCGGCGACGACCGACGACTCCGCCCAGCGCTCGGTGGTGACGTCGACACGCTCCGGGTCGCCGGGGAGCAAGACGGTGTCGGCGACTTCGCCCGGGGCGACTTCGAGGTGGTACTGTCGGTCCGCCGCGTCGTCGGACATAGGTCGCCCTACAGCGGGGACCGTGAAATATCGCCCGTCTATCGGTACTCCGCCGCCACCCAACTGCAGGCCGAACAGGTGTGAATCCCGTGGACGTTCAGCACGTCGCTCTCACAGGTCGGACACGCCACACAGGGGGGAGACGCCGCCGTGGATTGGAACGGGAATGTCATCGACGGGTAGAAAATATTATCGAATCAACAAAAATTTTGCTGCCGTCCGCTCCATCTATATGGTGGTATTGAGCGCTGGCAATCCGTTATTCGTCCGTTCGACGCGCCGCGTCGAGCGTCTCCGGTCCCATGGTGTTGGGTAACAGTTCACCAAGCGTGTACTCTGTCGTCTCGTCGCCCTCGTCACAGACGATGGGAAGGTCGTCGTCACAGAACTCCGCGAGCGTCTGCCGGCACATGCCACAGGGGGTGATGCCGTCGCGAGCGCCGGAGGTGACGGCGAGGCGGTCGAACGTTCGGTGGCCGCGCTTGACCGCCTCCGCGATGGCGACTTCTTCGGCGTGGAGGCTGTTGCTGAAGTTGGCGTTCTCGATGTTACAGCCGGTGAAGACGGTGCCGTCGGCGGTGCGGAGCGCGGCGCCGACCGTGTACTCGGAGTACGGCACGTACGCGGCGTCGAGCGCCGCTCTGGCGCGTTCGATGAGGTCGTCGGTCACGCTCGGGGCCTACGGCCCATCGGGTCATATAGTTCCGCCCGACGCCGTGACCCGAGGGGCTTTTGGTCGCTCCCGTTCCAGACGTAGTATGGCACTCTCGCAGGACACACCCAACCGGCGGCGGGCACTCCTCGCGGTGACACCGTTCCTGTTGCTCGGCCTCGCAGACGTGCTCCTCTTGCTGGTTTGGGGTATCGAGCCACTCTGGGCGTTCGCCATCCTGCCGCCTATCCTCTTCAGTACGGTGCTGGCGTGGCTCGCGTTCAGCACCGACTTCCTCGACGACCGGACTTAGCGCCCGGTATCGTACTTGTAGGTCGCGCTGTCGGGGTCGATGCCGAAATCTTCTGCGTCCTCGACTTGGTCGTCCGTCTCGTCGTGCGGTGACGCGTTCTTGAACATCTCGCGGAACCGGTCCGGCATAGCGAATTCGTCGACGCCGACGCTCGTCGCGACGGCGTCCGGTTGGACTGTCTCTCGCTTGGTCGCCAAGCGCTCACGAATCTTCGCCGGGAGCGCGCTGGATTCGACCGGTTCGAAGCCGAACTGGCCCAGATACTCCGGCTGGTCGGTCAGCGAGTACACTGTCTCGAACTCCTCGGCGCGCGCGGTGTCGACCAGTCGTTCGACGACGTGTGCGCCGACGCCCTGCCCGCGCCACGCGGGGAGGACGCCGATGCCGGTGAGTTCGCAGTAGTCGCCTTCGTCGGTCTTGTGGACGCGAATCCGACCGAAGCCTGCCCGGTCGTTCGACTCCTCATCGACTGCGATGACGTAGTCCCGGGACCGGAAGGCGGCGTCGTCCAGCGCCATCTCCTCGATGTGGTCGAGCAACCAGGCCTCGTCTCGGTTCTTGGCGTCCCGGACGTACATGCACCGACGTAGAGAACGCGGCGTGAAAAGGATTTGCGGGCCCTCGTCGTCGGCGTGTCGCCGCCGGCCGACGACACGCCAGCCTCCCGCTCAGTACGGGAGGAAGTACAGACCGAGCGCGAACACCGGCAACAGCACGAACATCACGATGATGGTGTAGCCCAGGATGTCGCGCGCTCGAATCTTCGTCAGCCCGAGGAGTGGAATCGCCCAGAACGGCTGGAACATGTTCGTCCACATGTCGCCAACGCCGTAGGCGACGATGGCCTTCCCCGGCGGGACGCCGAGTTCGACGGCTGCGCTCCCGACGACGCCGCCGATGATACCCCACTCGCCCCCACCGCTCGGGACGAACAGGTTCATGACACCACCGAGGAGCCACGCGACGACCGGGAACGTCTGCGGCGTCGCCACCGCGAGCAGCCCCTCCGCTATCAGGTCGGACAGCCCCGAATTACTGATGATGCCGAGAATGCCCGCGTAGAAGGGGAACTGCAGGATGATGCCCGCAGCGCCCTCCGTGGCGTCGCGAATCGTCTCCATGTACGCCGCGGGCGTCTTGTGCAAGAACAGGCCCAGCGCGATGAACGTGAAGTTGAACACGTTGAGGTCGAGGGCTTCGCCGATGCCGCCAGCGGTGACGAAGTACTGGATGACGTACACCATCATGCCGGTGCCGATGAGGTACGCGATGGCTCGGCTGTCGTTGATGCGGTCGGCGGGCGACCGAGACACCTCGGCCTGCGTCGCGCGCGTGTTGTCGTCGTCGATTGCCTCGTCCATCGACTCGCCTTTGAGCAGGCTGGGTGCGTACTCGTCGATGCCCGTCGCGTCCTCCTCCTCCGGCGCGAGGAAGGCGAGGACGGGAATCACCGTCAGGAACACGAGGACGGCGATGCCGAACGCGTAGACGGTGAAGACGCTCTCGTTCAGCGGGACGATGCCGATGGTGTCGACGAAGGGATGGCCCTCCGTCGCGGAGAGCAGTCCGGCGCTCGTCGACGGCCCGACGTGCCAGATGGTCTGACTCGTGTAACCGGCCGCACACAGAATCGGGTAGTGGAACGTCTTCCCACGTTCGTGGCCCGCCCGCGCCACGAAGATGGCGAAGATGGCCCCGACGATGAGGCCGATGCCCCAGTGGAAGTACCCGAACAGGAGCGAGACGGCAGCGACCAGCGCCGCCGCCTGCGTGTTCGTGTCTGGCACCGATGCGAGACGGTTTAGATAGCTACTCACGAAGTCGGAGTCGGCGACGGCGTACCCCGTGACCAGAATCAGCACCATCTGCATCGCGAAGGTCAGGAGGCTCCAGAACCCGTCGTACCAGTTCTGGATGTTCTGATACGGTCCGTCCGGCGTGAACACTATCGCGGCTACGTACGCGATGAGCGTCAGAATGACGGCGAACAGGAACGGACTCGGAACCCAGCGTTCCGACCAGTCCGCCATCGTCCGCCCGAACGATTGGACTCGCTCTCTGGCTGACATACCTGTTCACACACCACATCATTATCCGTCATAAACCTATGCCCGGTTCGAGGTTAACGAGACGCCTCAGGCGCCGAACGAAATATCAGAAAGATTAACTGTAGCGACCGGGTCGTCGGCGACGACCACGTCCGCGTCCGCGTCGCCGACGACGACTGTCCCGCCGGCGACGAGTGGGGCGACGACGCCGGCGACGACTGCCCGCGGGTCGGCAAGCGACGCCCGCAGCGCCACCGCCGTCTCGGCATCGATGCCCGCTCGCTCGACGACGCGATTCGCCGCCGTCAGGACGTCGCGGTGCGTGAGCGACGCTCCATCGTCCGCCAGCACGGCTTCGTCCGCCGACCGCTCGCCCGGCGGGGCGACGGGGTTCTCGCTCCAGACGACGCGCTCCCAGTACGTCACGCTCGGGTCGTCGGGTGCGTCGCCGTAGACGACGCGCTTTCGACTGGGCCGGTCGGCCACCGCCTCGTCGACGGGCGTGAGGACGACGCGAGCCTCGGCGTCGGTGTCGAAGGTCACGCACGCGCCGAGACACGCGGCGCCGAACAGCGTCGTCAACACGGGGAGCGACGCGTCGGGCGCGAGTGCGACCCGCGACCCCGCGTGGACGCCGAGGTGGCTGAGGGCGTGGCCTGCCTTCCACGCCGTCGTACAGAAGTCGCTGTAGCTGTCGGGCCGCCCGTCGAGACGAAGCGCTGTGCGGTCGGACCGGCGCTCGCGGCCGACCACGTCGCCGAGGACGCGCATCTAGAAGCTGCTCTTGATGCGCTCGAAGAAACCCTCGTTCACGTCGACTTCCTCGCCGCCAGCTTCGGCGAACTGCTCGAGGGCCTCGCGCTGTTCGGCGTTCAGGCTGTCGGGCGTCACGACCTGCACCTGCACGTAGAGGTCGCCGCGGCCGCGGCGGCGGAGTCGCGGCATGCCCTTGTCCTTGAGTCGGAAGGTTTCGCCGCTCTGGGTTCCCGCGGGCACGTCCATCTCGACGGTGCCGTCGAGCGTCGACACCTCGACGGTGTCGCCAAAGGTCGCCTGCGGAAACGAGATAGGGTACTGGTGGTGGAGGTCGTCGCCCTCGCGGTCGAAGTCCGGGTGGTCGGCGACCGACACCTCGATGAGGAGGTCGCCGTTCGGGCCGCCGTTCGGCCCGGGCGCGCCCTCTCGCTCCATGCGGAGTGACTGTCCGTCGCGGATGCCGGCGGGGATGTCGACCGAGAGCGTCGACTCCTCGCGCACCTGCCCGTCGCCGCCACAGGTCGAACACGTCTCGCTGTAGAGGGTACCCTCGCCGCCACACCGGCGACACGCGCTCGTCTGTTGCACCCGTCCGAGCGGCGTCTGCTGAACCTGCGTGACCTGCCCCTGCCCGTCGCAGTTGGGACACGTCTCGGCGTCGGCGTCGGGCGGGTGGCCGGCGCCGTCACAGTCGTCACACCGCGTCGGTCGCGTGACGCTGAACTCGCGTTCGACCCCCTCGAACGCCTCCTCCAGGTCCAGCTGGAGCGACGTGCGGAGGTCCTGTCCCTGTCGGGGTCGGTTACGGTTGCCGCCGCCGGCGCCGCCGCCGAAGAACTGTTCGAAGATGTCGCCGAAGCCACCGCCGCCCCCGCCGCCGAAGGGGTTGCCACGGGCGCCGCCGCCGGCACCACCGGCGCCGTCGAAGCCGCCGCGCTTCTCGGCCTGTTCGAACCGCTCGTGGCCCATCTGGTCGTACGCCTGCCGTTTCTCCTCGTCCGTGAGGACCTCCTTCGCCTTCTTGGCCTTCTTGAACTTCTCCTCGGCGTTGGGGTCGTCGCTCACGTCGGGGTGGTATTCGGAGGCTTTCTCGCGATACGCCTGCTGGATTTCGTCCTCGTCGGCGTCACGAGACACCCCGAGTACGTCGTAAAAGTCCTCTGTCATTTGTGTGGATTACTGTCGCGACCTATTTGAAAAACGCGGCTCGGCGTCGCTAGGCGTCGTCTTCGTCGTCTTTCTCTTCGAAGTCGGCGTCGACGTACTCCTCGCCGCCGGCATCGGGACCGCCGGCGCCGCCGGGGCCGGCACCGCCCATACCGCCCATGCCGCCGGCACCGGCGCCTGCGCCGGCACCGCCCGCACCGGCCTGGGCTTGCTGGGCCTGGTCCTGGTACATCTGCTTGCCGATTTCCTGGAGTTCCTCGGAGAGGGCCTCGGTGGCCGACTGAATCTCCTCGGTGTCGGCGTCGTCGTCTTCGAGGACTTCCTCAACGTCGGCGATAGCGTCCTCGATGGTCGCGACGAGGTCCTCGTCGACTTCCTCTTCGTTCTCTTCGAGGAGCGTCTCGGCGCGCTGGATGGCGCTCTCGGCCTCGTTGCGGGCCTCGATGCGCTCGCGGCGCTCTTGGTCCTCCTCGGCGTGTTTCTCGGCTTCCTCCTGCATCTGCTCGATTTCGTCGTCCGAGAGGCCGGCGCCGCCCTCGATGGTGATGGACTCGGCGTTGCCGGAGCCCTTGTCCTCGGCTTCGACGTTGACGATGCCGTTCTCGTCGATGTTGAACGAGACTTCGATCTGGGGCGTTCCGGCGGGCGCGGGCGGGATGCCCGTCAGCTGGAACTCACCGAGCAGTTCGTTCTCCTCGGCGATTTCGCGCTCGCCCTGGAAGACGCGCACCTGCACCGAGGTCTGGTTGTCCGCGGCGGTGGTGAAGACCTTCGACTCCTCGGTCGGGATGGTGGTGTTCTTGTCGATGAGGCGCTCGAACAGGCCACCCTTGACCTCGATACCGAGCGAGAGCGGCGTCACGTCCAGCAGGACGATGTCGTCGACTTCGCCGCCGAGGACGCCACCCTGAATCGCCGCGCCGAGCGCGACGGCCTCGTCCGGGTTGACGTTCTTCTTCGGCTCCTTGCCGACGAGCTCTTCGACCTTCTCCTGGACCTGCGGCATCCGCGTCGACCCGCCGACGAGGATGACCTCGTCGATGTCGCCTTTCGAGTAGCCCGCGTCGGAGAGGGCCTGTTCGGTCGGCTCGACGGTCCGCTCCAGCAGGTCACTCGTCAGCGACTCGAACTTCGCGCGGGTGAGCGACGTTTCGAGGTGGATGGGGCCGCTGTCGGTCGCCGTGATGAACGGCAGGTTGATCTCCGTCTCCTTTCGGCTGCTCAGTTCGACCTTGGCTTCCTCGGCGGCGTCTTTCAGCCGCTGGAGCGCCTGTCGGTCCTCGCGGAGGTCGACGCCGTGGTCGCTCTCGAACTCCTCGGCGAGGTGGTCGATGATCGCCTGGTCCCAGTCGTCGCCGCCGAGGTCGTTGTCCCCGTTCGTGGCGACGACTTCGTAGACGCCGCCCCCGAGGTCGAGGACCGACACGTCGAACGTGCCGCCCCCGAGGTCGAAGACGAGGACGGTCTGGTCGGACTCGTCGTCGAGGCCGTAGGCCATCGAGGCCGCGGTCGGCTCGTTGACGATGCGTTCGACCTCGAAGCCGGCGATTTCGCCGGCGTCTTTCGTCGCCTGACGCTGGCGGTCGTTGAAGTACGCCGGGACGGTGATGACGGCCTTCTCCACGTCGTCGCCGAGGTATTCCTCGGCGTCCCGCTTGATTTTCTGGAGGATCATCGCCGAAATCTGCTCCGGCGTGTAATCCTCGTCGTCGATGTCGACGGTGTAGTCGTCCTCACCCATGTGGCGCTTGATGGACTGAATCGTGCGCTCGGGGTTCTGGACGGCCTGGTTTTTCGCCGGTTTACCGACGAGACGCTCGTCGTCGTCGGTGAACGCGACGACCGAGGGCGTTGTTCGGTCGCCCTCGCCGTTAACGATAATCTCCGGGTCGCCGCCCTCCATCACCGCGAACGCGCTGTTCGTGGTCCCGAGGTCGATTCCCAGAATTTTGTTACTCGCCATCTTGTCCATTGATACCGGCTTTTGTCGGTTAAAGGTTACTAGACCGGGTGAGTCCCCAGTCCCCACCACCCCGCTCACGTCTCCCGATTAGGAATCGTGCGAACGGCTCACATCATATACGTTTATATAGAACTGCAATTCGGCTCGGGGCGTGGTCGCTATTCGCCCTCGCTCACCGTCACCTGCGCCTCTTGGATGACTTTCCCCGCCATCTCGTACCCGGGACGGTAGACGTCGGCGACGGTGCCCTCGGGGTGGTCGCTCTCGACGCGCATCATCACCTGATGGCGCGTCGGGTCGACTTCCTCGCCCGGCGCCGGCTGAATCGGCGTCACGTTCTCCTCTTCGAGGACGCGGTCGAACGTCTCCAGCGTCGACTCGACGCCGTCGCGGATGTCGACGCCCTCGTCTTGGTCTAAGGCGCGCACCAAGTCGTCGCGGACCGGCACGAGGCGGGTGACGAAGTCTTCGGTCGCCCGCTCTTTGATTTCCGCTTCGCGCTCCTTGGCGCGTTTCTTGTAGTTCTGGAAGTCGGCCTGCGTGCGCTTCAGCTTGGATTCCATGTCGTCGGCGCGCGCTTCGGCCTCGGACAGGTCGGATTCGAGCGTCTCGACGCGCGCTTCGAGGTCCGCGACTGCCGAGCCGAGCTCCGCGTCGTACTCCGCGACCCGGTCGGCGAGGTCGGCCGTCTCGTCGTCCGCTTCGTCGTCGGCCGCCATCTCGTCGGCCGTCTCCTCGGTCATGCACGAGTGAAACGCCTCGCCTCGCTTAAGGCTTGCAGAACGCGGTCACTGATACATTCCGAGGGGGCGGGCCTTCGAACTCTCCTCCTCGGCGCTCTGCATCTGCTTGGCCAGTCGGCGCTTGGTCTGTCGTATCTCTTGGGCGCGCTCCGTGAGCTCCTGCACCGGGACCGAGATGTCGAGCAGGGGTTCGATGCCGGCCTCCAGCAGATGCGCCGACGCCTGCGGGTCCGGGAACCGCTGGCTGGCCTCGACGACGAGGCCGAGCGCGGGGGTGTCCGTCTCGATGGCGTGACTCAACAGCGCCCCCGTCGGCCCCGACACCAGTCCGGCTTCCTCGGGCGGAGACACGTCGACGGCGTCCAGTCGGTCGCTCGCGCCGCCCGTGCTGACACCGTACAGCGCGGGCGTCTCGCCGTCTTCACGCTCGCGGCCGATGCCGCTGAGATAGACGGGCAACACGTCGTCGGCGACGGTCCACTCGCCCAGACACTCGGCGAACTCGAGCGCCGCGGGCGGGGCGACCGGCACGTCGCT
This sequence comes from Haloplanus vescus, assembly GCF_900107665.1. Taxonomy (NCBI): domain Archaea; kingdom Methanobacteriati; phylum Methanobacteriota; class Halobacteria; order Halobacteriales; family Haloferacaceae; genus Haloplanus; species Haloplanus vescus. The sequence continues at coordinate 219,466 of NZ_FNQT01000001.1, forward strand.
GCGGAGGGCGAGCAGGTCCTTCTCCGGGTCGGCATACAGCCGGACCGGCGGCGACAGGTTGCGGTCGCCCTCCTCGTACATCGCTACCGGCGGCAGGCTGTCGCAGGTGACGTTCGCGTAGTGACACATGTCGAACGTCTCGACGAGGTGGTCGGTCGCGAGCTTGCCGACGAGTCCGACCCCCGGCAGCCCTTCGACGAGCGTCGGCTCGTCGAGCGACACGTCGTCTCTGAGGACGTCGATGTTGCTCATACGGCCGCGTCACGTCGGCGCACCTAAAGAAGCGGTGCCTATCCCCAAAGGCACAAATCCAGGGGGGTGTTACGCGGTCCATGGTTACGTTCCTCGCCGGCGGGACGGGCACCCCGAAACTGCTCGACGGGGCCGACGCGGCGTTCGACCCCGAGGAACTCACCGTCGTCGCCAACACCGGCGACGACGTGGAACTCGGCGGCCACCTCGTCTGCCCGGACCTCGACACCGTCCTCTTTCGCGGCGGTGACGTCCTCGACCGGGAGACGTGGTGGGGACTCGCGGACGACACGACGGCGACCCACGACGAACTGCGCCGACTGGCGGACGCCGCCGGCCTCGATACCGGCCCGCGCTATCTCGATTCGGACCGACAGACTGCGGGCCGCCGCCTCGCTCGCTGGCGTCGCTTCTCCGGCGTCGCGGAGTTCATGGAAATCGGCGACCGCGACCGAGCGGTCCACATCACTCGCACCAGTCTCCTCGACGAGGGCCACTCGCTCACCGAGGTGACACACCGGTTGGCGACGGCCTTCGACCTTGACGTTGACCTCCTCCCCATGAGCGACGACCCCGTGGCGACCATCGTCCACACGGACGCGGGCGCGATGCACTTTCAGGAGTACTGGGTCGCTCGTCGCGCGGACCCGGCGGTCGAGGACGTGGAGTTCCGCGGTTCGCAGACCGCCGAGCCGACCGACGCGGTGCTCGACGCCCTCTCGGACCCGGTCGTCATCGGCCCCTCGAACCCCGTGACGAGCATCGGCCCCATCCGCGCGCTCCCGGGCGTCGAGGACGCCCTCGCCGACACGCCCGTCGTCGCCGTCTCCCCCTTCGTCGAGGACGAGGTGTTCTCCGGGCCCGCGGCCGAACTCATGGCGGGGACGGGACGTGAGCCGTCGACAGCCGGCGTCGCCGCCGCCTACCCCTTCGTCGACGCCTTCGTCCTCGACGACGCCGACGGCACCGACCTCGACCGCCCGACCGTCCGCACCGACACCCGAATCGACACGCCGGCGGACGCACGGCGGGTGATTCGCGCCGTCGCCGACGCGCTGGCGGAGGTGACGTGATGCTCGCTCTCGCCAGCCTCAGCGGGGAGTCCGACGCCGAGTGGGCGCGTGCCGGCGCCGCCCACGCCGACCTCGCCTTCCTCGGCGGCGTCGCCGTCGACGACGCGTCACGCGAGGCGGCCCGCCAACTCGTCGCGCGGGGGCGCGAGGAGTTTCTCCCCGAGGACCCCATCGCCTTCGTCGACCGCCAACTCACCGCCCTCGACGACGCGCCGATTCGCGCCGGCGTGAACGTCCGCAGCGCGACTCTCGACCCGATTCGTGCGGTCGCCGCCCGCTGTGCGGCACACGACGCGGTGATCGAAATCAACGCCCACTGCCGACAGGACGAACTCTGTGCCGTGGGCTGTGGCGAACGGCTTCTCCGCGACACCGACCGCCTCGCCGACTACGTCGCCGCCGCCAGCGAGACGGGCGCGACGGTGAGCGTGAAGGTGCGCGCGGAGGTAGCGGGCGTCGACCTGCCCGCCACCGCCCGACGCCTCGACGACGCGGGCGCCGACATCGTCCACGTCGACGCCATGGACTCGGAACCGCGCGTCGCGGACGTGGCCGCCGTCACCGACGCCGCCGTCCTCGCCAACAACGGCGTCCGCGACCGGGCGACGGCGTGGGAGTACCTCGCCTACGGCGCCGACGGCGTCAGCGTCGGGCGTCCCAGCGACGACCCGGCGGTGCTCCAGCGCGTCGCCCGCGCCGTCGACGACTGGACGCGCCGCGACACCGGCGAGCGGGGGGCGTTCGGATGAGCGACCACCCGCGACCCGAGCTGTCGCCCGCCGACCACGCCGAACTCGCCCTCCTGTTGGAGGTGGCGGCCACGCCGAAACCGGGGAACGTCGACCGGCGGCGCGACCACGACGACCTGCGCTTCGAACACTTCCTGACCGGCGCCGTGGGGTCGCGTCCGGGACTCGAACGCGCTGCGGGGAACGGCCCTCTCGGTGACGCCTTCGAGCGCGGCGTCCGGGGCATGAGCCAGCAGTCGGGCGGGAACACGCAGTTCGGCTGTCTCCTCCTCCTCGTCCCACTCGTTCGCGCGGCGGCGACGGACCGCCTGTCGCCGGACGGCGTGGCGGCCGTCGTCTCGGAGACGACCGTCGACGACGCCGCCGCCTTCTACCGGGCGTTCGAACACGTCGACGTCGCCGTCGGCGACCCGCCCGCAGACGCGCCGGCACTCGACGTGCGCCGCGGTGCCGACGCGGTGCCCACGCTCCGCGAACGCGGACTGACGCTCGAAGACGTGATGGCACGAGGCGCCGACCACGACGGCAACGCCGCCGAGTGGACGAGCGGGTTCGAACGCACCTTTGCCGCTGCGGACGGCGTCCTCGACGACGAGGGCCCGGTCACCGACCGCCTCGCCCGCGCCTTCCTCGAGTTGCTCGCCGAGCGACCGGACACGCTCGTCGCGGTCGAACACGGCGAGGAGCGAGCGAGGGAGGTCAGTCGTCGCGCCGCGGAGGTCCGCGGAAATCCAGACGCCGCCGAGACCCTCGCCGAGGAGTTCGTCGACGACGGAATCAACCCCGGGACGACCGCCGACCTCACCGCCGCGACGGCGTTTATCGTCCTCGAACGGGGGGTGTCGCTGTGAGCGACGCGTGGCCCGTCGCCCTCCGCGGCGTGACCGAGAGCATCGTGGCGACGCTCGGGCCGAACGACCGCTGGAATCAGGCGGCCTTGGGTCTGCACGCGCCCGAGAGCGATGGCGACCCCGTGACCGCCGTGACGTGGGGGCAGACGCGCACTCGTGGCAACTTCGAGCGCCGGGGCGAGGGCGTCGTCCAGTTCACGACCGACCCACGCGAGTTCGTCGACGCCGCTCTTGACGTGACGGAGACGGACGAACCGGTCCGGGACGGCGCTGCCGCGTGGGTCGAGGTGGAGGCCCGTCGCCTCGATTCGGGCACCGAGGGCGACACCGAGTGGGTGCGCTGGATGCTCACGCCCACGGCGTCGGAGGTCCGTGAGCGGACGGTGCCGACGATAAATCGCGGGTTCTACGCCGTTATCGACGCGACGGTGGCCGCCTCGCGCCTCGACGTGCCGGCCTACGACACCGAGGCCCTCCTTGACCGCCTCGACTACTTCGCCGACACCGTCGAGCGGTGTGGCGGCCCCGCGGAGCGTGAGGCGTTCGCCCGCATCGACGAGTACACCGACTGGCGACAGCGTCGGCCCGACGAATAACCGGTCGGACCGAAACCGATTTATTGTTTTAGGCTAGCCTAAATCCAATGGTGAGTGACGCGACCGAGTACGACGTGGTCGTCGTCGGCGGCGGGCCGGCGGGATGTTCGGCGGGACTGTTCGCCGCGAGATACGGCCTCGACACCGTGATTTTCGACCGCGGGCGCTCCTCGATTCAGCGGTGTGCCTTCCTCGAAAACTACCTCGGCTTCCCCGGTGGCATCGACGTCGAAACGCTGTACGGACTGATGCACGACCACGCCGAGTCGGTCGGCTATTCGGTCGTTGACGACCTCGTCGAAGCGGTCGAGCGCGACGGCGAGGGCTTCCGGGTCATGCCGCAGGCGGGCGACCCAGTCACGGCCCGGTGGGTCGTCGCGGCCACGCGCTACGACGGCGAGTACCTGCGCCCACTCGACGGCGAGGCGATGTTCACGACTCGCGGCGGCGAGGAGCGATTCGACCGCGACTACGCCGACGCCGACGGCGCGACGCCGGTGGACGGCCTGTTCGTCGCTTCCCCGTACGGCGACACGGGCTATCAGGCCAGCATGGCCGCCGGTCGCGGCGCGCGAGTCGGTATCAGCCTCGTGGAGGCCGTGCGGCGCTCCCGCGGGTATCCGGACTCGATGGCGAACTACTACGACTGGCGGCGCCGCGAGTCGGAACTCGACGACGCGTGGGCCGACCGTGACCGCTGGCGCGAGTGGTTCGACGACCGCCTGCCCGACGACTACGGACTCACCGAGGACCGAGTCGCCGAGTTGCGCGACCGCGACGTGACACGGCGCCTCGACACCTACCTCTCCGAGGCCGACATCGAGCGTCGGCGAGAACGGGCCCACGACCGACTCCTCGACCACGTCGACGACGACCGCATCCTCGCGGCGGCGCGCGACATCGAAGCCGAACGACGGGCGAACGAGTGAGCGAGAAGTTATTTAGGCAAGCCTAAAAACCGAAGTAGTTATATTTTTTTAGGCAGGCCTAAATTCATGGCGAGAGACGACGAGGTGCACGGAGCGTCGACGCGGCGACAGTACCTGTTGTGGGGCGGTACAGTCGCCGCTGGCGGCGTTCTGGCTGGCTGTACCGGCAGCGGCGAGCGCGAATCGACGCAGGCGTCCGCGGCGACCGACTCCTACTCGGTGTCGATGGCGCCGGTCGGCGACGTCACGTTCGAATCGGTCCCGTCCACGTGGGCCGCCTACGACGGCGGATTCGCCGACATGGCGGTCGCTCTCGGACAGGCCGACGGACTGACTGGTGTCGGCGACGGGGACCGCTACTACACGTCCGTCTACGACGACCTGCCCGGTGTGAGCGTCGACCGCGGGCAGATAGAGACCAATCCTGAAGTACGGACCAAAGAGCAGTTCTACCAACTCGACAGCGACGTGCATCTCTATGACCCGCAGATGCTCGTCAACTGGTTCGACTGGGACCCCGCGGACGTCGACGAAATCGCGACCAACGTCGCGCCGTTCGTCGGCAACCTCATCTTCCGGCGCTCCGACGAGTGGCACGACTACCAGTATTACACGCTCTACGAGGCGTTCGAGACGGTCGCCGAGGTCTTCCAAGCGCAGGCGCGCTACCGCGCCTTCGCCGACTTCCACGACGAGTTCATCACCGACGTACAGGAGCATCTCCCGCCCGAATCCGACCGCCCCGAGGTCTTTCTCACCTACGAGGGGACGGACGAACCGGAGACGTTCTCGCCGTACCGCCTCGACGACAAGGGCACGAGCAAGAAGCAGTGGCGTGACCTCGGCGTCACCGACGCCCTCGCGGGCACGGACGTGGAGAACCTCAGCACGAGCAACCGGGGCGAACTCGACTACGAGAACCTCCTCGAAATCGACCCCGACGTGATGCTCGTCCGGGGCCACGAGCGAAAGACGGCGACCGAGTTCCGCGACACCGTCCTCGCGTACATGCAGGACCACCCCGTGGGCGGTGAGTTGACCGCCGTCCAGAACGGGCGCGTCTACCGCGGCGGCTACCTCCATCAGGGCCCCATCCACAACCTGTTCCTGACCGAACGCGCCGCCAAGCAGCTGTATCCCGACGAATACGGGGCGGTGACGGACGACGCCGAACTGTTCGACCGGGAGCGCGTCGCGGACATCGTCACGGGTGCGTTCGACGATGCCTGACGCCACGACGCGCCGGCGCTACCTGACCGCCGGCGGCGCCGTCGTCGCGGGCGCGTTCGCCGGCTGTACCGGTAGCGAGGCGAGCGACGAAACCACCCCCGCGACGACCGGAACCCACTCGGCGACGATGGCGCCGATGGGGACCGTCGAGTTCGACGCCGTCCCCGAACGAATCTTCACCCGTCTCACACACCTCGCGGGGATGGCCTTCGCGCTCGGCCGGGGCAACGACGTGAATGCGATGCATGCGCCGGACTACTACGACGCGCTCTGGAACCAGTTCACCCCCCGACTCGACGGCGTCTCCCTCGACTGGTCGGGGCTATACTCCTCGTGGAATCCACGCAAGGAGAAACTCTACGAACTCGATAGCGACGTCCACCTCGCCGACCCGGCGGGCATGGCCGCGCTCGACGGGTGGCAGTCCTCGGACATCGAGGAGATAGCCACGAACGTCGCCCCGTGGTTCGGCAACTACTACAGCGCTCGCCACGGCGACCCGCCGGCCGACTGGGCCGACCGCTACCGGTACTACGGCCTCTGGGAGATGTTCGAGAAGGTGTCGCAGGTGTTCCAAGCGCAGGAGCGGTACGCCGCCCTCGCCGAGATACACGACGAGTTGCTGGCGACGATTGCGGACCGCCTCCCGCCCGCAGACGCGCGCCCGAGCGCCGTGATGGCGCTCCCGCGGGATTTCGACACCATCTACGCGTACAAGGTGAACAACCCTGGCTATCTGACGGCGCACACGCGCCCGTTCGGCTTGACCGAGGCGTTCCCCGATATCTCGTCCGGCGACACCGTCGACATGGAGGCGATGCTGGAAGCCGACCCGGACGTCCTCCTCGGCCTCGGGGGCATGCACCCGGACACGGACCTTCCGGCCGCCCGCGAGCGACTCCGCACCCACCCCGTCGGTCGGCAGCTCTCCGCCGTCGAGAACGAACGCGTCTACGCGCAGGGGGCGCGATTCCAGGGGCCGATTCTGAACCTCTTCCAGTTGGAGATGACGGCCAAGCAGCTCTTCCCCGAGCAGTTCGGGGCGTGGCCCACCTACATCGACGGTCCGTACCCCGAGTTGCCCGCGGAGGAGCGACTGTTCGACCGGGAGCGCGTCGCGTCGACAATCCGCGGCGAGGTGTGACGGACGGTAGCACGGGTGAGGCGCTGCTGCGAAGACGAAACTTTACTAAACGCGCCGCGTAGATTGATGCATATGGCCATCAAACCCAAATACGTCAAACAGCTCGGTGGGATCCTGCTGGAGCGCTACCCGGAGGCGTTCAACACCGACTTCGAGACCAACAAGGACAGCGTATCTCAGCTGACGAACGTCGAGTCCAAGGGCGTTCGAAACCGCATCGCGGGTTACATCACGCGCAAGAAGGCGAGCGCAGCGGCCAACGCCTGATCGGAACCACTTTTCCGTACTCTCACCGCGGCCAGCCGCGGCTTAAGGCGATTCTCGCAGCCATCGTCAGATGTTGACTGCCGCCGTCAGTTCGGCGCCTCGGCGCGCCGGAGTTCGACGCTGAAGACGGTCCCCCTCGGCTCGTTTGCCTCGGCCCACACGTCGCCGTCGTACTCGTGGACGAGTGCCTGCACGATAGAGAGACCGAAGCCGCCCCAAGAACGCGTGTGCGTGAACTCCTCGTCGTCGAACAGTCGCGCGAGGCGAGCGGGCGCCATCCCGTCGCCGTCGTCAGCGACGGTGACGGTGACCGTCTCGTCGTCGACGGTCACGTTCACGGTCACCGTCACGTCCTCCGGGTCGTTGTGCTGGACTGCGTTCGTGAGGAGGTTGTCGAACACCGTCTCGACCATGCCGTCGGCGTGGACCCACGTCGGCGTCTCGGGACAGTCACACGTCACGGTCGCATCGGGATAGGCCGAACGCACCGATTCGACGGCATCACGGAGCGGGTCACGCACGTTAATCGTCTGCTCGCTGAGTCCTTCCGTCACGTCCGTCGCCAGCCGGCGGGCCGTCTGCACCAAGTCGACGATTTCGTCGCTCCGGTGGCGAGCTGTCTCCAGGTCGTCGCGGCTGTCATCGGGCACCGCGGATTCGAGCTGGTCGAGCTTCGCCAGCACGAGGTTCATGCCGTTGAGGACGTTGTGCCGGAGGAGGCGATTGAGGAACTCGACGCGGGCGCGCTCTCGGCTGAGCGCCGCCTCGCGTTCGGCTCGTTCGGTCACGTCCCGAATCGCCGAGAGGTGGCGACCGGGGAGGACGTTCGCCGTCATAGCGAACGCGACGGTCCGTTGCTCGCCGTCCGCGCGAATGACGTCGATTTCGCCGCGGGCCTCGCCGGCTTCGAGGAACGCATCCCACCGGGCGTCGATGGGCTCCGACTCGACGGCGAGCTCGCCGACGCGCCGGCCGATAAGCTCCGACCGTTCCACGCCGAACAGGTCGGCGGCGGCGGGGTTCGCAGCGACGTAGCGTCGCTCGTCGTCGACGATGACGAGAGCGTCGAGCGTCCCCTCGAACACCGCGTGAAGCTGGCGTTCGCGCTGTCTCAATCGCTCGTGTTGGCGGCGCGTACGTAGGTCGTAGCGGCTGATGACGAGCCCGCCCATCACACCCATCGCCGCGATGTCGTAGACCAGAAACCACAGCGCGTCGATGCTGTGGCCGTGCGAGATGTGGAGGGTGAGAACGTACGTCCCGACGGCGGTGGCGACGAGCCCGCCTGCTGCGACCCAGAACGCAGATACGAGCGCGCCCACGTCGTCGTCGCTCCCCCAGACGAACCAGAGCCCGACGCCGAACAGGATGAGCCCGAACACGAGCGGCAGGGCGTCGCCGGCGACGGCGTCGACGGTTATCGCGTGCTGATCGAGGTGATAGATCGGAATGACGAGCAAAAGGAGACTGACTCCGGTGACGACGCCACCACCTATTCGACGCCGCCACGGGGGCTCGATGGCGTCGATTGCGACCTGCAGCCAGCCGGTCAGGCCGGGGGTCTCTGTCCCCTCGTCGAGGAGCGTGATGGAGTCGTATCCGTCCCCGACCCCCCGACTAGATTCCCCACGTTCTCCGCTCACAACGCCGATTTAGGGCTAGCGGACGTATATGCCTGCTGATGTGATATCGGGCCGACAGTCGTCAAAAGCGGTCGGTGCGACCCGCCGCCGTCCAGGAGTCCGTCGGCGTCGAATCCGTGACGCGGGCCGCGCGTCCCTGCACGCTGTCGAGGCGGCCAGCGAACGCCCACTTCCGGTCAGTCCACGTCTCGTCGTCGCTCGTCGTGGCCGCGGCAGCCGCGGCGCGCGAACGGTCGTTGAGGTACGCGCCGACGGCCGCGGCGATGGCCGCCGCCTCGTCGTCGTCGGCGTCGTCTGGCACGTCGAGATTCATATCGGGATGTTGCCGTGTTTCTTGTCGGGCGTCTCCTCGCGTTTCGTCTTGAGCATGTGCAGGTCGTCGACGAGTCGCGCGCGGGTGTCCTGCGGTTCGATGATGTCGTCGATGAACCCGCGGTCCGCGGCGGTGTAGGGGTTAGCGAACTCTTCGCGGTACTCCTCGACGAGAGCGGTCCGGCGGGCGTCCGGGTCCTCGGCCGCGTCGAGTTCGTCGCTGTAGAGGACGTTCACCGCACCCTCCGGCCCCATGACGGCGAGTTCGGCGGTCGGCCACGCGTAGTTCACGTCGGCGCCGAGGTGTTTCGACGCCATGACGCAGTAGGCGCCGCCATAGGCCTTCCGGGTGATGACCGTCAGAAGCGGTACCGTCGCCTCGGAGTAGGCGTACAGTAGTTTCGCACCGTGGCGGATGATGCCGCGGTGTTCTTGGTCGGTGCCGGGCATGTAGCCGGGCACGTCGACGAAGGTGAGGATGGGGACGTTGAACGCGTCACAGAAGCGGACGAACCGCGAGGCCTTCATGCTCGCGTCGACGGTCAGCGTCCCGGCGTTCGACCGGGGTTGGTTGGCGACGACGCCTACCGAGTGACCGTCGAGGCGGCCGAAGCCGACGACGATGTTCGTCGCCCAGTTGTCGTGAATCTCGAAGAAGGAGCCCTCGTCGACGACGCCGCCGATGACGTCCGTCATGTCGTAGGGCTTCTGTGGCTGGTCGGGGACGATGCTCGTGAGTTCGTCCGCCGAGCGCTCGGGGTCGTCCCACGGGTCGACGCGGGGCGGGTCTTCGACGTTGTTCTGCGGGAGATACGAGAGGAGTCGGCGGATGTTGTCGAGGGCGGCTTCCTCGTCCTCGAAGGCGCGGTGGGCGACGCCGGTCCGCGAGGAGTGGGTGCCGGCACCGCCCAGTTCCTCGAAGGTCACCTCCTCGCCCGTGACCGTCTTGATGACGTCCGGGCCGGTGATGAACATGTGGCTCGTGTCCTCGACCATGAAGACGAAGTCGGTGATGGCGGGAGAGTAGACGGCACCGCCGGCACACGGACCCATGATGCCAGAAATCTGTGGGACGACGCCGCTGGCTTGCTGGTTGCGGTGGAAGATGTCGGTGAAGCCAGCGAGACTGCGGACGCCCTCCTGAATGCGGGCGCCGGCCGAGTCGTTGAGGCCGACGATGGGCGCGCCCACGTCCATCGCCTTGTCCATCACCTTGCAGATTTTCTCCGACATTACTTCGCCGAGCGAGCCACCGAAGACCGTGAAGTCGTGCGCGAAGACGAACGTCTTGCGGCCGTTGACTTCGCCGTATCCGGTCACCACGCCGTCGCCGGGCAGCTTTCGCTCCTCCATACCGAACTTGTTGGTTCGGTGAGTGCGAAACTGGTCGAACTCGCGGAACGTGCCGTCGTCGAGGAAGTAATCGATGCGTTCACGGGCGGTCTTTTTGCCCTTCGAGTGCTGGGATTCGATTCGGTCCTCGCCCCCGCCGAGGAGCGCCCGTTCCCGCTTCTCGCGGAGCTCCTCGATACGGTCCTCCATGGTCATGGCCGACCACCTGTCATCGTCCCCTAACAAGGTTCGAGGACTGGCAAAAGGATTCCGCCCCTCGGACTATCGCCAGACACCGCGCCACGAGGCGTTGCGCGTCAGGCCGAAGAGGACGGCGCCGACGAGAACGGCCGCCGCGGCCACCGTGGGCCAGACGCCGATTCGAGCGTCGAGGCCGGCCGTCGTCAACAGCGTGAACACGAGGAAGATGGGGATGACGACGCCGATGGCGAACAGCCACGGCGTCGCGAATCGGGCGCCGAGTGCGCCCGCGCCGGCGACGTACTCCTCGATGGAGTCGGGGCCGAGCACCCATCCCGCGAACAGGAGGAAGGCGAGGAGGCCGCCCGTGAGCAACAGGTCGGCGAGCGTGCCGGCGACGAAGTCGAACAGCGCCGGGTTGAGCGCCGTCACCGTGCCGGTCAGGGCGGTGAGTGCGAGCAACACGCCGACTGCGGTCCCGCGCGACCAGCCACCCTCGTCGACGAGGACGGCCACCGGGATTTCGAGCATGCTAATCGAACTCGAGAGGGCGGCGAGGGCGACGACGCCGAAGAAGACGATGGCGAGGAGGTCACCGCCGGGCAGCGCCGCGAACGCGCCCGCGATGCTGACGAACAGGGCGCCCGGGCCGCCCGTGCCCGGGTCGACGCCCTGCGAGAACAGGAGTGGGAACACCACGAGTCCCGCGAGGACGCCGACGCCGGTGTTGAGCAACGCAATGACCGCGCCGTCGAAGGGGAGCGAGCGGTCCTCGCCGAGATACGAGGCGTAGGTGACCATCGTCCCGGCGCCGACGGAGAGCGTGAAGAGCGCCTGTCCTGCCGCCGGCGCGATGACGCTCGCAGCGTTCGCCTGCAGCGTCGCGAGGTCGAATTCGAGGAAGAACTGATAGCCTGCGGCGGCACCGGGTTGGGTGACGACCCAACTGGCCATCCCGACCAAGAGCACGAGGACGGCGGGCACCATCACCTTCGTCCCGAGTTCGATACCGCGGCGGACGCCGCCGAAGACGATGCCGCCCGTCACGGCGAGAAAGCCGAGATGGAAGAGCGCGGCCTCCACGCCAAAGGAGATGCTATCGAAGTACGGACCGGGGGACGCGAGATACGGTGCACCGCCGGTGACGGGGCCGACTATCGATACCAGTAGATAGCGCAGAATCCACCCGCCGACGACGCTGTAAAACGAGAGCAGGGCGACACCGGTCACGGCCGAGACGGCGCCGATGGCGCCCCAGTAGCGCGACCCCGAAAGGTCGCGCAGGGCGCCCATCGGGTTGCGCCGCGCACGCCGTCCGATGACGAACTCGCCCAGGAGGCCGGGGACGCCGACGCCCAGTACGACGAGCAAGTAGACGGCCAGAAAGGCGCTGCCGCCGTTGTCTGCGGTCATCCACGGGAATCGCCAGATGTTGCCGAGGCCGACGGCGCTCCCCGCAGCAGCGAGAATGAATCCCGTCCGTGTCGCCCACGTCTCTCGTGCCATGCCTCCGGGTCAGCGCACGCGGCCCAAGTGGGTTTCGGGTCGCAGTCGCCGTCGTGACTGTCAGGCGTCAGTTCGGCGCGTACCGAACCGTACGGCGACGCGCCGAGAACCCCTCTCAGACGACCGGGTTGGCCAGCAGGCCTGCATCGACGGCGAGGGTCTGCAGGCCGAGGAGGAGCGTCACCAGCACGCCGAGGGGGACGATAGTCCGGACGAACCAGAGCCACGCGAGGGCGCTGGACTCGCTCAACCCCGTCCCGCGGCGGAGTTCGGTGACCGCATCGCCGGCGTCGACCCACCCCACGAACAGGAGCAGGCAGAGCACCGACAGAGGGAGCAGGAGGTTGTACGCGATGGCGTTGTACCAGCCGAGAATCGACAGTCCGAACGCGCTCGGAATTCCGAGGGCGAAGATGGCCGCCCCGAGACCGACGGCGATGCGCGGGCGCGAGACATCGGTGTTGTCGGCGAGATACGACGTGACGACTTCCAGCAGGCTGATTGCCGAGGACAGCGCCGCGAGCAAGAGCACGACGAAGAAGGCGACGCCGAGGATTCGCCCGCCGGGCAGCTGTGCGAACGCACCGGCGAGCGTGATGAACGCCGCACCCAGTCCGCCGCTGCCCGGTTCGACGCCCAGCGAGAAGAGGATGGGGAAGACCACCAGTCCTGCGAGCAGGCCGACCAGCGTGTTGAGGACGACGATGGTCGCGCCGTCCGCCGGCAGCGAGTCGTCACGGCCGAGATAGGACGCGTAGGTAATCATCGCGCCCATCCCGAGCGAGAGGGTGAAGAAGGCCTGGCCCACCGCCGCCGGGAGGATGGTCCAGATGTTGGCCCGGAGCGCACTCACGTCGGGCGAGAGGTAGTAGACGTATCCCGCGGCGCCGCCGTCGAGCGTGCTCGCCCAGACGGCCAGCCCGCCGAGGAGGAGGACGATGCTCGGCACCATGAGCTTCGTCGAGCGCTCGATACCGCCGCTGATGCCGAAGGCGACGACGCCGATGACCAGCGCCATGAAGACGGCGTGGAAGAAGATAGCCTCCGGGCCGGCCGAGATGGACCCGAAGTACGCTTCAGAGCCGCTGAAATACGAGCCACGGGCGCTGCCGAGGATGTAGCGAATCACCCAGCCGCCGACGACGCTGTAAAAGGAGAGAATCCAGAACGCGGATATCGTCCCGAGCACGCCGACGATTCGCCAGTTGCGATGCCCGAGTCTGACGAAGGCGTCGATTGGGTTGCGTTCGGCCCGTCGCCCGACGACGAACTCCGCGAGCATCGCGGGGAAGCCGATGAGGAAGACGGCGACCAGGTAGACGACGATGAACGCGGCGCCACCGTTCGCCCCCGTCTGGAACGGGAACTGCCAGACGTTACCGAGGCCGACCGCACTCCCCACGGCCGCGAGGATGAACCCCACGCGAGTCGTCCAGGTGTCTCGTTGCGTTTGTGACATGGCTTAAGCCATCATCCGTATACGAAAAAAGGCTCACGGTCCGATTTAGGAGAAGCGACCCCTGCCAGCGTCAGTCGAACCGCCGATAGAGTTCGATGCGAATCTGTGGGTCCCCCGACTCCGGGAACTCGAGGCGACCGTGTCCGTTCTCGACGATCCATTTTGCCAGCCACAGCCCCAACCCGCGGCAGTGTTGGAGCTGCGTCTCGGAACCGCTCGTGAGCACGTCGCGGTCGTTCTTGGGAACCGGCGGTCCCGGGTAGCTGATGTCGATTCGGACCCGCTCCGGCGGGTGGTCGGACACGTCGAGCGTGAGACTCGGCGTGTCTGCTTCCTGTCGCTCCAGCGCGTATTCGAGCAGTTCGCCGAGCGCGGTGTCGAAGTTCGTGTCCGTCACCACCGACACGTCGTCGTCGCCCCTGACCGTCAGCGTCGCGTCCGGGCGCGTCTCCTCGGCGCGTTCGATGGCGTCCGCGACGAACGGTGCGAGCGTCGTCCGCTCCATCTGTGACGTGCTTATCGTCCGCTCGACGTACCGGGCCTTGTCGGCTATCTCCACGATGTCTTCGATGTGGTCTATCGCTGTGTCGAGCCATCGGGCCGCCCCCGGCGACTCGCTACTGTCCAGCGAGGACAGAATCCCGCTGACGACGTTCAGATCGTTGCGGATGTTGTGCCGGAGGATGCGGTTGACGACCGACAGGCGCTGTTCGTGGCGCTCGATTTGATTTCGCGCGTGAGTCAGACTGTGCATCTGTTCCAGCATGAGGCGTGCGTTCAGCGGCCGCGTCTGCTGGGACCGGAACTGCTCCGGCGTGACGTAGTACGGGTTCTCACAGAGCGTGTAGCGGTAGATGATTCGCTCGTGGGTCCACAGGGCCTTGGCGACGGATTCGTCGTTGAACTGCGTCAGGTCGTACTGGCACAGCGCCGTAATCGGCAGGTCGGGGCACGTAGCGTCGAAGTCCGCCTCGAAGTCCACGATGTGGTCGTACGAGAGGTCGGTGTGGAAACACCACGTGAGTTCGCCCGCCACCCAGACCCCGTCGTAGCCCTCGTCGACGCTCACCTCGCACGCGCTCTCGAGCAACTCGATTAGCCTGTCGGGGTCGAAGTCGGCCTCTTGGTAGGCGTCGCTCGCACTTCGGACGACGAGGTCACCGGCGTCGAGTCGACGGTCGACGTCTACGTCCATCGTTCGCAGGACCCGCCGGACCGTCGAGCGGTCGTTGGCGTCGGCGAAGTAGAGACATCGGTTGCCGGTTTCCAGCGCGTGTTTGACGAACGCTCCCGCGACCTTCTGCTGGGTCTGTGGCGCGCGATAGAAACACGCGAGGTGTCTGGGAAGGTCCGCCCGGTCGAGCTCCCCCCGGAGGGCGTCGACTGTCCCCACCACCGGACTCTCACGGTCCACCCGGGTGCGGTCGGCGTAGCGTTGGCTCACCACAGAACAGGTTAGGCATCCAACGTAAAACAAGTGATGCCTACGGCGTCACGACGAGTTTGCCGAGGAAGCTGTCGGCCAACACGTCCTCGTGGGCGTCGGCCACCTCGTCGAGGTCGTACGTGCGCGCGACGCTGATGTCGATGTCGCCCTCGCCGAGGAGGTGCGCGACGCGGCCGAGGGGGTCGCTCAGGTCCGGCGTGTTGAACATGCTCATGAACTGGAACGTGAGGTCCTTGCTCCGAGCGACACCGTCGTTCGTGAACCCGATTTCGGGGTGGTTCTCGCCGATGCCGACGACCCGGCCGTCGTGGGCGGCCACGTCGGCGTCGAACTGTAGGTAGTCGTCGAGTCGGTGGTCGAGAATCACGTCCGGCCCACCCGCACTCGCGTCGACGACGGCGTCACGCAGGTCGTCGCGCCCGTAATCGAGGACGGTGTCGGCGCCGAGGGCTTCGAGGCGGTCGTGATACTCCGGCGCCGCCGTGGTGACGACGCGCGCCCCCGCCGCGTCGGCGAGTTGGACGGCCGCGTGCCCGACGCCGCCGCTCCCGCCGTGAATCAGCGCCGTCTCGGCCGGTTCGAGGCCGGCGTGGTCGACGAGCGCTCGCCACGCCGTTACCGCCGCGACGCCCGCACCGCCGGCGGCGACGGGGTCGGCACTCTCGGGGAGGCGCGCGACGCGGTCCGTCGGGACGGCGACGTACTCGGCGCAGGCGCCGTAGTGGTCCTTGCTCAGTCCGGTGGCGACGACGGCGTCGCCCTCGGAGATTCCGTCGACAGCGGAGCCGACGGCGACGGCGTCGCCCGCCGCGTCGACGCCCGGAATCATCGGGAGGGTGAAGGGCTGGTACGACCCCTCGCGGAAGTAGGTATCGACGGGGTTGATGCCCGCCGCCGCCACCTCAACGAGCACTTCGTCGGCCGCCGGGTCGGGGCGGTCGATATCGTCGACTTGCAGTACCTCGGGACCACCGTGTTCGTGATAGCGGACTGCGCGCATGGGAAGACGTATGGCCGGGGTGCGAATAAAGTTGCTCGAACGGTCGCGGGTCGTCGCACGTCAACATCCACCTGTTACCACGAGTGGGCGCGCCCGTCGTGACTCAGGGCTTCGTCGTCTCCAGCACCCAGTCATCGGGCGTCGCGCGCCGCACTTCGATGTCGAACGCCGCCCGCGGCGTCTCGGCGAGTCGACTCAGGAAGTCGCCGACCGGCGTCGGGTCGCGGTCGCTGACGAGGGTGAACGCACCGCCCCCGTCGAGCGACTCGAACCGCTCCCGGACGCGTTGCTTGCGTTCCTCTGGCGGGCAGTCGCGGATGTCGACGGCGTCGTCGGGGGCGCCGACCGTCCACGCCTCGTCGAGCGCCGTGCGGACCCGGTCGCCCAGCGTCGCCACCGATTCGGGCACGTCGCCGGGTTCGGGCGTCCCCTGCAACTCCTTGGTGAACGGGAGTTCCGCGAGCACCGGCGCGTCCAGTGCGTCCGTCGACGCCTCGAACAGGTCGTTCGGTTCGCCACAGCAGTCACAGACGTACTCCGCCATGTTGACGACGGCACCGAGGACGGGCACGTCGTTGTCGCGGAACAGCTCGACGGTACGCCCGGTGTCGCTGATGGCAGAGTGGAAGGGCGTCGTGACGACGACGACGCCGTCCACCGGCACGTCTTGAAGCGTGGTGAGCACCACGTCGCCCGTCCCCGGCGGCAGGTCGACGACCAGTACGTCGTCGTTCTCCCACGCCGTGTTCTCGAAGAGGTCCGAGAGCGCGTCGTGGGCCATCGCCCCCCGCCACGCCAGTGGCGCGCCGTCCTCCATCAGGCCGACGCTCATCACGTCCATGCCGCGCCGGCGGACAGGCATCGGGTCGCCGTCGTCGGTGGCATGGATGGGACCG
Organism: Haloplanus vescus; assembly: GCF_900107665.1. Taxonomy (NCBI): domain Archaea; kingdom Methanobacteriati; phylum Methanobacteriota; class Halobacteria; order Halobacteriales; family Haloferacaceae; genus Haloplanus; species Haloplanus vescus. The sequence goes on from NZ_FNQT01000001.1 coordinate 236,353, forward strand.
CTCGCCTCGACCAGCGACGGCACGTTGGGGCCGTGGATGTCCGCGTCGAACAGGGCAACGTCGTTGTCGGCGGCGAGCGCACAGGCGAGGTGGGTCGCCACGGTGGACTTGCCGACACCACCTTTCGCGCTCGCGACGGCGACGACGTGGTCGAAGGCGCCGACGCTCGCTCGCCCCTCGGCCGACGGCGACGCGCGTTCGACGTGGACGCCCTCGACACCGTCCACGTCGTCGACGGCGCGCAACATGGCATCCACGACGCCCTGTCCCGTGTCGGCGTCGAGCGCGTGGAGGTCGGCCTCGATTCGCACCTCGCCCTCGGTCACGGTCACGTCCTCGACGAACCCCGCCTCGAAGACCGAGAGGCCGGCCGCCGGGTCGCGGACGGCGCGGAGTGCCGCCTCCACGCGGTCCGAGAGCGTCGCGTCGTCTGGCTGTGCTACCGTTGTCGTGTCGTTGGTGTCCGTCATAGGTCGGGCATCCGGTTGAGTCGGTCCTCGCCGGGAAGCAGGCGAGCGTCGTTCTCCAGCGCCCCGAACTGGCGGCGGAACCGCGACGGCTCCGCCTCCAGGGCGCGCTCGGCGGTCTGTCGCACGACAGTCGCGGGGTCGTCGGTCAGGTCGGCGAGGCGGGCGCGGGCCGCGTCCGAGTCGACGCCGCCCAGCATGTGGGCCGCCCACTCCCGGACCCGTTCGCTGTCGTCGTGCGAGAGGTCGAGCAGTCGGTCCGCCATCGCCTCGCCCCGGAGCTTGAACAGGGAGATGGCGGCGTTCCGGCGCACGGCGTGGTGGTCGTCGTCCACCGCCGCCTCGATGTCCGCCTCGTGGGACTCGCGGTCGATGTTGTCGAGGGCGACGACGGCCTCCGCCCGCACCCACGGGTCCGGGTCGTCGAGACAGGAGACGGCGGCGGCCGCGGCGCGTTCGTCGGCGGCCGTCCCGTCATCGCTCGCCGCGGCTCCGTCGGCCGTCCCGTGTGCCGTCAGCGCCTCCACCGCGAACTGGCGCACGTCGGCGTCGTCGCCCCGTGTCGCCGCCTTCGCGAGGCCCGCCACGACAGCGTCCGTCGTCGCCTCGTCTTTCAGCGCGAGGGCGGCGCGACGCCGGTCGACTGGGTCGGCAGCGTCGAGGTCCGCGAGCAACGCCGCCGTCTCCTCGTCGTCGACGGGGTCGGTGTCGGCCGCGGCCAGCTCCGCGGGGTCGGCGTTGCCGATAGTCACGTCCTCGCGGCTCACCTCGATGTCTTCGAGCGCCTCGATGTCGCTCCGGAACCCCGGGCTCTTCGCCGGGTCGAGTTGCGGGTCTGGCTCCTCCTCCAGGTGTTTCTGGAACTCCTCGTCGTCGTGGTCGGTCATCGGTCCACCTCCCGGAGCGTCAGCGCCGCGATGCCGAGTGCGAAGGGGACGGCCCGGTCGAGCGTGGCGGGGGCCCCGGCGAACGCGAGGAGCGCGACGCCAGCGAGGAGGAGCCACTCGCTGCGCCGGACGGCCGCACTCGCCGTCGTCACCGCGCCCGCCACCGCGAACGCGACGACGGGGAGCGACGTGCCGATGACGCCGCCGGCCACGAGCGTCACCGCGCCGGTGATGAAGGGGGTCGCGAGGCCGACGGCGACGACGGCGCCGAACGCGAGGCCGCCCGCGATGGCGCCCCGCCCCGTCGTCGCGGCGAAGACTGGCGTCGTCCCGACGCCGAGAAGCGCCAGCGTCGACGCCGCCGGACGGAGCGCCGCCACCCCGCCGACACCGCTTCCGAGGCCCACCGCCAGCGCGATGACGAGGCCCCCGACGGCGACTGCCGAGACGGTCGGCAGCGACTCCCGACGCGCGACGGCGACGGCGGCCACGCCGCCACCGACCGCGAGGGCGGCGGGCAGGGCGACGGCACCCGAGAGCGTGGAGAGCGCGCCGAACACGCCGACGAAGAGGAGGCCGACGCCGGCGACGGGGTCGGAGGTCGTGAGCGCCAGACCGACCGCCGCGAGTGCGACGACGGCCGTCGCAAGACCCACCAGTGACTCGCCGACGCCCGACGGGCCGACCGGCGCGTTCGCGACAGTCGTCGTCAGCGCCCGGGTGACGACGGCCGCCGCCGCGACGCCCACGACGGCCTCTCGTCGACCTTCGAGGAGCGGCGCCGCACGGCGCCACCCGGTGTGTGTGGCCGTCATCAGTCTCCCTCCAGTCGTACCGCGAGGTCGTTTCGGTCCGCGCGAACGAACGACTCGAGCAGGCGCGCGAGGCCGTCGTACACGTCGGTTCCGGGCTCGTCGTCGATGCGCTCTGCGATGCCCGCGGCCGCGTGACCGAGGTGGCGGTCGTGGAAGTCGAGGCGCGCGGTGGCGGCCGCGTCGTCGACGGCAGCCTCCCGGCGCGCCAGATAGCCCGCGAACTCGAGTTCGTACCGGAGCGCGTCGTGGTTGTCGCGCTGGTCGTCGTCGATTTCGATGCCGTAGTGGTCGTACGCCCGCGCCAGGTCGAGGTTCACGTCGTTCCACGACTGGTCCGGTCGGTACTTCGACTCGTACAGCGGGACGGGCGGTCCCGACGCCTCCAGCGACCCGTCGGTCCGGTCGGTGTACTCGCTGTATCCGAGCTCGAACAGGTCGTTGTACCGGGCCGCCAGCGTCTGGTAGTCGTCGTCGGTCCGCAGGTCTGGGACCGACACGTCGAGAGGCGTCCGGTCGAGACACTGCTGGAGAGACGATTCCAGCGCCCCAGTCACTGCCGCGTCGTGGAACTCGTCGGTGGGGTACTGGAACGCTCGAGCGAGCGTCGCGAACACGGCGCCCCGCGCGGCGGCGTCGGGGTCCACGCCGTCGCCGAGGGCGTCGTTGACCGTCGCCATCAGGACCCACCTCCGTCGTTACCGCCGCGCGCACGGCGGACGCCGAACGTCGTCACGCCGACGACGGCGACGATGGCGATTCCCGCGACGGTCCACAGGAGCGTCTGATACGGCGGTCCCTGCGGGCCGGTGCCCGCGAGGAAGTAGTGCCACTCGCTGACGCTCTTCCGGCCCGCGCGCTCCCCGTTGCCGCCGTTCCACACCGCGAACGCGACGTCAAGCGTGTCGGTCGAGTCGAGGTCGGTGCGATTGGCGCTCTCGCTCGCCACGCTGCGGGTGTAGACCACCGTCCACGTGCCGTCCTCGTAGGCCGCGTTCGCGTCGACGGCGGGGGAGGGGAACGGCGTCGTCGACCCCGCGCCGCCGGCGAGAATCTCTTGCGTGGTGCCGTCGCCGCCCCAGTACCAGACGTTCACCCGGTTGTCTTGGCCGCCCATGGCGATTGGGGGCCGCGAACTCGTGTCCGCCGGGAACTGGACGGCCGCGGCGTCGACGAACTGTTCCGGCCCCTCCGAACTCGTGTTGCGCGTCGGGTCCTCCCACTGCAGGCGGACGTAGAACTGTCCGTCGCTCCGGACCGCCTGCACGTGGACTCGCTCGACCGACGTATCCGCGGCGTTGGGCACGCTACTCGGCGCGCTCGACAGCGCCACGTCCGACGCAGGCACCGACGACCACCCCTTTGCGGTCGGGGACGCGAGGTCCGCGTCCGACCGCTCGGTCACCGGAATCTCGTGGGCCGGGCGGGCGTCGACCACCGGCGAGGCGAGCGCTATCGTCGACCCGAGCACCAGTGCGCCGACGACGAGCGCCGTCGCCAGCGCGCGCGTTCGTTCGTCAGTCATCGAAGACACCCAGTCGGTACTGTTTGGCCGGGTTCTTGTGCTGGAGCAGTTCCATCAGTTCGCTGTCCGCACCCTGTCGGGCGCGCTGTCGCTCGCGTTCGATGGTGTTCAGCGCCTGGTCGACTTCGTCGCCGAACAGCTCCCGCAGGTACTGCCGTGGGATGCGGTCGACGTCGACCGACTCCCCGTCTTCGGTGTGCTGGCCGGGCGCGTACGGCGGGATGTAGTAGACGTTCGGCTCGGTGCGGAACTCGGGGTGGAGGGGAAGCGCCACCTCGTACTCCTCGACCAGCTTGTAGATGGGGCCGTCCTCGTCGTCGAGGAAGCCCACCAGTCGGAGTTGGGGCGGGCACTCCTCCGCGCAGGCGGGGGCGTACGTCTCCCCGTCCGGCCCCTCGCCTTCGACGCGCGGGTAACAGAAGATGCACTTCTCCGACTTCTTCGAGACGGCGTTGTAGTACACCTTCTTGTACGGACACCCCTCGACGCAGTAGCGGTAGCCGCGACACCGTTCCTGGTCGGCGAGGATGATGCCGTCCTCCTCGCGCTTGTATATCGCCTGTCGGGGACACGCCTCCACGCAGGAGGGGTGGGTGCAGTGGTTGCAGATGCGCGGGAGGTAGAAGTAGTAACTGTTGGGGTACTCGCCCGCGCCTTGGTCTTCGTCCCAGTTGGGCCCCCACTCCGCGCCCTCGCGCGGGCGGAGGGGTTCGTCGCTCCCCTCGTACATGATTTCGGAGTGGTTGAACTCCCACGAGCGACCGTAGTCCTCGCGGGACGGGATTTCGCCTGTCTGGCGCTCGCTCCCGTCGTCGGTCCAGCCGCCGCCGGAGTCCTCCCAGCCGCGGGGGTACCCCTCGCCGGGCTTGGTTTCGACGTTGTTCCAGTACATGTACTCGCTGCCGCCGCTCTCGGTCCAGAGCGACTTGCACGCGATGGTACACGTCTGGCAGCCGATGCACTTGTTCAGGTCCATCACCATCGCCACCTGATGGTCGATTCCTTCCGCGACGTTGACGTTCGTCTCCTCGTTGGTACTCATTCGGTGTCACCTCCGGTCGGCCGCACGTCCACGTTCACGTCGCTGTTCACGCCGGTCGGCCCCCAGTAGTTCGGGAAGAAGTGGAGGTGCTCGCCCGTGTCCTCGGGATACTGCACCAACTGCGTCGGCTTCATGTACATCGGCACGAGCGTGTTGAAGTTGTTCCGCTCGGGGTACTGGAACTTCTCCCACGAGAAGAACTGCCGTGCCGTCCCCGGTTCGCCCGAGGGGTAGACCTTCGCCTGCACTTCTATCGCGCCGAGGTCGTTGTACACCTCGACGGTGTCGCCGTCCTCGATGCCGCGCTCCTCGGCGTCCTCGGGGTTGAGGTAGACGACGGGTTCGCCACGCTGGAGGCGGAGCATCTTCGGGTCGTCACGCCACGTCGAGTGAATCGACCACCGGCTGTGCGGCGTGTTGTACGCGAGTGGGTAGTCCCCACCCGTCGACGTCGGGCCCTCCTTATGAGTCGGAAGTTCCTCGCCGAGTTCGAGGAACCAGTCGTGGTCGATGTAGTACTGCTGTCGACCGGTGAAGGTTGGCCACGGCTCCTTGTCGTGGACGTAGTCCTGCCACGGGACGTACGGTTCGCCCTCCTTGATGTCGGAGGTCCAGTGGTCGCCGGCATCGAGGAGTCGCTGTGGTTGCTCGACCGTGTCGTTGAACGTGATTTGCTCGTCGCTGTCGCTCGGGTTCGACTCCTCGGAGTGTTCGAGGATGAACTCCGCGGCCGAGCGGTCGTCGGCCAGCGCACCCTCCTCGCCCGTCTCCCAGTCGCGGACGTAGTCATCGTAGACCGTCGTGAGGTCGATGGTGCGGTCGAACTGCCGGTCTTCGACCGGGTCGACCCCGCGCTCTCGCGCCCGTTCCTGAATCTTCTGGGCGAGGTCACGGAAGATGGCCCAGTCCGTCTTCGCCTCACCCAACGGCTCCACCGCCGGCGTGAACGGATGGACGTACGTGTGCATGTCCGTCTCCGAGAGGTCGTGTTTCTCGTAGTGGCTGGCCGCGGGGAGGACGATGTCCGAGTACAGCGCCGTCGAGTCCATCCGGAAGTTGATGTCGACAACCAGGTCCAGTTTGGGCCACAGCTGCTCCTCGACGGCGACGTTGCCCTTGGCTTGGTTGAAGTAGTTCCCCCGCCAGACGAACATCGTCGAGGGGTCGGGACGGGAGCCGTCGGGGCGCTCGCTGGGGTAGACGGGCATCCACCCGCGGTCGATGGACTCACGAATCTTCGCGGCGGTGTCGGGGTCGGTGTTGTCAAGGATGCCGGAATGGAAGTACGTCCACAGCGTCGTGGGGACGCCACGGACGTCTCCGGTCGGGAACGAGAGCACCTGCCAGCCGTGGAAGGTCCAAATCTTCTCCTGGCCGACGTAGTGGTCGAGGCCCGTGCCGGGGTCGCCGAGGTTCCCCGTGAGCGTGACGAGCAACTGAATCGCGCGGTTGCCCAGGTCGTTGTGGTACCAGTCGTTGACGCCCTTGCCGTGGATTATCTTCGCGGCGTCGGCCTCGGCGAACTCGCGGGCGATGCGCTGGTAGGTGCTCTTGCCGACGCTCGTCTCCTCGTGGACGAACTCCGGCGTGTACTGGGCGAGTTCGTCCTGTAGGTTCGCCCACACCGACCGCACCTCGACGCTTCCCTCCGCGGCGTCGACGGACCGGGCCACGTCGAGTTGCGGGTCGAAGTCGAGTTCGATGCTCGCCTCGGGGTCGTGTTGGCCGTCGCGTTCGCCGAGCGACCCCGGTGCGGCACGCAGGTCCCCGTCGGCGTCGACCATCACGAACACCTTCTCGGGGTCGTCGGCGCCCGTCGCCAAGCCCACCTCGCTCGCCCGGAGGAACTTGCCCGTGTCCTCGCGGACGAGGAGGGGCATGTCCGTCTGCTCTTTGAGGTGCGCCTCGTCGTGGAGGCCCTCCTCGACAATGGTCCGGGCCATGCCGAGGGCGAGGGCGGTGTCACTCCCGCCCTCCGGCGCAAGCCACTCGTCGGTGTGGATGGCCGTCTGGGAGTAGTCGGGGAAGATTCCGACCCGCTTTGCTCCCTCGTAGCCCGCGTCGAGGAAGTACTTCGCGTCGGGGATGCGGGTGACGTTGATGTTCGACCCCCAGGCGATGATGTAGTCGGCGTTGTGCCAGTCCGCGGACTCGGCGTTGTCCGTCTGGGTCCCCCACGTAATCGGCTGTCCCGGCGGGAGGTCGGAGTACCAGTCGTAGAAGCTGTGCGAGACGCCGCCGAGCAGGTTGATGAGGCGACTCCCCGACGCGAAGGAGACGGGACTCATCGCCGGGATGGGCGTGAAGCCCGAGATGGCGTCGTACCGCCCCGCTTCCACCTCGTCGATGACGTGGTCGGCGATTTCGGTCAGCGCCTCGTCCCAGCTGATGCGCTCCCACTGGCCGGAGCCACGCTCGCCGGTGCGTCGCAGGGGGTGCAAGACGCGCTGGTCGGCGTTGACGTAGTCGGTGTAGCAGGCTCCCTTCTGACAGCCGCGGGGGTTGGGGTCGGGCAGGCTCTCGTCGAAGGTGGGGTAGTCACCCGCCTGCTCCTCGCGCCAGACCTGGCCGTCCTTGACGAAGACGTTCCACGAGCACGACCCCGTGCAGTTGACGCTGTGGGTGGCGCGGGAGATGGAGTCCCAGTCCCACTGGTCGCGGTAGAGGTCCTCCCACTCGCGATAGGGGTAGTCGCCGATTGGGTCGTCGACGACATCGAGACCACTCATGCCGTCGTCTGCGAAGGAAAGCCCCGTCGCACCGAGCAGCGATGCGGCGCCGAGCCCCTTCACGAAGTCGCGTCTGCCGATACCGTCCGTCCGTCCGTCGTTTGTGTTACTCATGGGAGATGAAGACCGTCGCGGTCGCACAGGCGGCGCCGACGACGGCGAGAGCAAAACCGGTCGGCGTCGCGCCGCCAGCTTCGAGGCCGGCGGCGACGAGGCCGAGACCGAGCAGTTTGCTCGTCGTATCTAGCAGGCTGTACTGGCGGGCGGTGAGCGCCGGGCGGTGGTCGGTTTCAGTCATCGCCCCCACCTCCGGATGCGGGCGTAGCGGTCGCTCCCGACGCTCCGTCGCGCAAGAGCAGGTACGTGAGTCCGCCGAACAGCGGCGGCACGCCCAGCAGCGCCGCGGTCAGGACGGGGTTGACCACGTCCGTGGTCGTCCCGAGCACCTGCGCCGCGAGGATATTGTTCATCCCCGCGATGGAAGCGATCATGATGAACGTGACGGCGGCGACGCCGACGGCGGTCTGTCGCGGTCGGTCTAGCGGGTCGGCCGTGAAGTGCGTCGCCTCCGTTCGGTCCACGAACGGCCACGCGATGATGGCGGCGAACACCAGTCCGGGGAGCACGATGCCGCCCAGGAACTCCGTGTTGACGTGGACCGGGCCCACCGAGAAGGTGAGCCACTGTGGGAGCAGTTTCAGGAAGCCGTACACCCACATCAGGAACCAGTCGGGCATGATGAGCGCCGGCGTGGACGCGGGGTCGTTCGGCCCGTACTCCGCGACGTTGTGGACGGGGAGGAAGCCGGCGAGCGCCGACAGCGTCGCCGCGGTCAGGAAGAAGACGACGGCGCTTACGGCCGTCTGATTCGGCACGGCCGGGAGCCCGACGATGACGCTGTCGTCGTCGCGGTCGATCGTCTCCTCGCCGACCTGCACGTCGTCGTCGCGGGGTGCCTCGGTGTGTTTCTGCCGTATCAGGATGGCCATGTGGACCGCCAACCCGATGCCGATGGCGACGGGGATGACGAGGACGTGCAGGAAGTAGAGCCGAGGGATGGTCGCACTCGTCGGGAACTGCCCGCCGAAGATGATTTCCCCGAAGAAGTCGCCGACGATGGGCACCGAGACGGTGAGGTTGTAGCCGATACCCGTCGCGGTGGCCGCGAACTCGTCGAACGGGAGCGCGTAGCCCGTGTACGCGGCCCCCATCGCCAGCACGGCCAGCCCGGTTCCCACCACCCAATTCGGCTCGCGGGGGTTGCGATACGCGCCCGTGAAGAAGACCCGTAACATGTGCAACCCGATGGAGGCGACGAAGAGGTGGGCCGCCCAGTGGTGGAGTCGGCGGATGAACATCCCGAACGGGACGGCGTAGGTGATGTGCAGGACGGAAACGAACGCCTCCGGCATCTCCTCGCCTTGGAACTCCGCCACGGGACCGTCGTACTGCACGTCGGAGGTGGAGGGTTCGTAGAAGAACCCCAGGAAGGCCCCCGAGAGGACGAGAAAGAGGAAACAGAACAGGGCGACCTCTCCCAGGAGGAAGGAGTCCTCGGCGGGGAACGCCTTGCCGAGGAAGCCCTGTGCTCCCGCCACGTCGAGACGGCTGTCGAACCAGTCGTAGACACGCTTGGAACGGCTCATGTCACTCGCCACCTCCCGGTCCGATGGCGCCCTCGAAGTCGCCGGTCGCGACGAGATAGCCGTCGCTGGTCACGGTTATCGGGAGCTGTGGGAGGGCGCGCCCCGGCGGCCCGCCGACGACTGCCGCCCCCGACGTGGGGTCGAACTTCCCGAAGTGACACGGGCAGACGAACGTCGACCCCTCGCGGTTCGAGACCATACAGCCCGCGTGCGTACACACCTTCGAGTAGGCGGCGTAGCCGCTGACGGTGTAGGCCATGTTCGTGTCGCCGCCGAACTCGTCCTCGGCGAAGCGCACGAGCAGGGTCGGGGCGTCCTCGATTCCCGGTCGGGGCTCTGGGAAGGCGGTCAGCTGCTCGCCTTCCGCCAGTCGGTCCTCGGTGATGCGCTCGCCCGACCCGTCGACGAGGTGGATGCCGTCGGAGTAGACGGGGCCGCTGTACCCCCGCTCGAACACCTGCGTCAGTCCCGCGAGCGGCGCGGTGAGGCTCGCGACGGCCGTCAGCCCTCCGACCGTCGCGAGGAGCTTTGCGATGTCCCGCCGCTGAATCTCCATCTGCGCTCGGCGGTCGGTGTAGATGCTCGGCTGCACCGAGCTCGCCTCCTCCTCACAGGGACAGTCGTCGCAGTCCTCTCCCGTCATCGGTCGTGCCCCCGTTGCTCCGCGACTTCGATGTGCGGCATGAACCACGCGTAGTACGCGACGGTGGAGAGCGCCAGCGAGACGAACATGCCGGTGGCGTAGATGCCGAAGTACTGAGTCCGCCCCAGCGTCAGGTACTCGCCGGTGAACAGCGCGGCGAAGACGATGGCGAGGACGGTCAGCCCACCCATGGCGAGCAGTCCCTCGATGGCGTCCGTGGCGTCGTGATACGCCACGATCCAGCGATGGTCGGTCTGGAGCCACGGGAGGGAGACGACCTCCGTCCCCCCGTCGGCGGAGACTGCGGGCGAGGCGTCGTCTGGCGGCCGCACGGCCTCGTTCATGAAGCGATGCACCGCAGTCAGGACGCCCACGAGGCCGAACAGGGCGACCCAGACGACGACGCCGACTTGGCTCGGCGAGAGCTTGTTCGGCGTGTCGGCGACTCCCTGTAGCGGCCGGAGCTCCGTGACGCTCTCGTCGATGGCGACTTCCTCCGACGGTGGTTCGCCGTGGAGAGCGACGTACCACATCGGCAGCAACACCGTCACGACGAGCGCAACGATGACGACCGTGTTCCGTCTCATGGTCCTCCGGTCGGCCTGTCGGCTGGTGGTTGTGTGACGCTCATAACTGAGCGTGCCGCCACGAGCATCGTAAAATACCCCGACCGTTACAAGAAAGTGGGACTGGCGTTCGGGGATAGAGTGTTACCGGATGTTCGCTGCCGTCCCCGAACGTCATCCACCTGACCGATACTACTAACTCCTGTTCGCCGAAAATGTCGGGCGATTCCACGATGAAACTCCACGAGTATCAGGCGAAGCGTATCTTCGCCGAGGCCGGGATTCCGACCCCCGACTCCCGGCTCGCCACGAGCGTCGACGAAGCGGTCGACGCCGGCCGCGACTTGGGCTATCCCGTCGCGGTCAAAGCGCAGGTTCACGTCGGCGGCCGCGGGAAGGCCGGCGGTATCGAAATCGCGAGCGACGAGGCCGAGCTCCGCGACGCCGCGGACGCGATTCTCGGCATGGACCTGAAAGGTTACACCGTCGACCGCGTGCTCGTCGAGTCGGCGGTCGATTTCGTCGACGAACTCTACCTCGGCGTGACGATGGACCGCGGCGAGGGCGAACCCGTGGTGATGGTCTCCTCGGAGGGCGGCGTCGACATCGAGACGGTGGCCGAGGAGACGCCCGAAGCCATCGCACGAGAGCACGTCGACCCCGCATTCGGCCTCCACCCCTATCAGGCGCGGAAGGCGGTGTACGGTGCGGGCATCCCGGACGACGCCGCGCGCGCCGTCACGAGCGTCCTCCAGACGCTCTACGACCTCTGGGAGTCGAACGACGCCAGCGAGACGGAGATAAATCCGCTGATGGTGACGAGCGAGGGCGACGTGGTCGCCGCCGACGCCGTGTTGAACGTCGACGACGACGCACTCTTCCGACACTCCGACCTCGCCGAACTCGAAGAGGAGTCCTACACGGACGACTTGGAGCGCAAGGCCGGCGAGTACGGCTTCGACTACGTCCGTCTCTCGGGCAACGTCGGCATCATCGGCAACGGCGCGGGCCTCGTGATGACGACGCTCGACTTGGTCGATTACTACGGGGGAGCGCCCGCCAACTTCCTCGATATCGGCGGCGGGGCGAAGGCCGAACGCGTCGCCAACGCCCTCGATATGGTGTTCTCCGACCCCAACGTCGACTCGGTGGTGTTCAACATCTTCGGCGGCATCACGCGCGGCGACGAGGTGGCGCGGGGCATCAACGACGCACTCGAACAGTTCGACGAGATACCGAAACCGGTGGTCGTCCGCCTCGCGGGCACCAACGCGACAGAAGGCATGGAGATACTCAACACGGAGCTCGTACAGGTCGAAGAGACGCTCGAAGGCGCCGTCCAGCGGGCGGTTGCGAACGCCGAGGAGGTGGCGGAATGAGTTCCGTCGAGCACGTTCTCGCTCGCAGTGCTCGTGAGACGACGCTCGACGACCTCACGCGAACCACCGGGGGGTGGTTCGCGTGAGTATCTTCGTCGACGACGACACCCGCGTCGTCGTGCAGGGCATCACCGGCGGCGAGGGGTCGTTCCACACCCAGCAGATGATGGCGTACGGCACGAACGTCGTCGCCGGCGCGGTGCCGGGTAAGGGCGGCGAGGTAGTCGAAGGCGTCCCCGTCTACGACACGGTCCACGAGGCGGTGCGACACGAGGACGCCGACGCCTCCGTCGTGTTCGTCCCACCCGCGTTCGCCGCCGACGCACTCTTCGAGGCACTCGACACCTCGCTGGACCTCGTTGTCGCCATCACGGAGGGCATCCCGACACAGGACATGTCGAAGGTGGCCCGTCGCCTCCGCGAGACGGATACGGCCCTCATCGGTCCGAACTGCCCCGGCATCATCACGCCCGGCGAGGCGAAACTCGGCATCCTGCCGGGCAACATCTTCGACGACGGCAAGGTGGGGCTGGTCTCCCGGTCGGGGACGCTTACCTACCAAGTCGTCGACAACCTCACCAGCCGCGGCATCGGCCAGACCACCGCCATCGGCATCGGCGGCGACCCCATCATCGGCACCTCCTTCATCGACGCCCTCGAACGATTCGAGGCCGACGAGGAGACGGAAGCCGTCGCCATGTGCGGCGAAATCGGCGGCGAGGACGAGGAGGAGGCCGCGGAGTTCATCGCGACGGAGATGGACACGCCCGTCGCGGCCTTTATCGCCGGGCGCACGGCCCCGCCGGGCAAGCGGATGGGTCACGCCGGCGCCATCGTCTCCGGAAGCGGCACCGGAACCGCCGAAAGCAAAATCGAGGCACTCAACAACGCCGGCGTCCCCGTCGGCGACACGCCCGAACAGGTCGCCGACCACATCGAGGACTTCCTGTAGGTTTTTGACGCGGGCCGCTCACTTCGGCCCGTGTCCGACCCCGTTCGACGCTGTCCGGCGCACGGCTACAGCGACGGTGCCTGTCACTGCGGGACCGTGGGCGAGACGGTGCTTCCGGCGGACCGCCGCACCCAGCTCTCGAAGTTCCTGAGCGGCGCGCTCAGACACTTCCCCGACGACGCCGGCCTGTCGCTGGACGACCAGGGTTGGACGGCGTGGCCGGCGGTAGTCGAGGCGGTGAGCGAGCGCTACCCGTGGGCCGACAGCGACGCCGTCGCGGCCGTGGTGGCGACGGACCCGAAGGGGCGGTTCGAACGAGACGACGGCCGCGTCCGCGCCGCCTACGGTCACTCCGTCGACGTCGACTTGGACCCCACCGACGACCCCGTCCCCGACCGACTCTATCACGGCACGTCGCCATCGGCCGCCGACTCGATACGCGAGGAGGGACTGAAGCCGATGGGGCGCCAGCAGGTCCATCTCTCGGCGACCCGCGAGGACGCGCGGGCGGTCGGGCGGCGCCACGCCTCTGACCCGGTCGTCTTCGCCGTCGACGCCGCGGCGCTCGCCGAGGAGTTTCGAATCGCCAAGCGCGGCGAGGGGACGTACACCGTCGACCGAGTGCCGCCCGCGTTCCTGACCGTCGTCGAGGACTAGTCGTCGGTCGCGTCGTCGGCGACGGGTGCACGTTCGGCCTCTGCCGCCACTTCGACGGTCGAGAGCGGGCCGTGATACGTCGAGCGATAGCCGAGGAGGACGTCGTGGCCATCCGCGGACATGAGCACGGGCCAGAACGCCTCGTCGGCGACGAGTGCGTCGCCGTCGGCCGTCGCAAACGTCTCGCCCGGCGCGACGCGTTCGAAGTTCTCGGCGAGGACGTCGTAGGACTCGCCCGGTTCCTTGTAGATGGCTTCGCTGACCTCGTAGAAGCCCGGGTCCGGAGCCGGCGGGTCGCCGGGGAGGACGCCGGTGTGCTGGAAGAAGGCGACGAGGCAGTCGTAGGCGTTGTCGACGGCGCGCTCGGACCCCTGATACCCCGCTTCGATGTCGACGAAGCCGGGAAGTTCGACGGAGCGCCCGTCGGCGACGACGGTGAAATCGACGGCGGCGGTGACGGGCAGGTGCGCGACCACGTCGCGCTTTCGCTCGTTCAGGTACGCGACGTTGGCGAACGCTCGCTCGGAGGACACCGTAGAGTGGATGCCCAAGGAGAGACAGCCCTCGACTTCCGTCAGGAGTTCGTGCGCGAGTCGTTCCTCGTACAGGTCGCTCTCGGGGTCGCCCGGGAGCGCACGATTCAAATCCGTCTCGACGTAGCGCACGTTGTCTTCCAGTGCGCGTTCGTTCGCGATAATCAACTTCGCCGGGCGGTCGACGTCGGGGTCCGTCGCGAGGAAGCGTTCGATGGCCCGCGCGCCGCAGGGTTCGTCACCGTGGACGGCACCGACGACCGCCACCTCCGGCGTTCCCTCACCGACCGTGTGGACCTGCATGGACGGCCCTTGACAGCGACGGCCGAAAAACTGTTCCCTACCACCCGCCCGCCGACGCTCGCGACCGACACGCGCCGTCAGTAGCCGGTCCCGAGGTAGGTGTGGACGGCGTCCCCGTCCTCGAGTTCGTCGACGAGCGCGATGGCGAAGTCCGCCATCGAGATGTAGCTCTCACCGTCGTCGTCGGCCACGAGTTCGCGGTCGGCCGTCCGATACTCGCCGGTTCGCTCGCCGGGTTCGATAAGTGCCGCGGGCGCGACGTACGACCACGCGAGGTCGTCGGCATCGCTGAGAACGTTGTACGCGTCGATAGCGGCCCGTGCGACCGGTTCCCACTCCTCGGGGAAGTCCGCTGTCTCGATGAGCATCGTCTCCGGCCCGACCATGAGTCCGCCGGCGCCGCCGGTCCAGACGAGTCGAGAGACGCCCGCCCGGCGCAGGCCCTCGATGACGGCGCTCATCATGGTCGTGAGAATCTCGGGTGACGCGTCCTCGTCCGGACCGAGGGTCGAGATGACGGCATCGTGGCCTGCCGCGAGCTTCGCCACGTCGTCGGCGTCGGTCGCATCGCCGGCGACGGCGACGAAGTCCTCGTCGTCGACTCCCTCGACCGCCCCGCTTCGGGAGACGCCCGTGACGACGTGGCCACGGTCGAGGAGTTCGGCGGCCGTTCGCTGTCCGATGCGTCCGCTCGCGCCGAGGAGTAACACGTTCATGAGAGGGTGCTGACGGAGGGAAGTCCCGCGAACGCGGGTATGGCGAGAATATCGCACACGAGCGTAATATAGGTTGCCGAACGCCGACCGCGACTCGCGATTACGACATGATGGTGGCTAGCTGTCGCTCAACGCGGTCGACGTTCTCCACGAGGTCCTCGACCATCTGGTGTTGAGTTTCGTTGGCGTCTGCCAAGCCGTCGATGGACTCGGAGATGTCGGCGGCCCGCCGCGACACGCCGTCTATCATGCTGGCCATCTCCTCCGCGCTCGCCGCTTGGTCGTCGGTGGCTTCCGCGATTTCGGTGATTCCTTGGTCGGTCTCTATCGTCGCGGAGCGGATTGCTTCTTGGTTGTCCAAGACCGTCTCCAAGTCCGACAGTCCGCGCTGAATCTCGTCCATCGTCTCTTGGACGGCGTCGACCGTGTGGTCGGTCATCTCGCTGACCTCCTTGACGATGGTCTCTACCTCGTCGGCGTGCTGTTTCGACTCGTTTGCCAACTCCTTGATTTCGTTGGCGACGACTGCGAACCCGTCGCTGTTGCCGTCGCTGCGGGCGGCTTCGATGTTCGCGTTCAGCGCCAGAATGTTCGTCTGGTCCGCGATATCGTTGATTACTTCGACGAACTCGTCGATTTCTGCAATGTGGTCCTGGAGCTCTGCCGTGTCTGTGGCGACCTGTTCGGCGGACTCCGTCGCCGCGCTGACGCGTTCGATGGTCTCGGTCGCCGTCTCGACGGACTCTTCGGCGAGGTCTCTCGCTCGCTCGCTTTGGTCGCTCACTTCTTCGGCGCTGGAGGCGATTTCCTCGACGCTCGCACTGAACCCGGAGACTTCCGACTGGACCTCGTTCAGGTTGCTAGCCTGTTCGTCCGCGACGTCTCGAATCTCACTCGACTGCTCGGTGACCGCCTGTGCCGACGTCCGGAGTTCGTCGACCGCGGATTCGACGTCGCCGGTCATCTGCGATTGGAGTTCCTGCAGCTCGGTCCGCTGTTCGACGATATCGCTGAAATCGACCAGGAACTCGACCGCACCCATAGTGTCACCGTTCGGCCCGAGCAAGGGGACGGCCACCGCGCGAGCGTGGACCGTCGACCCGTCCGGCCGTTCGGCTGACCGAAACTCGGACTCGCGTATCGGTGTCGCCGTCCGAATAACCTCCTCGGCGAGCGTCTCGGATTCGCCTTCGGTCCCGAACACGTCGTAGGCGTTCATCCCGACTGCCTCGCTCGACGGGAGGCCGAGCAGCGTTTCGAGCGCGCCGTTCCACTGCGTGATAACGCCGTCCGCGTCGACGGCAAACGCCGGCTCCGGCAAATCGGCAATCAGTGATTCGAACGTCCGCCGCCAGAATCCCGCATCGGCGTCCATAGAGTCCGGTAACAGTTCCTGCATCGCGTCGCTTTGTGCCATTGCTAGCTCTTCTTGGGTGGGTGTTCTAATTGTTGTGACCTTATTATAATCTCTGAGAACAACGGTGCGAAGCGTTCAGCGACGCGAATCAAGTGTCTCTCTGACCGAGTGACAAATCACGTCACTCCATCGGCGGAGCACTCACGAACCGTACGTCAATCGAAGACGTACTAATCATACCGCCGAGAAGTCTATATTCGGCTACCCCGACAGACTACTAATGATCGAGGATGCCGCACATCGCATCACCACGTATCTCCGCGAGCAAATCGACGACGGACTCCGAACCGTCGTCGTTCTACGGCCCGACCGGTGGGCCGGGATATATCTCCGCTCGGACCTGCAAGAGACCTACGACGGCGGGTCGTACGAGGACGTTCTCGACACGTTTCGGGACGGAGAGACGTTCGATTTCGACGACGAAATCGGGGAAATCGGGCAGCGCCGCGCCTTAGTCCACTACTACGAGGAGGCGTTCGTGTTCCTGTTCCCGTTCGACGACGGCGAGGTCATCTTGGTGAGCGTCGAGGCGGACGCCGGACGAGAGCTGTTGATGTTCATCGAGACGTGTCGACGGCAGATCTACGACGATTTGGAGTATCAGTAGGTCGGTAGGGTTCTCTATTCAGAGTCTTCGATTACTGCCAGAGAACTCACTGTGAGAGTCCTCGACCCGGCTGGCGAGTTCAACTGACGACGACATCGAATTCGATTGCATCGGGATGCACTTCGACATCCAACCCCCGCGAATCTGCGCTATCTGTGAATTCGTGTGTCCCTTCGGGGCCGTCTCGAATCGTGACGTGGACGCGTGCCGTCTCCGCGCCGACGACGTTGGAATACTGCTTTTTCGTCCCTCGAAGGACGCCCTCGACGGGGGCGAGCGTAAACGTGTCGTCGAGCAGTTGCTTGCTGTCGTCGACCCGGGTTACGGTAATCTCACCGGTGATTTCACACTCCGTCTCGTTTCGCACCGTGATATCGTCTACGTTGCCCATCGAACAGCCAGAGAGACTGCCGACCCCAGCGACCATCATGGCCGTGAATCGCCGTCTGGAACGTTGCACGGGGATTGATCATACTCTCTGCACACGTGTGTCTTGTTGCTAATATGACGACGAGGGCAGCGGTCGAGAAGTGGTGATACGCAGGCTAGCTCTCCGTCGCAATCTGTAGCGAATAGGCGATACACACCAACCCGGCGAGTTGGGTCAGCCTGACGAGGAGGCGGACGACGTTTTGGAGGTCGATGGGAAGGACGCGGAACGCGAGCAGTCCTTGGCCGGTGACCGCGAGCGTGTACGTCAGCCCGAAGAGGAGTATCATCCCGACCGAGAGCCAGCGCATTGACCGCTCGTCGTTTCGTCGAAGCCCGCGATACGCTTGATAGCCGATGTAGAGGCCGATAACCGCGGAGACGGTCGATACGGCCCCTGCGAGCAGGCCGACCGGCGATCCGAATCCAACGACCGACATCAGAATTTCCCCCACATGTTCGTCAGTTGGTCCGCGATATCGTCGCTTTCCCGGTCGATGTCCCACGCCAACTCGCCGTCGTGAACCGTGAGTTCGAATCGCTCGAGCCGTGAGACGTACACCGTCTCGTGGTGGCCGTCGGACCGTGGTCGCGTTCGTTCCCCGACGAGGCCGGCATCGGTCAGCCGGTCGAGTCGGCGGTAAATCGACGACGTCGAGACCCCACAGCGCTCGCTGAGTTCGGCGGCCGACAGCGGTGTCTCGCTGGTCGCCGCCAGAATCGAGCGCACGTGCTCGTCGTCCAGCAGTGAGACGACGGTCGCGAGGTCCACGTCGGGCATCTGTCTATCCGGACTCATCAGCGTCGTACAAACATTCTGGATTTCATACTCAATCACCTCGCGGAGACGTCGGCACCTGGCGCTCGGCGCTCGGTACGCAACGTCAGTCATCGGTCGCCCTCCAGGGCCACGTGGAAGAGTACGTGAAAGTGCGTTCCACCCGTCGAGTACACGAGACTGACCCCCCTCGCGTCGCGATGCTCGCTCAGGTCCACGGTCGCTTCCGCCCCGGACGAAACGGTGTCGGCGTCCGACCAGAGGGGCCGTTTCTCGATTTCACCGGCGTCGTCCGGATGGTCGATGTCGTAATAGAGCCTGTCTGCGCGGACTGATTCGCCGGCCTCGTGTCGAATCGTGACGCGCTCCGCCTCGTGGCGTCCGCCCCACGTCACCTGCGGGAGGTCCAACTGGGGGTCTCTCTCGGGATTCGAATCGAAGGGTATCCGGGTTTCGACCGTCGCGAGCTGGCCGTCTACGTGGACGTCGAAGGTTTCGGCCTCCGCCGAGAATCGGTAGTCGTCTTCACGGAGGGCGTTCTCCAGTGCCTGCGTCGTCGGCACGGAAGCTCCGTCGTAGCGGTAATAGACTATCTGATAGGCCGTCTCGCCGTCGAATCTGAACGCGTCGGCGAGCATCGCCTGTCGCCCCGTCGGGTCGTGACTCTCCGTGTTGACGATGAGGTATGCGTTCCCACCGGCCGCCGTCGTGAGCTGCTCGAATCCCGCGTTCGCCTCGTGATATCGGGGCCGTTCGCCGCCGCCTGCGTCGACGACTGCTTCCAGATTCGGCCGGCTGTGAACGTGTTCGCTCTCCCACACGATGACCCCGTCGCCGACGGCGACGCGCCGAGGGACGTCCGAGCGAGCGAAGACGTCGAATCCTCGGTACTGGCCGGTACGTTCGTAGCCACTGCCGGCGACAGTTTCGACGACGTGCGCCCGGTCGAAGGCCGCCTCGATGACGGTTCCGAAGCTGGAATCTAGGAACTGGTCGTAGTTCTCGAAACCGACCCCGAAGTAGTCTACGTCTGCCTTACTGTACGCGCGTCCCGCGACGAACTTCTCCGGTGCGCCGGGCCGAGGACCGGTCGACTGCAACGCGACGAACGCGTACGGGTCTGGCGAATCGGTACTCGTCGGCGCGGGAAGCCACGTTCGGTACGTGGGGTCGTCTCCAGCTGGAACGTCGAGACGACCGTAGCGTTGGTTCCCGCCGAGCGGTGGAAGACTAGAGAGACACCCGGCAGTCAGCGTCGAGAGCGACGTTGCGAGTGCTGCACCGCCGGTTGCGAGCAGGCGGCGGCGCGTCGAATCGATGGAGGGCCGATGTCGAGGGGGCATGCTGCAGTTCGACGCTCGGACGGGACGGCCATATAACGAAATTCTCGGCCCCAGTCACGCGCAGGTCGTCGGTGGGTTTTTATGTCAGAGTGGGTCGCATCGGCTCTTCGCTACGTCCCTCTCAGTGTGACCGGGCACTATCGCGGAGCGTCGATGGCGAGTTTTCGAACGCCTCCACGTGGATGGTGTTCGGGACGAGACACCGGACGAGACCGCCATCTCTTTCGTCGGGGATACGCCATCGCCTGCCGTGTCAGCCCTCCATACCCGACGACAGCTGCTATCGATGCTCGGCGCGACGGTCGCTTGGAGCGGTGTCGCCGCTGCGACACCAAACTCCCCGTCCGAGACGGGAGGCTCTACAGCGACCCCTACCGCGGCGCCGACTGACCCCGACCAGCCAATCGGGACGCATCGAACGAGCGGCGTCACGCCGGCACGAGCCGGCTACAACGCCGACGAATCTCCCCCGGAAGCAGCAGTCTCCCGGCAGTGGTGTGTCGGCACCGACGCTGCGAATCGCCAGTCCGAGGTGGCTGTCGTCGATGGAACGGTGCTGTCAGCCACCCCCGAGGGACTGCGCGCGCTTGATGCTCGAACCGGCGAGCGGCAGTGGCGAGCGAGAATCGACGGCGGCCCGCCGACGGTCCGTGACGGACGCGTGTACGTCGGCACTGGCGACGCAGTCTCCTGTCTCGGGGACGACTCGGGGCGCGAGCTGTGGACTCGTCGATTGTCACGAGTGACGGCGGAGCCGTTACTCCTCGACGTGGACGGGCAAGGACTCACCGTGTTCACAGCCGCGAAGCGAATGGACGAGGACGGGGCCACCACCGGTGCGGTGTTGCACGCCCTCGACGCCGAGACGGGTGAGACGGCCTATCGCATCCAGGGCGACACGGACTCGATATACGGGACGCTCGCCGGTCGGGGCACGCACGTCTACGGCGGCACGACGGCCGGCACCGTCATCGCGTTCGACGTCGAGGCCCGCGGCGTCGCGTGGAAAGTCGACCTCGGCGAGTACGTCAATTCGGTCGCTGTGACGGGAGAGACTGTCTTCGCCGGAAGCCACACGGGCGTCGTGGCCGCGCTCGACCGGACCACGGGCGAGGAACGCTGGCGAACGACGCTCGAGGGCGACGACGTCGAGGTGCGGGCCCGGCCGGCAGTCACAGCCGACACGGTGTACGTCGCCGCGACCGACGGGAACTTGTACGCCTTCGACCGGGAGACAGGCGCGGAACGCTGGCGCTTCGACGGCGGTGCGAGGCTCAGCCAACGCCCCGCTGTCGTCGGCGCGGACGCCCCGAGCGTCGTCTTCGGGAGCGACGCCGGCAACGTGTTCAGCGTCGACGGTTCCGGCGACATGCAGTGGACACACCAACTGCGCGACCGAGTCAACACGC
Organism: Haloplanus vescus; assembly: GCF_900107665.1. NCBI lineage: Archaea > Methanobacteriati > Methanobacteriota > Halobacteria > Halobacteriales > Haloferacaceae > Haloplanus > Haloplanus vescus. The sequence continues at coordinate 257,193 of NZ_FNQT01000001.1, forward strand.
CACCGGTCGTTGTCGACGGAATCGTCTACGTCGGCGACGACACCGGACGGCTCTACGCACTCGCGAACGCGGAGTCGAATCCCGGTTCCGACGGCGCCTCCTGTCGAACACCCACCAAAACGGCCGAGCGTGAACGGAGAGACACCGACGGCGACGGTGTGGTGAACCGCCGCGATTACGCGCCCCGAGACGCGGCCGTCCAGAGTGAGCATGACCACCGAAACAGCGTCCGTCGCTCCGCCAACGAAGACGAGGGAGCGGGATTCCTGCTGGGGACTGGCGTCGGTGCCGGCGCCTCACTGCTCGGCGTCGGCCTCGGGTACCTGCTCTGGGGTCGCTCCGACGAGTGAGCCGTCGTCCGGTCACACGAACTAAGTGTGTCTGCGGCCCAGTTCAGCGCCATGCGTCCCCACTCTCGGCGACGAGTCCTCCAACTGGGCGCCGCCGCTGGCACGTTCGCGCTCGCGGGCTGTCTCGAGGGAAACCGGTCAGCACGGGCGCCCGCACAGCGTCGAATCGGGCACGCGACACAGCCACCCGACGGGACGTGGCCGTCGGCGGGCTACGACGCGCGGAACACGCGCACCAACCCGTCCGCGTCGCCGCCGCGGTCGGACCCCGCGACCGTCTGGTCGGCGCCGCTGTCGGGTGTCGTCTCCGCCCTCGTCGTGGGCCCCGAGTACGTGTACGCGAGCACGGACGCGGAGACGGTCGCACTCGCACGCGACGGGGACGAGGGATGGCGAGTCGGCGTCGGTGGCGACGCCCTCGCCTATCACGCCGGGCGGGTGTACGTCAGCGGCGACACGCTCCGCGCCCTCGACGCAGCGTCGGGAGCGGAGCGGTGGCGCAGTTTCACCGGCGACGCCTCGCCCGGGGCGGTGTACGAGACGAGCGGGACGGTCTACGTCACGGGGCGCACGCACGTCTACGGCGTGCATCCGGACTCCGGCGCGCGTCGCTGGGACGTCGAGACGGCGCGGTATCCTAGCATCGTCGCCGACGACGCGCGGGTCGGAGTCCTCACGTCCGACCGCATCCAGTTCGTCGCGCCCGGCGAGACGGTCGACGGCTTGCTTCGTGACCCGGGGCCGCGCACGAGCGAGTCGGTTCGGCTGGGGTGGAGTCCGGAGGTGTACTCGGGCGTCCTGACCGACGACGCACTGTTCGTCCCGCAGTACGGTGACCGCCTCGCCGACACGAACGCCACCGTCAGACGGTACGACCTCCCGTTGGAGGACGACCGATGGATGACGCCGTACACGTGGGCTGGAATCGGCACCATCGCCGTCGACGAGGACCGCGTGTACGCGTCCCCGTATCGGGCGACGACGGACCCGCCGGACGGCTCGCTCGTCGCGCTGGACCGACAGCGAGGGACCCAGCGATGGCGCTACGACGGGGCGATGCTCGGCCCGCCCGCGGTGGGCGGCGACACCGTCGTCGCCGGCGGCGCTGACCCCGGGTCGCCGAGCGTCTGTGTCTCGACGGCCAACACGACGCCGGACTGTCCGCCGGCCGAAGGCCCGGCCGAGACGGGCGTGCTCCACGCGTTCGACGCGGCGACCGGCGAGCAGTTGTGGACGATACGACCCGGCGCGTCGTACGGCGGCTATCCGGTCGCACTCGTCGGCGACCGGGTGTACTACGGCGACGGCGAGGGCGTCCACGTGCTCGAATAAACATCGCCGAGTCGTCGCCGCGTTCGAGTGCGACCCGCCCGGGTGCGACGAAAACCCCGTGACCGTGTTTCCGAGTGAGAATCAAGAGGTAACACTAAACGCGCGTCTTGACTAACGCGGAACCATGTGGTGCGTTGGAAACCGTCCTCGTCGCTCGTCTGTTCTCTCGTCATCTGAGTCGGCACCGATTCACGGAGTGAGCACGGCAGACCGATGACGGGCGATAGCCCTGCGGCGATTCCGCTGGACGCGTTTTCCGACCCCGCGCTCGCCTACGCCGTCGAGCGTCGGGACGCCCGAATCACGGCGACCAACGAGGCGTTCGAGCGACAGTTCGACGAGTTCGCCACCGACACGCCCGTGTCGACGATATTCGACCGCTTCACCGTCCGCGACACGACGGGCACCGAGGACCCGATTACCCACCTCGTTCGGGGTGAGCGCGTCCGTCTCTACTTCGACAGGGAGGGCGACCGAGGCCCGTTCTGCGCCCGCGTGCTCCCCGACGACGAGGGTGGGTATCTCGTCTTCGCCGACCTGGAGCAGTGCCCTCACTACGACGGCGCTCCCGCCGTCGACCAGGTCAGCAGCGTCATCAGCCACGACCTGCGGAATCCGCTCGATGTCGCCAAGGCCCACCTCCAGGCGGCGCGCGAGACGGGCGAGCAAGCCCACTTCGAGTCCGTCGCCGACGCCCACGACCGGATGGAGCGAATCATCCGCGACGTGCTCACGCTCACGCGTGGCGACGCCGTCGTGGACCCCTCGGATACGGTGTCCATCGAAACCGCCGCGACGGACGCCTGGCAATCGGTCGACACCGAACGTGCGACCCTCGAACTCTCCGACTCGCTCCCCGCCGTCACCGCCGACCCCGACCACGTCCGACGGGTGTTCGAGAACCTCTTCCGAAATAGTGTGGAGCATGGCTCCACAGATAACCGGCCACAGGCCGATGATAGTGTGGAGCACGGGGCGGAAACCGAGGTTGACGAGGCGGAGAGCGACCCGACAGTCACCGTCGGCGCGCTCGAAGACGGGTTCTACGTCACCGACACGGGACCGGGCATCCCGCCGGACGAATTCGATTTGGTCGTCGAACCGGGCTACTCCACCCGCGAGGGCGGCACCGGACTCGGCCTCGCAATCGTCGACCGAATCGTCGTCGCGCACGGCTGGGACCTGACGCTCACGACGGCGGAAGACGGCGGCGTCAGATTCGAAATCAGAGTGTGATGGCGCCGCTCCCCGAAACTATCAGGTACTGCGTGACCGAAGGGAGCGTATCGAGTCATGGATGACCGGCTACGGCGGGCACCGATAGGCGTCCTCGACGTCGACGCCAACGGGGTGGTCCGCGACTGCAACGAGCGCGGTCGGTCGCTCGTCGACGCCACGGGGGACCCGACCAGCGTGCCGCTCGCCGAGGTGTATCCGCGCTCCGTCGACGACACGCTTCTGACCGCGTTCGACGGCGACGGAGTCACAGAGACGGAGTTCGAGGAGTACTACCCCGACCTCGAACGGTGGTTCGCCGTCTCCGTCGTGTCGCACGAAGCGGGCGGGACGGTCTACGTCCGCGACGTGACGGCGGCCCGTCGCAACGAGCGGTCGCTCCGCCAGTTGCGGCAGGAACGCGAGCGGACCGCCCTCATCGACGACGTGCTCTCGGACATCCTGACGGCCCTCGTCGACGCCACGTCCCGGCAAGAGATAGCCGAGACTGTCTGTCGGGGGCTGGGCGAGACCGACCTGTACGAGTTCGCGTGGGTCGGCGAACACGACCTCGGCTGCGACGACCTCGTCGTCCGCGCGGTGGCCGGCGAGACGGGCGAGACCTTCGAGGCCATCCGCGGCGCGCTCGACGACGGCAGCGTGGCGACTGCCGAGGAGCGAGCGGTCGAGAGCGGGCAGTTACACGCGGTCCAACCGCTCACGTCGAGTGAGGCAGTCCCCGACGCGGTGCGGACGGCAGGCTTCGCCGACGGCGTGCAGTCGACGCTCTCGATTCCGCTCGTCTACGGCCCGAACGTCCACGGCGTCGTCGGCGTCTACGCCAGCGGCACCGAAGCGTTCGCCGAGCGCGAACGCGCCAGTTTCGAGACGCTGGGCGACGTGGCGGGGTTCGCCATCACCGCCGTTCGGAACCGGAACCTACTACTCTCGGACGCCGTCGCGGAGATTACCTTCGAACTCGGCGACGATTCGGCGCTGACGAGGCTGAGTCGGTCCCTCGACGCGACGCTGCGACTGGAGGGAACGGTGCCACAGGACGACGACGCGATGCTCTGTTTCGTCGCCGTCGAGGGCGACGACCCCGAAGCGCTCGCTCGCGCCGCGGCGGACGTCGAGGCAGTCCAGGAAAGCCGCGTCGTCGGCGACGCCGAGTCGGGCGGGACCGTCGAACTCACGATGCGTGGCTCGACGCCGCTGCTCGCGGTGTCTTCACTGGGTGGCACGGTTCGGCAAGCGACGTTCGAGCGAGGGTCGGGTCGACTCGTCGTCGACCTGCCGCCCGACGGCGACGTGCGTCGCATCGTGGAGACGGTCACCCGCGAGTACGACGCGGCGTTCGTTTCGAAGACAGAGCGCGAACGGCCAGTGACGACAGCGCGCGAGTTCCGCGACGAGGTGGACGACGCGTTGACCGACCGCCAGAAGATGGTCCTCCGGACTGCATACCTCGCCGACTACTTCGAGTCGCCGCGTGGCAGCACGGCCGAAGAAGTCGCCACCGACCTCGGTATCACGGGGTCGACGCTACTCCATCACCTGCGCGCTGGCCAGCGGAAACTGCTGGATGCCTATCTCGAAGAGCGCGCCGAAGAGTCCTGAAGCGTCGCTCGTCACAGTTCCTCGCGCGAGACGGCGTCGAACTGGTCGAGCACCGTCTCGTCGGTCAGCAGTCGCCGCGTCCGGCGTTCGAGTCGCGTCGCTCGCTCGCGTATCTCTCCGTAGCCCGCTTGCTCGGGGTCGGCGCCGCTCAGTTCCGTATCGAGCACCGCGCGCTTGGCCTCCGCGCGGAAGTATTTCCCCAGCGTCTCGTAGGCCAGAATCTGTCGTTGTTGGTCGATGACGGCGCGGATGTCTTCGCGCTCGACCGGCTTGCAGAGGTAGTCGTCGAACGGCATGTCGAGCACTTCGATGCCGGGGTCGACGGCCGTCACCATGACGACCCGCCCGTAGTAGTCGCGCTCGACGAGTTCCGAGAGCACGTCGTCGCCCGACATCCCCGGCATGTGGCGGTCCAGAAGGACGATGTCGACCGGCGAACTGTCGACGACCGATAGCGCCGCCTCGCCGCTGTAGGACGTCTCCACGTCGCAGTAGTCTCGCAATCGCAGGGCGTAGGCGTCCGCCACTTCCTGCTCGTCGTCGACGACGAGCGTCCGCACGTCCGCCGTGCTATCGGGTCCAGACATCTGTTTCGGTCGCTCACATGAGTGTCGAAACTGAACCCACATAACTGATGGTTTTCTCGGTCCGCTCCGTGTCTGCACTCCTAGAGTCGACGCCGTCGGGGCGTCTGCATACCTAGCCTGAGACTCCACTAGGGTCGGAATAGTCTCCAGTAGTATGTCCACCCATCTGACTTCGCAGTCGAAGCGAGCCGACGGACCGACGGACGACCTCGACCTCTCGGCGACCGAACTGTTCGAACTCTTCGGCGATGAATACACGCGGCGCGTCTACTACGCCATCGCGGACCAGCCACGGAGTGGCCGGAGCGTCGCCGAGGCGGCGGACGTCTCCCGGGCGACGGCGTATCGCCGGCTCAACGAACTGCAGGACGCCGGCCTCGTCCGCACCGAGACGATGATCTGTGACGACGGCCACCACAAGGAGCGGTTCGAGGCCGTCGCGACATCGCTCGCCGTCTCACTCGACGACGGCATCTCGGTCGACGTTGCCGACTGACGCGCGCGCTCGCAGTCGACGCCCTGCCCGCCACCGAAATCGTCGATTCGGGCGTGCGACGGTAGGGCAGCGTTTCTGTCGGCGAAACAGCGCCCCCCGTTCTATAAGCGTCGGGGACGACCCTTCGCGTGCCGACCGCCCCCGTTGGCGAGCCTTCGACCCTCCGACTCGCCAGCTCCCTCCCCCGCTGACCGCGCGTTCCCCGCGCGTCGGCCCTCCACTGTTCGTGACTGACGCCGCTCCGCCGACCGATGTGACGCGAGCCGAGGGATTCGCGAGCGCGTTCGACCGACATCTCGGCCGGCGAGGTGTCGAGTGATGGTGTCCGTGGCGACGCTAGCCCTCGACGCCCTCGCGTGCCTGCTGCTGGGCTGGGCGACTCGGGAGGCGTTCCGGTCGCGAGAACAGCCCTGCGCGGGGTCGTTCATCGCGCTGCTCGCGACGCTGACGCTCTGGGCGGCCTTCTCACTCGCCTCGAGACTGCCCGGTCTGGGGGACGTGCATCTCCTCTCCAGCGGACTGGAGTTGGCGCAGTTCGGCGCCGCGCTGGCGCTTCCCGGTCTCTGGACGATGTACGTACTCGGCTACACCGGCCGCGGAACCGGATTGACGTGGCGGCGAGTCGTGATGTTGGCCGGGATGGTCCTCCCGGTGGTCGGGACCGGCGTGGTTATCGCGGTCGCCACCTCCGAAGCCACCGTTCAGCGGGCGATCGCGCCGCTCATCGGCTGGGAGATTCTCTACGTCTTCGTCCTGTTCGTGTACGCGACGTACCTACTCGCCGACCTCGGCGGCAGCCACGCCCGCGTCTCGAACACGCAGGTGGGCGTGCTCACCCTCGGCGTCGCCGCCCCGTATCTGCTGAGTCTGCTCGGCAACAACACCGAATTCTCCGGCAGCACGTCGGCTGGCCTCCTCCTGTCCGGGGGGCTGCTTGCTGTCGCCGTGCGACGATATCCGGTCATGACCGGGTTCCCCAAAGCCGATTACGTCGCCCGGACGCGTGTCGTCGAAACCCTACAGGAGGCACTCGTCGTCCTCGACTCGGACGACCACGTCCTCGACGTCAACGAGCGGACGACCGACCTCTTCGGCCAGTCTGCGGAGACGATTATCGGCGCGCCCATCGGGTCCATAGTCGACGCGCTGGACGGACTCGACCTGCCCGTGGGCGCGACGGGAACGGTCGCCCTGCAGACGTCGAAGGGGCGTCGACAGTTCCAGTTCAGCGTCTCCGCAGTCGACGAAGCGATGGACGACGCCACGCCCGTCGCGCGGACCGTCCTCCTTCGCGACGTGACCGACCGACGGACTCGGGAACAGCGACTCGCGGTCCTCAATCGCATCCTCCGACACAACGTGCGGAACGACCTCGACGTGGTGCTCGCGTACGCCGACCACGTCGACGACGAGGAGCTCCGAACGGGGATTCGGTCGAGCACGACCGACCTCCTCGAGCTGAGCACGAAAGTCAGGGACGCGGAGGCGGTCATGACCGAGAGCACGGAAACACCGGAACCGGTCGACGTGGTCGACGTTGCACGCGATGTCGCTGACCAGTTTCGGCCCGACTACGACGCCGCCGACATCTCGCTTCGTGCCCCCGACGAGGTAGTGCTCTCGACTCGCCGCCCCGTCGTTCGACGAATCCTCGTCGAACTGGTCGAAAACGCACTCGTCCACACCGACCGGGACTCGCCACACGTCGAAATCGGCGTTCGGACGACGGCAGACGGTGCGGTCGAACTGTCCGTCGCCGATGACGGACCGGGACTTCCCGAACGGGTGCGAGAGATTCTCGACGCCGGGACCGAGACCCAGCTCGAACACGGCCGAGGCATCGGTCTCTGGTTCGTCAACTGGGCAGTCACACAGTTGGGTGGCGACCTGATGTTCGAGGAGAACGACCCCAGGGGGAGTGTCGTCACAGTGCGACTCCGACACGGCGGCGTCGCCGGCCGAGGCGTCGAGAGTGAGTTGTCGGCTCCGAAACACGACAGTCGAATATTTACGGGCGGCGGTGGACGTAGTTCCATGGTCCGAATTGGTCCCCTCCAGATGAGCGAGACGTGGCGGTACGCCCTCCTGGGCGGCCTCCTCGCGCTCCCCGTCACCGTCTTCGAAACGTTGCAGTCCGCGGACGATATCTCACTCGGAATGGTCGTCGTCGGGAGCGCCATCGCCGGCTATCTCATCAAGCGACGCGGCGGGAACAGCACGGCGACGGGGTTGCGTGCGGCGCTTATCGGTGGTATTCCGGTGCTCTGGACGTTTCACGAGTTGGTCTGGGCGATTCCGACGACGCCGAACCCGACGCTGTTCAAGGCAGTCGGCGTCGTGATGCTACTCTCCGTGACCGGCTTCCTACTGCTTGTGCTGGCCACCTGTGGCGCGCTCTCCGGCCGGTTCGGCGGCTGGCTCGCCGAGCTGCGTGGCGACGACGGCACGGCCGACACGCACCGTCGGGCGTCGTAACCGCTACGACCCACCGTCGAAATCGAGGCGGAGATACGACGTGCCGTGCGTGTAGTTGTATATCTCGACTAGTGCGCCGAGTGCTGACAGTCCGGTCAGGGCCAGTAGCACCCCGGCGTCCGACCCCGTAACGACGTACGCCACGCCGAACAGGAGCGTCGTGTAGATGGCCGAGAGAGGTGTGTAGAGCGGATGGGTCCGCACGGCGTCGACCGCGCTCCCGAGCAGAAAGACGAACGTCAGGCCACAGAGCAGGGCGAGTGACGGCCGAATCCGGCCGTCGAACGCGACTGTGAGAGCGACGACGGCGAGCAGGAAGCCGACCGTGACGAGACCACGCCAGACGCTGATTCGGTCGCGGAGGGTGTTGGAGGGCACCACGTTCCCGACACCCGGTGGCGCGGAATTAGTGGTTGCGATTCGTCGGTCGTGTCAGCAACCCTTTAGGACCGCGGGTCGTGGCCGGCGTATGACGCGTCCCTGGTGGTACGGCGTCGCCCTCTTTCCCGTCGTCGTCGTGACGACGCTTCTCGCTCGCGTCGGCTCCCGAACGTTCATCGCCGTCTCGTCCACCGGCGGTGACTCGAACGTCGCGGCTGGCATCGCGTCGTTCGTCCTCGCCGTCGCCTCGTTCTGGGGCGGCGTCCTCGTCGCCGTCGTCGTTCTCGGATGCTTGCTCGCGGATATCCGAGCGCTCGGGGGCGACAGCGAGTGGTCGCCAAGCGTCGCGTGGGGACTCGCTGGCCTCGCACACCTCGGCGGCGCCGTGTTCGCGCCGCTACTGGCCGTCTCCGTCCCGGCGCTCGCGTACTACCTGTACCGACGCCACGACCGTCTGGGCGTCGTTGAAAACAGTGGGTCCGCCCGTTAAGCCAGCGAGTGCGACGAGGACGCCGTGTCGCCGCCCAGCTGCACGAACGAATCCGCGAGGATGCCGTATATCAGAATCATGATGACCGAGTTGAGGGCGAGCGAGGCGACCTGACCGGCCGCGGGCGACACGAACGAGAACAGCGAGCCGACGACGCCGCCGATGCCGCCGAGAACGCCGAACAGGATGACCAGCGCGAGTAGCCGCCAGCGGTTGCCCGTCGCTAGGCCCCAGCTTCGCCGGAGTGCCTCGACGGGGCCGGCGTCCTCAACGGCGACGGCGTACAGCGCGAACTGCAGGCTCACCGTCAGAAACAGACCGGGGACGAACAGGAGCACGAATCCGATGGGAATCGCGATTCCGAGGACGACGCTCACGACGAGTCCGGACAGGAGCGCCCTGCCGATGCGTCGGGTGAAGAGTTCGCCGGGGAGCGACGAGAGCGACCCGAGGTCACGCGTCAGCAACCGCATGACCACGAGCGAGATGCCGATACCGAACACCAGCGATACGACGGCGACTGCCGACGCGACTTGGGTCGACAGCGGGAGCGTGAAGCCAATCGGGCTGGCAGCCCCGGCCTGTGCGCTCGGCGGGAGCCGATTCGAGATGATGGTGTTCAACGACCCGACGAAGAGAACCTGATAGCCGACCGTCAGCACGAGTGCGACGATACCACTGGTCGAAATTGCGCGCTTGAGGCCTTGCTCGAGTGCTTGGCCCAATCTGAGCGTCATGCGACACCATTCGGGCGGTTGGGTGGTGAAACCCGAGGCGGCGTTTCTGGCTCAGAATAACCCTCAGTTGCTCCTCGGGAAACACCGAGGCAGGTTAAACCGCCTCGGCACACATCGACGCTCATGACCACTGCCGACATCGAGTGGACCGCGCAGCCGCGAGACGGACCGCCACGGGCTCTCTTCCGACGATGACGACGCCGAGTGACCGCGCCGACCGCTCGTCGCCTCGCCCCGTCACGCGCAGGACGGCCCTCGCGTCCCTCGGCGCCGTACTCGCTGGCAGCAGCGCTGGCTGTCTGGGCCAGTCCGGGCCGTCGTCCGACCGGATTCGCTGGCGCAGGCAAATTCGTGGCACGCCGCGCCTCGACGACGGGACGCTCTACGTCATGGGTCGGCTGACGCTCTACGCGCTCTCGCCGGGCGACGGGAGCACGCAGTGGACGACCGAATACAGCGAGGGCGACTTCGACGAGCGACTCTGTCTCCAGAGCGACATCGCCCTCGACGAGCGGCGAATTTACGTCCCCGGCTGCGACGGGTTGCGAGCGCTCGGGCGGTCGGGCGGCGAGCAACGTTGGGTCGTCGACTCGCCGCTCAGACAGGGCGTCGGCGTCGGCGACGGCCGGGTGTACGCGAACGCCGACGACTTGCTCGCGGTCAAGAGCGACACCGGCGAAATCGCGTGGCGCGCGGACACCGGCGGCGACCGTCTCACGACGCCAGCGGCGACGGCGGACGGCGTCGTCTTCACCAACCGCGTCGACGGCGTCGTCACGGCGTTCGACGGCGACGGTGAGCGCCGATGGCAGCACCGCACCGACACCGAGACGCGGAGTCCGACCGTCGCGGGCGACACCGTCTACGTGGCCACGTCGACCGAACCGGGTCGGTCGGGGCGATTGCTTGCGCTGGACCGGTCGGACGGGACCGTCCGCTGGGGCGTCGAGACGCCGTCGCCGAAACGCGGAACGCGCCCTGTCGTCGGCGACGACGTGGTGTATCTGGGGTGTAGTGGGCGCGACCACGGAACGCTCGTCGCGCTGGACCGGTCGGACGGGGGCGAGCGCTGGTCGTTCACGGACGAGAACAGCACCGTGTACGAACCCGCAGTGACTGCCGACGCGGTGTACGCCGGCTCGAACGACAACCACGTGTACGCGTTCTCGCGGTCGGGCGAGCCACGGTGGCAGCTGGAGACGAACAGCGTTGTCGGGACCGTCGTCGCGGGCGCGGACTTCCTCTACGCGGCGAACAACGAACGGCTCTTCGCCATCGAGCGGGCGTAACGTCGGGGAAAACGCCGCTAGTGATGAAGAATTAAGGTTCCAGTCCGTTACTGACGAGTATGATTGGGGGCGGCCCCGGCCCGGGTCGGAGTCCACTATGAGCCTCGAGTCCTATCTCCCCGACCCCGTTCGCTCGCGGTACGCGCTGAAGCTCCTCGGCGGCGCGTTTCTCATCGTTCTGGTGATTACGGCGCTCACCACGGTCACCGTGTTTCAGGTGTCCGACCGCGTCCGCGACGACCAGCTTCGGTCCGTCGAGACGAACGCCGAACTCGAAGCGCGGGCGCTGGGGCAGTGGATAGACGGCAAACAGCAAGTGGTACGGACGCTCTCCAACCACGAGGGACTGACGCCGGTAGACGAGAACCAAACCGAAGCCACGCTCCGAACCGAACTCGGCCAGCTCTCTCCAGAGACGGCGTCGCTCTCCATCGTCAAGCGGAGTCCGAACACCCACTCGAACGGCACGTCCGAAACCATCGTCGCCAGTACCGACAGCCGATTCGTCGGGGAGCCGCTCTCGGCGACGGATATCGACTGGAAGCCGCGGACCGGATTCAACTTCGACGGCACGGACGACGTGACGCTCTCGCTCGTCTACACGGACGGCAATCGGACGTTCGTCGCCCTCGCTTCACCGCTGCCGGGTGGCGACCACGTCCTCGTCGCCGAGTACCAGACGAGCGTCCGCGCCGAGCGGTTCTCGAGTTCTATCAACGGCACTGACACGCTGGTCCTCGGCGGCTACACCGCCTACGTGTTGTTCGACGAGAACGACACCAACGGGATGGTACCGTACGAGGGTGACCGGCAGAACACGACCATCGGCCGGACGGTTCTCCGAGCGGAACCGACGGCCGACATCCACGGGACGGTCCTCACCGACACCGAAGTGAAAGCGTACTACAGCGTCCCCGGCGAGAAGGTGGACTGGGTGGTCGTCAAGGAGGTGCCGCGGTCGAAGGCGCTGGCGGTGACCGACCGCGTCCAGCGCGACCTCTGGCTGTTGGTCGGTATCGTGATGGCCGGCTTCCTGTTCGTCGGCGCCGTCATCCAACTGGGGCCGATTCGGTCCATCAAACGGCTGTCGAGACAGGCCAACGCCATCGCCGAGGGCGACCTCAGCGTCGACATCGACCGCGGCGACCGAATCGACGAAATCGGTGAGGTTCGCTCGGCGTTCGACAACACCAGAGCCTACATCGAGACCATCACCGAGCAAGCGGAGGCGCTCTCCCGGCGCGCCTTCGACGACGAGGTCTTGGACGCAGACGTACCGGGTCGCGTCGGGCAGTCGGTCGCCACGATGCATCACGACCTCCAGCAGTTCATCACTCGGCTCGAGGTCCTCAACCGAATCCTCCGGCACAATCTCCGGAATCAACTTGACGTCATCAACAGCCACGCCGAGGCGCTCGATGACGCCGAACACCGCGAGGCCATCTTGGCGGCGACCGGGACGCTGGCGGCCCTCGGCACGCGCGCTCGCCACATCGACCACCTCCTATCCAAGGAACCTCAACCGACGAGCCTCGACCTCGCCGAGCAGATAGCGACGGTGTTGAACGACATCGACGCCGCCGAGGCTGTCACGACCACCGTCGACGACGACGCGACGGTCGTCACCGACGCGGAGATTCTCGCGACCGTACTCCGGGCGCCGCTGGAGAACGCCGTCACACACGCTGCCGGCGAGGTTCGCGTCACGGTCGCATCGGACGAGTCTGGCTGTAGGATAGAAATTGCCGACGACGGCCCGGGCATTCCGCCGTCGGAACTGAAGCCGTTGACGAGCGAGACAGAGACGCCACTCCAGCACAGTCGCGGACTCGGCCTCTGGGAACTGAAGTGGGGCGTCGACAAACTCGGCGGCGACCTGTCCTTCCGCGCCGACGACGGCACGACGGTGGTGGTCGAACTGCCGAATCTCGACTCGTCGTAAGGGCGGGCTAGTACTCGTCGTACGCGAGGTTCATCAGCCACTGCGAGAAGGCGTCGCTGCGCGGGTCGACTTCCTCTTCACCGATGAACGGCGAGAGCATGTCGCCCGCCATGAGCAGCGAGAACTGCAGGTCGCTCGCCGTCGGCATCAGGAAGTAGGTGTTGTGACCCTCATAGACGGTCTCTTCGCGCTGAATCAGTCCTTTCTCGACCAGCGACTCGGCGAGACGACTCCCCTTTCGCGACGACACGTCGAGTTCCTTCCACAGTTCGCTCTGGTGGATACCGCGCGTCTCCAAGACGAGGTCGAGTGCCGCGCGTTCGCCCTCCGAGAGGTCGACGTCCTCGGCGGCGCTCATCGGCACACCCTCCAGTCTGCGGTCCCGGACATACACGCACAAACCGTCGGGGCGGGTTTAAACTTGACTTTCGTCGGTGTCACCGACCGACTCGTACGCCGTCTCGCAGGGCGGGCCGGCGGCGAAGCGATATTCAGCATCCTTGCGGCCGAGGCGAATCAGCGACGAAGAGCGCGTCCCGAAGTCGTCCTCGTGGATACAGACGCCGTAGTCGTGGTCGGCGACGACGTTCGCGCCCCGGTCCAGCCACGAGTCGGCGCTCTCGCCGGGTTCCGGCGTCAGCGCCGCGCGGACGGCGCGGGCGTTCGCCGCCTGTTCGGTTGCGCGGTCGGCGAGAGCCGGGTCGTCCGGCGCGAAGAAGGCGTCGACGACGGCCCCGCCGCCGCCGAGTGCGGCACCGCTGTTGACGACGACGTGCACGCCGGGGTCGAGCTGTGACGCGCCGAGACGGCCGTCCCACTCGAAGAGATACGCCGCGGTGCGGTCGGCGACGACGAGGTTGAACCCCGCGTAGTCGTGGTCGGCGACCGACTGCTCGACGAGACGGGCCGCCGACCGTGCGTCCGATTCGTGGAGCGCGTCGTCGACGAGGAGCCCACGGGAGCGTCCCGAGCGCAGGCCGTCAACCCAGCGGTTCGTCACCCCGACGAACAGACCGGCGTCGTTGTAGCCGATCCACGTCCCGCCGGCACGAGTATCCCGCGGCGCGACGATTTCGGGGTCCGTCCCCGACCGATGCGGTGGCTCGGAGGGGCGGTCACGCTGTTCGTCACGGTTGGCGGCGACGACGACGGGGTCGTCCGGAAACATCTGCCACGCGAGCGCGAGAGTACACACGAGTCGCGGTAGACGCGCCCGCCGGATTAAGCCTACTCTTGCCAAGCCGAAGGTACGCCCGCGGCGTCGTCGGTGGCGACGGCGGTGCGCACCGCGGCGACGTTCTCGGGCACGTCGTGGACGCGGACGATGTCGGCGCCGCGGTCGACGGCCAGCGCCGTCCCCGCAATCGTCGCCGACAGTCGCTCGCCGGCGCCCTGTCCGACGTGGGCGAACATGGACTTGTGGGAGTGCCCGAAGAGGATGGGACAGCCGAGCGAGCGGAACTCGTCGAGGCGGTCGAGGAGTTCGAAGTTCTCGACGGCGTTTTTCCCGAAGCCGAGGCCGGGGTCGACGATTATCTGCTCGCGGTCGAGACCCGCACGCTCCGCCAGCGCCACTCGCTCGCCGAGTTCGTGAATCACGTCCGTCACCACGTCGTCGTAGGTGACGTCCTTGCCGGGGACGACGGGCGCGTCGATGCTGTGCATGACGACGACGGGCGCGTCGAACTCGGCGGCGACGAAGCGCATCTCGGGGTCGGCCAGCCCTGTCACGTCGTTGAGGATGTCGGCGCCCGCATCGAGCGCCGCGCGCGCCACCTCGGCTTTCCGCGTGTCGATCGACACCAGCGCGTCGAGGTCGTCGAGCGCCTCGATGACCGGGCGGACACGACCGATTTCCTCCTCGACCGGAACCACGTCAGCGCCGGGGCGCGTGCTCTCGCCACCCACGTCTATCACGTCGGCACCGGCCTCGACCATCGCCTCCGCGCGGGCGACGGCGGCCTCCTGGTCGAAGAAGTCGCCGCCGTCGTGGAAGCTGTCCGGGGTCACGTTCAGAATCCCCATGACCGAGGGCGTCTCCGTCCACGGATAGTCGCGGGTGGCGTGGGCGTCCTCGACTCGCGCGCGAAGCGTCGTCGCCACGCGTTCGTCGTCGAGTTCGGAGAGGAGTTCGCGGAGGTCGGCGCGCGTCCCCATCACCACCGCGTCCCGGAGTTCGTGCCCGGAGCGGTAGTCGGCGGTGACGGCCGTCACGCCGACCCGTCCCGCCGCCCGGTCGAGGGTGCGCGCTTCGCGGTGGTCGAGTCGAATCGTCACGACGCGGTGGTCGCCCTCGGGAGCTGTCTCGGCGACGGTGTCGGGGTCCACGTTCGCCCGGGCGAGCGCGTCCCGCGCGTCTTCGGTGTCTTCGATTCGGCGGCCGACGGCGAGTCGCGACCACGTCCGCCGCGCCTCGGCGACGGCGAACAGCGACCCCACGACGAGGACGCAGTCGCCCTCGGTGGCGGCCTCGCGGGCCTGTTCGAGCGCGGTAGCGACGGAGGATGCCGTCCGCACCGCGCCGGCGTCGCTCCCGGCCTCGAAGGCGCCAGCGAGGACTTCGGGGTCGGCGGCGCGTTCGTGGGCGGGCGCGCAGGTCCGGACCGACGCCGCCGCGGGGAGGGCGTCGACCATCGACCGGTGGTCCTTGTCGTGCATCGCGCCGAAGACGAGATGCAGGTCGTCGTAGTCGTACTCGCCGAGCGTGTCGGCCACCGCCTCGCAGGCGCTGGGGTTGTGGGCGCCGTCGAGGACGACCAGCGGGTCGCGTTCGACCACCTCGAAGCGGCCGGGCCAGTGGGCGCTTCGGAGGCCGCGTGCGAGGACGCCCTCGGTCACTCGCTCCGGGGCTATCTGTCGGGCGAGCGTCGCCGCGACGCCGGCGTTCTGGGCCTGATACGCGCCGGGTACGGGCACGCGCGTCTCGACGCGCCAGTCACCGCCGTCGACGGCCACCGCCGCCTCGGTGTGGTTGCGGAGGCCGTCGTACCGGACGCTCACGTCCGGGTCCGTCTCGGCAGGGCCGACGCTGAGCGCATCGGGGGCGTAGCGCCGCACGGCAAGCAGCGAGTCGCCGGTCGCGCCCGTGACCAGCGGCCTGTCGTCGGGTTCGACCGCGACTTTCTCCGACGCGATGTCGTCCAGCGTGTCGCCGAGAACGTCCGTGTGTTCGAGGCTGACCGCCGTCACCGCGGCGGCGATGGGGTCGACGACGCTCGTCGCGTCGAGGCGCCCGCCCAAGCCGACTTCCAGCACCGCCACGTCCACGTCCGACTGCCCGAAGTACCACAGCCCCATCGCGGTGAGCGTCTCGAATGAGGTGAGGGGGTCGCCCTCGACGGCGCGGTCGACGAGGAACGGGCGGGCGCGTTCGACGAACTCGGCGACTGCCGACTCGGAGATTTTGCGCCCGTCGACTCGAATCCGCTCGCGCAGGTCGTCGAAGTGCGGGGAGGTGTAGAGTCCGGTCCGATAGCCCGCCTCGCGGAGGACCGACTCCGTCATACGCGCCGTGCTACCCTTGCCGTTCGAGCCGGCAATCTGGACGAAATCGATGTCCTCGTGGGGGTCGCCGAGATGGGCGAGCAGCGCCCGCGTCGACTCCGTCCCGGGGTCGATGGCGAACCGGCGGAGGTCCGAGAGAAAATCCGCCGCGGCGTGATAGTCCATAACTCACGATTCCGTGGGGCGAGGTTTTAGTCTCACGGGTCGTGACGAGCGTTGCCCGGGGGCATTACGCGGCGCCGCGCCGTCGCCGGTACGCGACCAGTTCGCCTCCGAGCCACACGGCGCCGAGGACGGCTGCACAGAGCGTTCGGAGGACACCCCAACTGGACATCCAGATGGGACGAATCCAGGGCACGACGTGCGCCCACCGGTCGGCGACGGCGTCTGTCGGTGCCTCGACTGGCGTCCCGTCGGCGACGGTCTGGAGCCAGTCGGCGACGCCCGTCGCGCCGTCGGTCGTGACGTTGGCGCTTCCGGTGATGGCGTACTCCCCGCTCGCGTTTTGGTCGCGTATCGTCGGCCCGTTCGAGTCGTCGCCGTGGACCGGTCGCTCCGCGTCGTAGGGCCCCCACGTCGCGTAGTACTCCCAGACCACCTCGCCGGTCGGCGTCACCTCCATCACGCGATGGTTGAGCGTGTCCGTAATCAGTGTGTTTCCGTTGGGGAGTCGGTCCGCGTCCCGGGGCCAGTTGAGCGACTCCGCACCGACCGTCCACGTCCGCACCCACTCGCCGTCTTCCTTCGCGTACTCGACGACTCGGTCGTTCTCGCTGTCGGCGACGAGCACCGTCGGCGTCCCGTTCTCGCTCACGAGCCAGTCGGGGCTGTGCTGTTCGTGTAGCACGTCGTGGTCGTCGTCCGTCCCGAGGCGGTCGACGACGTCCTTGCTCTCCATATCGACGACGATGGCCTGATCGAAGTTCCGGGGCGAGAGCAGGAGTCGACCGTCGCCGATTGGCTCGACGTCGTTGACGTGTGTCCAGTCGTCGTTGTAGCCGCCCTCTGTCGATTCGGGGTAGTGGTTTCTGAACGTCCACTCCCAGGTGAACTCGTCGGTCGAGCGGTTGTAGACGACGATTCGGTCGTCGCTGACACCCGCGGACTCGTTCCACGCCCGCATATTGGCGATGGCGATGCGGTCGTCCCCGAGGTACGCGACGCCGTGGGTGTCGGTCATCTCGAAGCGCTCGGACCAGACGCGCTCTTGCGTGTCGGGGTCGAACTCGAAGACGACCGTCTCCTCCTCCCGCGGCGACGAGACGAGCAGGTTTCCGTTGGGCATCGGGTCGACCTCGAAGAACCACGCGCCCGACTCGGCGTGTGTCCACTCCAGGTCGCCGCCGCCGTCGACGGAAACCAGCCGGGCAGGCTTCTTCCTGTTCGTGTCGCCCCGGAAGGTGTAGCCCTGTGCGCTGACGACGGTCGAGCCGTTGGCGGGGCTTCGAATCGTCCCCGGTTCGAGACTGGTGTCGGCAGCGGGGTCGTACGTGAGCGCAGCGACGACTGAGGGGGCGAGGAGGGCGAGTAGTACGACTAGAACGACGACTCTAGAGAGCGTTCGACGCGAAGACACACGGGGCGATTGCGATGTGTCTCATCAATACCTTGCGGTTCGGCGCCGCCGGCAGGCGGTGACGGCGGTCAGTCAGACGCTCGCGCCCGCTCCAGCGCCGACTCGTCGATGAAGATGACGATTTCGTCGCTCCAGAGTCGGAAGTCGTGCCGGTGGCGTTCGTAGCCCGAGAGTTGGCGGGCGACGCGGTCCTCGTCCCACTCGGCGGCGACGACGACCGGCGGCGGATTCGACCCGATGGACGCGTTCGGCGCCGTGCTCGTCACGTTCGCACCGTAGCGTTCGAGATACCACGGAAGCGGGAGTCGGGTGTGCCACGACGGGCCGCCGGGACGTGGCTGCAACAGCGAGGACTCGTTCTTGACGTAGAAGCGCACGTCACTCGGGTTGTTCGGGGAGTGGGTGCCGACGAACAGCACGTCCGTCCCCTCGTTCGTGTGGGAGACGATGCGAACGAGTTCCAGCGTCTCCTTGAGGTCGTTCTCGGGTTGGGCCCACTGGATGACCTCGCCCGCTCGCTCCTCGGAGGCGGCGTTGGTGTAGGTGACGTTGGCGCCGACGACGCCGACGACGGCCGCGGAGAGGAGCAACGCCGCAACGGCGGTGCGGGGCGTCCACGCCGCGGCCGTCGTGAGCGTATCGAGGGCGTCGTCGCCCGTCCAGTCGAACGACGACCGGACCTGCCGGGCCGTGGCGGCGATGCCGACGGCGGCGGGCACCGCGAGGGGGACGACGGCGTGGACGACGGCCCACGGCGCCCGGATGTCCGTCGCGATGGGATAGCCGATGACGCTCACCGCGCCCCAGTAGGCGGCGAAGGCGACGAGGGGACGCGAGCCGTCGTCGTCGTAGCCGTCCGCGACGACGCCGACGACGGCGAACAGGAAGACGAAGAACGCGCCGTACAGCGCGGTTTCGAGGAAGTCGTAGACGAAGGGCAGGTAGTCGTGGTTCTGGTGGCTGCCGCCGATCCAGAGGCCGTAGAAGTCCTTCCACGACCCGACGGTCGCCGTCTCGACGACGCCCGGGAGCTGGCTCGGCGCCGCGAGCGCGTTCCAGAGTTCGGGCCGCGGCGCGTAGAAGAACGCGACGACGGCGAAGAAGACGGCGACGGCGGCGACGGTGTGACCGAGGGCGAGGCCGAGGCCGCGCGGGATGGAGCCACCCCACGACTGGAGACGGTAGGCGACGGCGGTGCGCCAGTCTCGGGTGACGAGACGGCGGACCGAGCGGCCCTCGTGGGACGCACGGAAGAGGCGGTGGTCGACGAGGAGCGCACCCGCGCCGAGATAGCAGAGCAGGTAGACGACGGCGCTCTCCTTGGTGGTGAAGGCCAGTCCGAAGACGGCGGCGGCGGGGTAGAGCAGGCGCGCGTCGCTCCGGTCGAGGGCGCGGACGAACAGTGCGAGGGCGGCGAAGGCGAACGCGCCCACGAGCACGTCGTTGCGCATGAACCGCGAGTAGTAGACGAGCAGCGGGTTGGCCGCGAGGACGACGGCGAGTGCGACGACTTCGGCGTCGTCGAGGCGGTCACGGAGCAGCCACGCCGTGAGGGGGAGGAAGCCGCCGACGAGGGCGACGACCAAGCGCGCGCTGAAGTCGCTGGCGCCGAGGCCGGGAATCGCGAACACCCAGTCGTTGACGACGAAGAGGAAGGGGCCGTGGACGATGGGGCGGTACGCGAACTCGCCCGTCTCGTGATAGCGGAGAATCCAGTAGCCGACGCGGCCCTCGTCCCAGTGGAAGATTCGCCCGCCGAGGCCGACGAGGCGAGCGAGGAGGGCGAGCACTGTAATCACGAGGACCGCCGGGAGGGTGCGACGGCGACCGTCGAGGCGCATCGCTCCTGTCTGCCCGCTCACCGGTTACAACTCTTTTGTTTTCGGGGGCGCGGGCGACAGTAAGGCCTTTGCCACCCGGCGCCAACCCGGCGGATATGATAACGCTGGGGTTGGTGGTGGCGCAGTTCAACGCGTCCGTCACCGAGCCGATGGAAGAAGAGGCACGGGCGGCGGCCGACGACGCCGGCGCCGACGTAGACGCCACCGTCGAGGTGCCGGGGGTGTACGACGCGCCGCTGGCGGCGGACCGACTCGCGCGCCGAGACGATATCGACGCCGTCGCCGTCGTGGGCGCCATCGTCACCGGCGACACGAGCCACGACCACGTCATTGGCGACGCGACGGCGCAGGCGCTGACTCGGGTGAGTCTCGACCGGGACACGCCGGTCACCTTCGGCGTCAGCGGCCCGGGCATGAGCGGGGCGGAAGCTCGGGAGCGCGTCGAGAAAGGAGCGGAAGCGGTAAACGCGGCGGTCGAGATGGTACGCACGTTACCATGAACTTCGACTTCGCGTCGCGCGTCGAGCGCGTCGAGCCGAGTGCGACCCTCGCGATTAGCAACCTCGCGAACGAACTGGAGGCGGAGGGCATCGACGTCGTCGACCTCTCGGTCGGCGAACCCGACTTCGACACGCCAGAGAACATCAAGACGGCCGCGAAGGACTCGCTCGATGCCGGGGACACGAGTTACACCTCCTCGAACGGCGTCGCCGAACTCCGAGCGGCCATCGCGGAGAAACTGCAGGCCGACGGTATCGACTGTACGGCGGACAACATCGTCGTCACGCCCGGCGGCAAGCAGGCGCTCTACGAAATCTTCCACACGCTAATCGATTCGGGCGACGAAGTCGCGCTCCTCGACCCGGCGTGGGTGTCCTACGAGGCACAGGCGAAGATGGCCGGTGCCGACCTCTCGCGGGTCGACCTCTCACCCTACGACTTCCAGCTCGAACCCGCGCTCGACGACCTCGCGGCCACTGTCTCCGACGACACCGAACTCCTCGTCGTCAACTCGCCGTCGAACCCGACGGGCGCCGTCTACTCCGACGAGGCTCTCGAAGGCGTCCGTGACCTCGCCGTCGAACACGACATCACCGTCATCTCCGACGAGATGTACGACGAAATCACGTACGGCGTCGAGCAGACGAGCCTCGGCAGTCTGGACGGCATGGCCGACCGAACCATCACGGTCAACGGCTTCTCGAAGGCCTACGCGATGACCGGGTGGCGTCTCGGCTACTTCTGTGCGCCCGAGGAGTTCGTCTCGCAGGCGGGCAAGATTCAGTCGCACTCCGTCTCCTGTGCGGTCAACTTCGTCCAACACGCCGGCATCGAGGCGCTCCGCAACACCGACGAGGCCGTCGGCGAGATGCGCGACGCCTTCCGCGACCGGCGTGACATGCTCGTCAACCTCTTCGCCGACCACGGCGTCGACGTGCCCGTCGGTGACGGCGCGTTCTACATGATGCTCCCCGTCGACGACGACGACCAAGCGTGGTGTGAGGGCGCCATCGAGGACGCCCACGTCGCGACGGTGCCTGGAAGCGCGTTCGGCACCCCCGGCTACGCGCGCATCTCCTACGCCGCGAGTCAGGAGAGACTCCAAGAGGGCGTCGAGCGCTTGGTCGCGAACGACTACCTGTAGCGCCGCGACGCCGAGCCTTTAGGTACGGTCCCGACCCACGACTACTCGATGCGCGTTCGGGACCTCCCCCTCTCGCCAGCGGTCGTCGACCACTTCGAGAGCCGGGGCATCGAGGAGCTCTACCCGCCGCAAGTCGCGGCTGTCGAGGCGGGCATCACCGAGGGGCGCCGCCTCGTCGCCGCCGTGCCCACCGCGAGCGGAAAGACGTTCGTCGCCACCGTGGCGATGCTGACCGCCGACGGTCCGGGGCTCTACATCGTCCCGTTGCGGGCGCTCGCCCGCGAGAAATACGACACCTTCTCCGAACTCCCCGGCGTGAGCGTCGGCATCTCGACCGGCGACTTCGACTCCGACGCCACCGACCTCGCCGACAACGACATCGTCGTCGCCACGAGCGAGAAGGTGGACTCCGCCATCCGCAACGGCGCCGACTGGATTGCCGACCTGGCCTGCGTCGTCGTTGACGAAGTCCACCTCGTGGGGAGCGAAGGCCGCGGCCCGACGCTCGAAGTGACCCTCGCCACCCTCCAGCGCCGCGCGCCGGGCGTCCAAATCGTCGCGCTCTCGGCGACGGTGGCGAATCCAGACGAACTCGCGGACTGGCTTGACGCCGCCCTCGTCCAGTCGACGTGGCGCCCGGTCGACCTCCGGACCGGCGTCTACGCCGAGGGCGACGTGACGTTCGACGACGACACCGCCCACTCGCTCGCAGTCCCGGGCGACCCCGACGACGCAACCGACGCGACCGACGCCCTCGTCAGCGAGACGGTCGACGACGGGGGACAGGCGCTGGCGTTCGTCCGGTCGCGTCGCGAGGCGGAGACGCTCGCCGAACGCCTCGCGAGCGGCGGCCTCGGGTCGTCGCCCGACGTGGCCGAGGAAGTCCGGTCGCTCGACGGCACGGAGACGGGGCGCCGCCTCGCGGACTGCATCGAGGGCGGCGTCGCCTTCCACCACGCCGGCCTGCGGAGCGCCCACCGCGTCGCCGTCGAACGCGCCTTCCGCGAGCGAAACCTCCGCGCCATCTGTGCGACGCCGACGCTGGCCGCCGGCGTCAACGTGCCCGCGCGCCGCGTCGTCGTTCGCGACCAGCAACGGTACACGGGGTCGGGCATGGAGTGGTTGCCGACGCTCGAAGTCCACCAGATGTGCGGCCGGGCGGGCCGCCCCCACCTCGACCCCTACGGTGAGGCGGTGCTGGTCGGGGACGCGGACACGCGCGACGACCTCTGGGAGCGCTACGTCGACGCCGACCCCGAGCGAGTCGACTCGAAGCTCGCGGACCCGAACGCGCTCCGGACGCACGTCCTCTCCATCGTCGCGTCGGGGTTCGCCGACTCGCGGGACGGCGTGTTGGGTGTCCTCGACGCCACCTTCTTCGCGCACGGCACGCCGACGGCGGAGTTGAGCGGCGTCCTCGACACCGCAATCGCGGACCTCGTCGACATGGAGATGCTCGTTGACGACGCGGGCCTGCGGGCGACGGAGCTCGGCGAGCAGGTGTCCAAGCAGTACGTCACGCCCGAGACGGGTGCGCGAATCGTCGACGGGATTCGGATGGCGACGGGACTGTCGTCGGTGACGCGACTGACCGCGCTCGAAATCGTCTGTGACACGCCGGATATGCCCGACACGTATCTGGGCAACCGCGAGCGGGCGGACATGTATCGATTCGCGCAGACCCACGCCGACGAGTTCACGACGAAGATGGGCGAGACGGACGATTTCGAGGCGTGGCTGACGGCCGTGAAGACGGCGCGCATCCTCCACGAGTGGACGGCGGGGACGGGTGCCGAGGAATTGGTCGAGCGGTTCCGCATTGGCCCCGGCGACTTGGAGTCTCGAATCGAGCGCGCCGAGTGGTTACTGGGCGCGGCGGATGCCATCGCGCGCGTCGTCGACGCCGACGCGGACGTGCCGTTCAGAGACTGTCGCGCGCGGCTCTAATTACTCCCCACCGCCGCCACCGGGCAGTCGCTTCCGGTAGCGATAGACGAGGCCCCCGGCCACCGCGAAGGGCGTGAGGAAGACGAGCAGGTACGGGGCGACGTACGCCCCGGCGACGACTGTCGCACGGAGGACGACGCCGACGCCGTGGACGGATTCGAGAAACGCCGCGACGACGGGCGTGTCGTACCAGTGGTCGGGCGCCGGGCGGTCGGGACGGGGTTCGACCATCTCGACGGTGATGGTCGAGTAGGCGACGCGACGCTGGAGGTTCTGGAGTTGCGCTTCCGTCTGCTCGATTTCCGTCTGCACCTCGGAGAGCCGTTTTTCGACGGCGAGCACGTCTTCGGTGTCGTTGGCGTTCTGATAGAGTTGGCGGAGGCGGTCACGCTGGGCGCGGAGGTTGTCGAGGCGAGCCTGCAGGTCGACCACTTGATCGGTCACGTCCTGAGTCGAGGTTCGCGATTCGAGGACGGTCCCTTCGCGCTCGACGAGGGTCATCGTCCGCGAGAAGTTGTCGGCGGGGACCCGGAGGACGACTTGGCCGGAGGACCACGACGCGCCGTCGCTGTCGTGGACTTGCTGGGTGGTGTCGGCGACGTAGCCACCGCGGGCCTCGACGGCGGCCGTCAGGTTCGAGCGCGACGACTCGTAGTCGTCGACGCGGATGCGAACCTCGCCGGTCCGGATAATCGACCGACCGTCGGCGACGTTTTGGGTGGTGTCACCGGCGGTCGCACCGTCTTCGGCGCTCCCACTGCCGCCGCCGCTCTCTTGGACGGTCATCGACACGTCGGAGTCACCCCCACTCACCGCGGACCCGGCCGACCCGCCACAGCCGGCGAGGACGACCAGTACCGCGAGCATCGCGACGACCGTTCGTGAACGGTTCATGCTCCGGCGTACACGCCCCGACCGCAAAAACGCACACCAAAACACAAACGAGCGTTTGACCGACGATCACGGGTCCGTTTGTCACGGGAACGAACAATACAGTATATACGTTATTTTTATCCCGACATAATGGGATGCGTACTGTATGACGACCGACTCCGACTGCCACCACGCTCCGCTGTCGACGACTGCCGCGGCGAGGCGGGTCACCGGTGCGGTGCCGACGAGTGGCGACCGAACGGACGCGAGGCGATGAGCGAGCGAATCGACGACGCACTCGACGCCGTCGCGGCCGAGCGAGCGACGATTAGCGCCGAACGCGACGCGCTGTCGGCGTTCGACCGGCGCGTCGAGGAGTTGGAGGCGGTGACCGTCTCGGGCGGGCCGTCGCTGCTGGCCGACCAGCGCCAGTCGGACCGCTCGCTCGAACGCGTCCGCACGGCGTACGCAGAGACGCTGATGGCCGTCCCGCACTACGAATCAGAGTACGACGACACGCTCGCCGAGAGCCTCGCCGCCGAGTTCGGCGACGACTTGGCCGCGGCGCTGCTGAGCGGCGAGGCGCTGACGCCGACGATTCGGAACGCCGTCCGCGCCGCCGCGGCGGCCGCCCAAAACGAGCGTGAGGAGTTCCTCGACGTCTTGGACCGCGAAGCGGCGTCGCTCGAAGCCGCGGCCGCCGATATCGACGAGGTTCGCGCCGAGTTGCGAGCGCTCGACGACGGCCCGCTCTCGGCCCAGCGCTTCGACGAACTGCGGCGGCGCTGGCAGGGGGTTCGTGACCTCGAAGCCCGCGTCGACGGCATCGGGCGCCGGCGCCAAGAGACCATCCGCAGTCACCGGAGCGACCTGCCCGGCGTCCCGACCGACCTGAGCGAGTATCTCTACGCCGACCTGTCGTCGCCGTACCCGGTGCTCGCGACGCTGGCGACGGTTGGCGAGCGACTGACGGGGGCGCGACGGCGCGTCGAACGCGAATTGGCGGCGACGGCCTGACGGGAAACGTTGAGGTGGCCGCCCGCCCGACGGTGGGGTATGCGACCCGAAGACCTCCGGGCGTCGATTCCGGTCTGTGAGCGCGACGTCTACTTCAACACCGGCGCGTCCGGCCCGGCGCCCCGCCCCGTCGTCGAAGCGACGACCGACTTCCTCGAACACCACGAGTTCGTCGCTCCGGTCGCCGAGGGTGCCTACCCCGCCGCCTTCGAGGCGTTCGACGAGACGCGGGGCGTCGTCGCCGAGTTCCTAGGTGCCGACCCAGAGGAAATCGCCCTCACCGAGAGCACCGCGGACGGCATCGCGCGCGTCGCGGCCGCCATCGACTGGGACCCCGGCGACGTGGTCGTGCGGACCGACCTCGAACACTCCGCGGGCGTGGTCCCGTGGTGGAACCTCCGGGAACAGGGGGTCGAAGTCCGCGTCCTCGAAACCGAGGCGGGCCGAGTCGACCTCGACGAACTCGCCGCGGCCGTCGCGGACGCCCGCCTCCTCTGTCTGAACTCCATCACCTGGAACTACGGGACGCGCCTGCCCATCGCCGACATCGTCGACATCGCCCACGAACACGGGACGCTCGTCCTCGTCGACGGCGTCCAGTCGCCGGGACAGGTACCCATCGACGTGGAGGAGTGGGGCGCCGACTTCGTCGCCGCCGCGGGCCACAAGTGGCTCCTCGGGCCGTGGGGCGCCGGCTTCCTCTACGTCGACCGCGAGGTGGCCGACGACCTGACGCCCGGGGTCGTGGGCTATCGGAGCGTCGTCGACCCCGGCGCGACGGAGTTGGAACTCACCGCCGGCGCGCCACGCTTCGAAGTCGGCACCACGTCGCCTGCGCCCTACCGCGGGCTGACCGAAGCCATCGAGACCATCGAAGCGGTCGGCTACGACACCATCACGGGTCGCATCGAGCGGTTGACCGACCGGCTGAAAGACGGCCTCGGCGACCGGCTTCTCAGCCCGCGCGAGTACGAATCGGGGTTGGTGACGTTCACCGCGGACGACCCCGAGGGACTGGTCGACCGCCTCGCCGACGAGGGGATACACATCCGCTCGCTGCCGTATCCCGATGCGGTCCGGGCGTCGGTCCACGTCTTCAACACCGCGGGCGACGTGGACGCACTCCTCGACGCGCTGTAGGGCCCGGCACATATTTGCCGCGCCGACCGGAAGCCGTGTGCATGTTCGACCACCGCGCTGGAGGTGTCGCGTGAATCGCCTCGACCCCCGCGTTCGCGTCCTCTGGGTGGGACGGGCCGTCGTCACCGCTGTCGTGGTCGGCGTCGTCGCCGCAGTCGCGACGCTGCTGGTCGACGCCATCCCGTGGTGGACACCGGTCGTCGTCTCGCTGCTCGCCCTCGTCGTCGGCGTGAGCGTCGCGCTGGCGCGGTATCGGCTCTGGCGCTACGAGGTGCGTGACGACGCGCTCTATCTCGAACGCGGCGTGTTCACGCGCGTCCGAACGGTGGTTCCCTTCGTCCGCATCCAGCACGTCGACTCCTCGCGCGGGCCGCTGGAGCGTCTCGTCGGCCTCGCCAGCACCGTCGTCTACACCGCCGGCTCGCGGGGCGCCGACGTGACGATTCCCGGGCTGACACCGGGCGGCGCCGACGACCTGCGCGAGCGGTTGAAGCGCCTCGCCATCCGCGCGGAGGGCGAGGACGCCGTATGAGGCGGGCGCTCTCGCCGCGCTCGATTCCCTACCGCGTCGTCGAGCGCGGGGGCGGACTCCTCGTCACCGCCTTCTTTCTGTTCTCCAGCGCGTCGGCGATACTCGGTCCGCGCGGGGAACTCGTCGCGCTCGTCCTCGCCGGCCTCGCGGGCTGTCTCCTCGTCGGCTACGAGGTGGCCTACCACCGCCGATTCGCCTACGCGCTCACCGGCGACACGCTCGACATCCAGTCGGGCGTCATCGCTCGGCGGAGCCGCGAAATCCCCATCAAGCGCGTCCAGAACGTCGACATCAGCCGGAATATCGTCCAGCGACTGCTCAGCATCGCCGTCGTCGACTTCGAGACGGCGGGCGGAAGCGAGACGGAGGCGACCCTCCGCTGTGTCTCCTTCGAGGAAGCCAAGCGCCTCCAGCGAGAAGTGCGGCGACTGAAAGCCGGCGAAGCCGACGAAGAGAGCGCCGACGCCGAAACCGCGACGGCGACGAACGAGGGGACGGAGCTGTTCGCCCTCGCGCGCCGCGAACTCGCGCTCGTTGGTGCGCTGTCGTTCGACCTGCGGATTCCAGGCTTGCTGTTCGTCTTCCTCACTGGGGGTGTTCCCGTGCTGTCGTCGGTGCTGCCGTCCGGTTCGGAGCTGCCGGTCGTCGTCGCCGGTCTCGTGGCTGCCGTCGTCGTCGCCCTCGTCTCCTGGCTCGCGGGTGCGACCGTCGCCGTTCTCAACTACTACGACTTCCGGCTCTCCCGCGTCGGCGACGAACTCCAGTACGAACGCGGACTGCTGCGCCGGTACGACGGCTCCATCCCGCTGGACAAGGTGCAGACGCTGACGATCACCGACGACCCGCTGAAGCGGTACTTCGGCTACGCCTCGCTCCGCATCGGCACGGCGGGCTACGCGCCCGGTGCGGGCGAGAGCGGGTCGGAGGCCGCCATCCCCCTCGCGAACCGTGACCGCGTGTTCGCTCTCGCGAACCGAATCGAACCGTTCGGCTCGCCGTCGTTCGAGCGCCCGCCCAAGCGAGTGCGTCGTCGGTACACGCTCCGCTATCTCATCGTGCTCGGCCTCGTGACGGGGGTGCTCCACGGCGCCAGCCTCGTCTTCGGGTGGCCGTTCCCGTGGCCGACGGTCACGCCGCTCGTGCTGGCACCGCTCGCGCCCGTCGCCGCCCACCTCTCGTGGCGCCACCGCGGCGTCTGGCTCGGCGACCACCACGTCGTCACGCGGAACGGCTTCTTCCGGCGGCGCATCACGGTCGTGCCGTACTACCGCATCCAGACCGTCATCGACTCGCGGACGGTCTTCCAGCGACGGTGGGGGGTGGCGACCGTGACCGCCGACACCGCGGGGTCGGCGTCGTTCGTCAGTCGAGGCGCCGCCGCCGTCGACGTGGACGTTGCGACGGCCGAGACGCTGCGGGACGAACTCGAAACCCGGTTCAGAACGGCGCTCGCGGCGCGTCGTGGGTGGGGCGACGACGATGGAGACGGAGCGGCACCGTCGACCGACGACTGACCGTCACTCCGTCGTCGGGACAGCGAACGCGCCGGCGACGAAGACGACGAGTGCGACGACGGCGAGAATCGCGAGCGGAAGCAGTGGTTCGGCGCCCGCCGCCGCCGCCCGCACGCCGCGCGAGAAGTACGTGAGCGGCGAGAGCGCGGTGACGGGGCGGAACCACGCCGGTAGCATCGACGGCGGGACGAACGTCTCCGAAAGCATCCAGACCGGGAGCGCGACGGCGTTGCTGGCGGCGATGACGCCGTCTTGTGAGTCGGCGACGCGCCCGATGATGGCCCCGAGCCCGCAGAACAGCGCGACGCCGAGGGCGACCAGCGGGGCGAGTGCGAGCAGCGCCGGTCCGATGACGACCGACGCGCCCGTCACGACGAGGACGAGGCCGAACAGGAGCAGGCCGGCGAGGCCGATGATACCGACGTTGACGAGCGTGTGTGCGAAGAGCCACTCCCAGCGTCGCAGCGGCGTCGTCGCCAGCTTCTCGAAGCGGTTGCCGTCGCGGTGGCGGGCGATGGTGCTGCCGACTCGCGAGAGCGGCGTGAACACGACGACGACGCCGAGATACCCCGGCAGGTAGTACGCAGGTTCGCGGGCGAACAGGCCGCCACCTGTCGGCTGTGTCTGGACCAGCGCGCCGAATATCAGAATCAACAGCACGGGGAAGAAGAAGGTGAAAAAGACCGCCGTCTTCCGGCGGACGAACGCCCGGAGCGCGGCGACGAAGGCCGACCGAATCCGACGCCCTCGGCTCATCTCTCTCCCCCCAGTTCGGCTACCGTCTCGTCTAGCGCGTCACCGGTCAAGCGCAGGTAGACGTCCTCCAAATTCGGCTCGCTCCACGTGAACGACTCCACGTCGACGCCCGCGGCCTCCACCTCGGCGACGACGCGGCCCACGTCCGCGAGCGCCACGTTTCGGACGACGACGTCGCCGTCGCGTTCCTCGACCGTCGCGTCCAGCGCGGCGGCGACGGCCTCGGCGTCGACCGCCCGGCCCTCGATGCGGAGGTGGCTGTCGCCGGCGTGGGTCTCGATGAGCGTCTCGGGCGACCCGACGGCGACGAGTTCGCCGTCGCGGAGTAACCCGACCCGGTCGGCGAGGCGTTCGACTTCGTCCATCGAATGACTGGTGAGGATGACCGTCGTCCCGCCCGCCGCGAGGTCCTCGACGAGCGACCAGAGCGACCGCCGACCCGCGGGGTCGATGCCCGTCGTCGGTTCGTCGAGAAAGAGCACCTCGGGGTCGTTGACGAGCGCCGTCCCCACGCAGGCGCGACGTTGCTGTCCCCCCGAGAGGTTCTCGTACCACGTGTCGGCGTCCGCGGCGAGGCCAACGTCGTCGAGGACGCCGTCGACGCTGCGCGGGTCGTCGTAGAGGCCGGCGTAGTACTCGATCAACTCGCGCGCCGAGAGTCGGTCCGCCGGGTGGAACGACTGCGGGAGGAGGCCGACGCGGTCGGCCTCGACCTTCGATGGCGCCGCACCGAGGACGCGTATCTCACCGTCACAGCGGGTGGTCCCCGTCAGCGAACGGACGAGCGTCGTCTTGCCCGCGCCGTTCGGACCGACGAGGCCGAACACTTCGCCCTCAGGAATCGAGAGCGAGACGCCGTCGAGCGCGACGGTGTCGCCGTACCGCTTGCGCACGTTCTGGGCGACGAGTGCCGGTGCTATCTCGGAGCGCGCTTCCGCCATACCGACGCTGGCGTCGGTGGCGAAGTAAGGGTTCTGCTTCGTCCGAGCGAATCGGTCCATTTATGTCTCGGCGTCGCCCGACGATTAATTGAGGGCGCTTAGCTCAGCCTGGACAGAGTGTCTGGCTTCGGACCAGATTGTCGCGGGTTCAAATCCTGCAGCGCCCATGGCCGAATTCTCGTTCGTAATCGCACGACAGCATCGGGGTACTCGTCGACTTTACCCGCTCTCGGCGAAATGGTCTTCCTTTCGTTCAGCTACCGAACGATCCCGGATCGTGGCGGTTCATCCCGTGGTTCGCTATCGTTAGCATGTGCCACATCGTCCCTAATCATTGGCTCGTTGAACATCCCCCACTCACCAGTAACTGACCCACAACGAGATCACGGGCCGATCCAACTGGTAGCTCGTGGATACGGGCGTTCCATGTCGAGAACCTACGAGTCGGTTCTCAGTAGACTATCTGCTCGAGAGAGGTGTCTCCCAAGATCCGATCGATACCTTTCAGTTGTACAAGAAATCAAAGTATTCATCGGATATGGAGATGATAGGTTCTCCCGATGACCCACATTTCGACGGCCGACTTGGTCGATCAGCTTGAACAGGGAACGACGAACTACTTGGAAGTATTGAGCAAGGACGCGCTGAGCGTCGAACTCGCACGGTACCCCAATCCTGAGGCAAAAACGGCTCACAAAACCGACGAACTTTATTTCATTATCTCCGGGTCGGGGATGGTCCACGTCGAAGACGAACGGTATGCTGTCGACGAGGGTGACGTAATCTATGTAGAACAAGGATCCGAACACGAGTTTTTTGATATCGAGGACAAAATCACAGCTCTCGTCGTCTTTGCGAGTGCCGAAGACACCGTCCTCGGCCACGGCCTCTGAATGTTATTGAGAATCGTTCGAGCGGCTGTTTGGACAGTTTCTCAAAACCCAGCGCCAGAGCGTTTTTGCTAACTGCGCCACAGCGTCGATTGAGTTAGTACAGACTCCAAGCCCAGCTGCTCGCGAAGTGTTCGACGACCCTCAAGATACTCGACTCTTTTTGTATGTACTGCTCATATTAGAATCAATGGAAGACGGTGCGACTCCCGAAGAGAAGAGTAGACACGGGGCTGACTGGTACCGGACGCTCGTTGAAGAAGTGAACGACCTTGCAACGGTCGTCGATACCGACGGGACCATAACCTACGTCAGTCCGGCCGTCACACGCATCCTTGGCTACGAACCCGACGAGTTGATTGGTCACGAGGGATACGAATTCGTCCATCCCGACGACCGAGAGCGAAACGCCGAGGCGGTCGAGGCCGTTCTGTCGATCCCGTCTGAACCGCAGACTGTCGAAGTCAGATTCCAGCATGCAGACGGATCGTGGCGCTGGATCGAAGCCACGATGAGGAATCGGCTCGATGACGGCCTCATTGACGGGATTCTCCTTAGCAGTCGAGACATTACTGAGCGAAAAGAGTACGAAATCGAAGTTCGGGAACTCGTCGAAGAGTACGAAGCCCTCCTGAACAATGTCGAGGATGCCATCTTTCTTATCGATGTTAAACAGTCGGATGATGGTGATATGAGGTTCGAATTCGAACGGCTCAGTCCGTCCTATGAGCGACAAACTGGTCTGACGACCGAGGAAGTACAAGGTCGGACGCCACGAAACGTATTCGGTGACGAGCAGGGGGCTGACCTCGAATCAAACTACCACCGCTGTGTCAACGTTGGTGAGCCCATTTCGTACCAGGAGGAGCTACGGGTCGAAGAAGGGGCACGGTTCTGGCAAACGAAGCTTGCGCCGGTCGTCACCGATGATGGGATAACTCGCCTCATTGGGGTCACTCGGAATGTTACCGATCGCGTCGAACGGGAGCGACAGTTACGTCAGCAAAACGAGCGACTCGACGAGTTTGCAAGCGTTATTTCACACGACTTACGTAATCCACTCAACGTCGCCCAGGGTCGTGCGACGCTCCTTGCCGAGCGAACAGAAAGCGAACATCTCGACCCACTCCTGCAAGCACTCGATCGAATGGAAGCTATCGTCGAGGACACGTTGACGCTCGCTCGCCAAGGCGAGACGATCGACGAGGCGGAGTCAATCGGGTTGACCGATCTCGTGGGAAAGTGCTGGGCGACGGTAGACACGGCCGATACGACCCTCGAAATTGTCGACGAGATGACGTTCCAAGGCGACCCCGACCGGTTACGGCACGTGTTCGAGAACCTGTTCCGGAACGCTGTCGAACACGGTGGATCTGACGTGACTGTTCGCGTCGGATGTAACGGCGAACGAGGAATTTTCGTCGAAGACGATGGGCCGGGTATCCCAGTAGACGAACGGGAAGACGTTCTCGAACCGGGGCATTCGTCGGCCAGTGGTGGTACTGGGTTCGGGTTGACTATCGTAAAACGAATCGTGGAAGCGCATGGCTGGGAGTTGTCTGTGACCGAGGGAACAGATGGTGGGGCACGGTTCGAGTTCGAGATGGCGGAATAGGGAGGCCTACTGTGAGTGGTCGGCCAAGCTCCGCCACCTATGCGTCGAGAGCTCCGGTTTTAATTCCTGCAACACACCCGTCATGTAGTAGGAATCACTCTAACGGGCTATTGGCAGTGAAGTCTACGCAATCACAGACTGAACGAGAGAGCGGGTTCTACCGGCGGTCGCGTCCGTCCGAACTGCCTACTGGAGAGAAGCTCGGCGCCTATCCTGTCAGTGCGTGTCGAACGCGTGGATCACGTCGCTCGTCGAGTATTTCTCGACTACGTTCTGTTCGTCGAAGTCGGAATCGTCACTCCAGATGGCCGCATCGCTCGCAATCGCACAGGCCAAGTAGAGTACATCGTCGGGATCAGTGTCGCCGATCGCTGTGTCCGCCTCCTCGATAGCCGGATGGAACTCGTCGGCAGGGGCGACCTCGATGTACTGGAACAGGAGATCGACGAACTGCGCTACTCGATCCGGATCCATCCCGGACTTCTCCACGATCAACTCCTCGTAGTTCTCGATCTCGTCGTAGACGAACGTGGGAGTCAGGAGATCGGGTTCAAGCGTGACGATGAGCTCTCGCGTTTCCGAGTCGGCGATGAGTGCAGAGATGACGACGTTGGCGTCGACGACCAGCTTCATTCGTCGTCTTACGCCGATTCCTCGTCGACGCGCTCGCGTCCGCTCTCGTTTATCTTGTCGGCGATCTCCTGTACGTCGCTCTCGGTGAGGTCACTCTCGCTCGTGAGTTCATCCATCACTTCGAGCGCGTCGATTTTCTCTTCGATCGCCTGCCGCGTGACCTCGCTCCAGTTGATCTCCGGATGCTTCTCCATTCGCTCTTTGAGGTCGTCGTCTACGTTGACCGTGATGGTAGGCATAATGAAATCTATGAAGACACAGAATACTGTGTCTTTCGGTGTGTTCTATTCTCCTCGAATTCGACCGTTTCAGGCCCATCAAGGGACTTCGTTCACCGACCGAACGAGCGCCTGCAGCGCCCATGGCCGATTTTCCGGGTCGTAATCGCATGACAGCATCGGGGTAATACTCAGTTTCACCCTCTTTCGACGCAATGGGTTTCCTTTCGTTCGCAGAGCGAACGATGCTGGATTGTGGCGGTTCAATCCCATGGTTCGCTATTGTTAGCACGCACCACACTATCCCTAATCATTGGCCCACTGAGAACCTCTCAGTTACGATCACCGGCCTGCAGGCGTTCCATATCGAGAAACTACCAGTAGACACACCATTGAAGCCGCTGCTGAATACAGGGTGCGAATGTTACACGACGGGGTACCGAGTACGAACTCGCAAGTCACCGTTGACGAACCAGTTAGCGTCCTCACAGCACTTGGGATGCTCGTGAACAGCCACGGGCGTGAGGACCCGTTTCTTCTCCTGCAGGTCAGTGTGACATGCCCGTGAGTCCCGACGTAGTGCCCTCGGGAGGCCATCCAGCAGCATAAATGGTCGTCACCTATTTCACGACTTCCTACAGAACTACTGCCATGTCCTATTCACTTCTCTACGTTGATCCAGATGAATCAACCCAGACAGAGACGGCCGCTACTCTGAGCGATTCTCTCGCAGACCTTGATCCGGACATTAGTACGGCAGTTTCCCTTGCGGAGGCTACGGAGGCACTAACTGTTGATCTCTCTGTCCTTATCACAGAGTATGATCTTCCGGACGGCACTGGGTTTGAGCTTATCAAGAAGGCCCAAGACGTCTGCCCGGATGCGGCGTGTATTCTCTATACCGATGCGGATGTCTCCCAACTCAATACCGATGACCTCCACGGGGCAATTACCGAATATGTTGGCAAACACTCTGTGTTTGGAGACAATCGCTTGACCGATCTTGTACGCA
This sequence comes from Haloplanus vescus, assembly GCF_900107665.1. Classification (NCBI taxonomy): domain Archaea; kingdom Methanobacteriati; phylum Methanobacteriota; class Halobacteria; order Halobacteriales; family Haloferacaceae; genus Haloplanus; species Haloplanus vescus. Next base: position 291,761 of record NZ_FNQT01000001.1, read on the forward strand.
CGAGCCTCACTACCACACCCCACACCGACTATCCCAAGCCCCAGACGGAAGCCGAACGTCTCACCGCTCTCCGCTCATACGCACTTGATGATCCTAAGTTGGTTGGGTCGCTTGATCGAATCACGGACTTGGCCGCCGCTCATTTCGAGGTTGAGATTGCGTCAGTCAATATCATTGACGATCGGAGTCAAGAATTTCTTGCGTGTCATGGGGCCGCCGAAGAGTGGGAGTCGATGCATCGGGAAGATTCGATCTGCACGTTTACGATTGTTGAAGATGCGGACGTCATGACTGTTGCGGACGTCGCTGAGGATCCCCGGTTTGCGTCCCGTAGTGGGTCACTCATCGATATGGGGATACGCTCGTACATGGGTGCGAGTTTGGTGACCGCTTCCGGCTTGCCGATCGGGACTCTGTGTGTCTATGATAACGAGGTACGATCGTTTTCAGCAGACGATGAAGCCTACCTCAAAGATTTGGCAACCACCGCGATGAATCTGATCGACGCATACGCTCGGACTCCAGCGATGACTGATGATGGAGGTGCCCAATGAGCGGAAGTCAGGACGTCAGTTACCAGTTCTCAGATCGGCTCCCGATTAATCCGATTGAGCCGGGATCGACGGTGATGGTTGCCGGCCCCAAGTTCAGTCCGGCCGAGGACCTCGCCCTCTCGATGGTCGCTGATGCCGCAACACATGAGGAGGGGATGTTGTTCCTCTCCACGAACATGACCGTAGAGAGATTGCTATCGGCTTGTCAACAATCACAGCCAGGATTAGAGCCGTCTCATGTCGGCGTTGTTGACTGCACAGGCCAAGATATCGGGGATGCCGACTCCGAGGCAGAGGTCATGTACGTTTCGACACAGAGTGATCTGACCGGAATGGGGATGAAATTCTCGTCATTGTACGAGTCGTTATATCAGAATCACCCTGACGGCCGAGTGCGGATCGGACTGGTAAGTTTGTCATCACTCGTGATGTATGCCGACTTACGAGACGTGTTCAGGTTCGCGCAGACGATTTCAGCCCGGATTGAGAGTGCTGGTGGGCTCGGGGTATTTACTATTGATCCATCGATGCACGATACACAAATAGTGAACACTCTAAAGCAGGTCGCTGACGGGCTCGTTCAGGTCCGCGACGCTGATGCAGACACATCGAAGACTGCTGACGGAGAACTCCAAATCAAGGGCTTTCGTAATCAGTCTCCTGACTGGCAGCCCTTCAGCCTCTAGTGACGATTGGTTGGCGTTGAACATTCCTGTGCCTTCTAACTCCCAGGGAGTGCCACCTGGGAGGCCGCGGTTCTATACAGGCTCCAGCCGTGAGCGATGGGCGTTCCAATAATCTTAGCTGGACGTGTGCCCACCCCAGAGATGAGGTGAGAACTCAGCTGTTGAGTGGGGAGTCAATCCAAGAACGCTCTTAGGTGAGCGATTGTTGGTGGGCTGCTATCTGGTTTTGGAGGCGGGATACATTCGCCAACGGCAGCGCAGAAGCCACCGAACAGAGGATCAAACTGGAGGGGTCCTCGGTACGCCATAAATTCGACCGCCTCACGCCCGAAAGGACGATTCATTCATTGTTCGAACAAGCGCCTGCAGCACCTATCTTGCTGCCGCGAACGAATCCGTGAGCGGCGGCAACGTGAACTGATTTGAATCCGGCAGTGGCAACGTAAGTGGGCCCACGGTGAGGTTCAACTTCTGCAATGCCTATGGTTGAACTCTCGTTCGCAATCGCACGATTCCGGATTGTGATGGTCCGGATTGCGGTCCACTGCTGTTAGCATGCACCACAATATCCAGATTATAATTAAATTTACATATATAGAATCGTAGTATTGAGTCAATCTACATCGTTACGCCCCATGGGAGCAACACAAACACACTTCAACCCCGATTTCACCCTTCCGAGATTTTATGCAACCAACTTTTGAACTGTGACATGTATGCCCTCCATTACACGACGAAAGGCGATTTCCCTACTCACAGGGTGTGTTGCACTCGGCGCAATCGGCGGTGTCGTTGCCCATACGACACAAAAGGATGCCCCGAATCTACTCGTGAATAATCAGACAGACAGCGAACTACAGGTCACGACGGTCATCCGTACCGCTGACGATGGTGAAGTGATCGTCGACGACACTGCATCGATTTCAGCGAATGGCGATCACGGATACACAGGCCTTGCTGCAAACGAGCCGCTCGATGTGACGATTCGGACGAATACCGGATTGGAGAACTCGTACCGATGGGAGCAAACCAATCCGGAGAATACGCTGTCTGTCGGCATCTCCGCCGACGAGATCGGGTTCGTCGTTGCGATGCCGCCCTAACGTAGCGATTCGGACTGCTCTCGAAACACTGGCGCCGATTCGATATCACCCGCGATAGCCTGCGCGTATTCGCACAAGAGCCAACTCTCGTTATCCTGCCGGTGTTGAGTCTTCTCGCGGTCGGGAGCGGCGATTACGACGAGCGCATCGTCGAGCAGTTCTCCCGCGACCAGAGTCGGTTTGGCTCGGCTTTGATCAGTGGCTCTCCCGAAGCTGTCGCCGACTCTAGGGTGATGCCGGGACCCCTAGACGGCATCCTCGAGAGAGACGACGAGCAGATGCTGACGGCGGTGGCGAGGAAGTAGACATCCTCGGGATGGGGGCAGAGAAGATGTCTGCGGCGGCGCTGGACGCCCCACTCGTCCATCTCGCCGGTGCGCAGGAGCTCTCGAGCGCCGAGAAGGAAGCAGCCGCGGACGAAATCGAGTGCTGTTTCGATTATACCGATTATCGCGACGAATGAACCAAGAGTGCTCGATCGAGAGTCACCGCGCTAAACAACCGGTGAACGAGCACTCACACGCTCAGAGGGTCTACGCCGTGACCTACGGAGAGTCAAGACCTCCCGTCGGACTGGAGGGCCCATCGGTGACTCACAGACCAAGTCCCGTACTGTATTCCAACGTTCCGAACCCGGTACCCATCGACTCGCCGTCTATCCGCGTGCCGCCGACATGTCCAGCGAGTCCGGTCGTCCGGAACATGAACTCGTTGTAACTCCAGTGAGACGTAAAGCGGCCACCGAGTCTCGACCGGTCGAGCCAGTTTCGCGCCCGGCCGTAGGTCCGGGCAACGAACCGGACGTAATCGCCGTCCTCGTTCTCGACGCGAACGTCGAAGTCAGGCGAATCGCCAGTCCCCAACAGTGGCTCGATAGATATTCTATCAAACTCGACATGCCCCTCTCTCGAGCCCCAGCTCCAGAATCCGGACTGTCGAAGCGGTATCGTCAGTCGTTCGAGTCTGTTCGAGGAGAAGAACTTGTAGCCTCGGCGGAATAGTTGTGGCCCGATAAACGGAATCAGTGCCGAGAAAGAGGTGCCGTCCGGGAAGAGCGCCCAGATCCACTTCCAAGGGAGCAGCGGCATGTCGAAACACACGCGCTGGAAGTAACACGACCCAGACAGCGTCTCGGGGCCGTCCGGCAGGTCGAACTCTCCTTCGAACTCCATCTGGCGCCACGCAACGACTTCGGCGCCACCCAGCGGTGTGTCGATATCCAGTGAGTGGTGTGGTGAGGTCATCTTCGAGTCGAGGGTACCCCACGCCTCGAACTCCGCCTCGGCGTCGTCGCCGATGACGTGGGCCTGCAATCCAAGGGGGCGGTCCGAGAGCGCGGCCATCTCGCTTCCGCGTCTGGTGCCGTCCTCGCGGTCTGCCCAGGCCTCGAGACGTTGGTCCTCGCGGCAGAGCACCGCTTCGGCTGGTTGTCTGACGACGTGGTCGTGGACCGCTTCGTCGTCGCCGGTCCAACCAACCGTCGTCGCGTTGAATCTGTCCACACCGTTGACGATAGGACGGTCGGCATCCATCCGCTGAGGCGGGAGGTCGTTCACACGGCACTGGTCGCCCACACAGGCAGCTATCGAGAACATCAGCTGTCTCGGACCGTAGCCCTCCTCACCCTCCGGAAACAGGAGAAAGAACCACCACGACGAGGACGTCCCATTCTGTCGCTCAGGGTTTTGCCACCATATCTTCTCGAACACACGCCGATGCTCGGCGAGCGACCTGTCGAATGTGTCAGCCATTGGTTTACCTCCCGCTGGGGTGCTCAAGTAAGTCGTGCATCGGTCGCTGGGGATTCATAGACGCTCGAATGTATTCGCCGATGAAAGAGCTGGTGAGGTACTCGTCTTCGAGGGCGTCGTAGATGTCACGGTTCGTATTCCGGTCCTCAGTCGCAACTCGCCTCACCAACTCCCTATTGATGTCTGCTATTTCCTCGAGCGGCGAGGACGTTTCGGACATCTCACGCCTAAATGGTGATTCGTTCACCGTTCGAACGGGCGACTGCAGCACCCATCCTGTTGTGTCACTTCTATCGGCCGATAGCTTCCGGAGCAGTACTTGCGACGAATCCACTACTCCTCGACGTCTGCTGACGACGTCCCCGTGTCCCTGACGAGCGCCCGAATCTCACTCATATCGAGGAGCTCGACCGTTCGTCGTGTCCCTTGCGCCGTATACAGGATACTTGCGGTAATCTCCCGGTCAGGATACACCTCGCGAACGACGTGGTAGTACACGCTCAACTGCTTGCGATACTCGTCTTCGCCGTGCCGCCCGCGGTCGGTCTTGTAGTCGACGATTTCGACGCGGTCCGGCGTGACGTGAACGAGGTCGACGACGCCCGAGATAGTGACGCGTTCGCCGTCGACGGTGAGTGGGAGGTAGGCGTCCTCCTCGACGAGGAGTTCTCCGTCGAGGCCGTCGAGGAACTGCACGACGTTCTCTTCGTCATCGTTCCGTGGCGCCACGTCCTCACCGTCCGCATACGCCTCGGCGAAGTCGTGGACCTTGGTCCCGAACTCGGTGCCGCGACCACCCTCGACGTCCTCGAAGACGTCGTCGCGCATGAGCGTGTGCGGCGTGTGTCCTCTCGGCCCCTCTCGAACGGGCATCTCGATCTGGAATGTGGTCTGTGCCGTTTCGTCGGACGCTATCTCGGACAGGTCCGGCGTCACCGACTCGACGTCGACCGGGAGTTCCTCGACGAAGGTGTTCGGGTCCTCGCCAGCCGTGAAGACGACGTGGCTCTTCGCCCGCGTGATGGCGACGTAGAGGAGGCGGCGCTCCTCGTCGTAGTTGCGGGGGAGACACTTCTGGAGGACGTCGGCCTGCCAGTTGTCGTAGACGTGTGGCAGTCCGTATGCCTCGGCGGAATAGACGTGCCGCTGTCGGAGGCCGACAGGGTCGGTGTAGGTGATGTCGCCACCGCCACCCCCACCGGGTGGGAACCGCCCGCTGTTCATGTTCGCGAGGACGACGATGGGGTATTCGAGCCCCTTCGTGGCGTGAATCGTCTGGACCGTCACCGAGTCCGTCCCCGCACCCGCGTGCACCTCGTGGGTGCTCCCCGCTTCGATAGCGCGTTCGACGAACCGAACGAGGTCGCCACGCGTCTGTGTCGTCGCGTCGTGGACGGACTGGAGCGTGTGCAAAACGACATCGGCGGTCGGGCCGTCGTGGCCGTAGCGAGCGAACACACGTCGTGCGACGCCGCCGAGCGTGTCCATCTCGCGAAGTTCCTCGCGGAACGCCACCACGTTCTCGGGATACGCCTCGCGGTCGAGGATGGCGTCCACCTCGTCGAGCGTGTAGCCCGCACGCTCAAGGACGACCGCCCAGCCCCGGTCGGCGTCGTCTTCGAGGATGCGGAGCCAAGCGAGCAGGAGTTTCGCTTGGTCCGTCCTGAAGAGCTCGATACCACCCTCGTAGGCCATCGGGAGGCCGTACTCCTCGGCGGTCCCGAGCAACTCGCGGCCGAAATCACGGGTCCGCGTCAGCACCGCGATATCGCCGTACTCCGGGGCCCGTAGGTCGCCGTCCTCGTCTTCGACGCGGTAGTCGTCGTTGCCGACGATGTCCTGAATCTTCGCCAACACGGCTTCCTGCTCTTCGTCGCTCTGGATGGCCTCGATGGTGGTGTTCTCGTGGTCGGCGTTCGATTCGAGCGAGACGATGCGGTCGTCGACGGCATCGACGTCGACATCGTCCCGGTTCGCCGCCGGAACCCGCAGGCCGTGCTCCGAGAAGTCGAGAATCTCTTGAGTGGAACGGTAGTTCTCGACGAGCTTGATGGTGTTGACCGGTGTCGTCGGGTACGTGATTCGCTCGTGGTCGCTGTTCAGCTGGTCGACGAACCGGTCCAGCCGACTCTCGAACTCGACGATGTTGTCCACGTCGGCGTACTGGAAGCTGTAGATGCTCTGCTTCCAGTCGCCGACGACGCAGACGTTGTTCGTGCCCGCGAGCAGGAGTGCGAGCTTGAACTGAATCTCGCTGGAATCCTGGAACTCGTCGATCATCACGTACTCGAAGGCCACCTCGTCGCGCAGTGCGTGGTTCTCACAGAGGAGGACGAACGCGAACAGCTGGAGCATCCCGAAGTTCAGGTAGTTGCGCCGGAGCGCGAACTGGAGATACTCGTGATAGACGTCGTGAACGAACTCCTTCAGGGCTTCGCGGTCCTCCTCGAAGACACGCCGTGCGAGCTCGTCTGGCACTTGCTTGCCGCTGCCTCGGATATCCGACTTCTCCGGTGCGTCCGGAAGGTAGCACTTGTGCTGCCCGTAGCGGCCGAGTTTCGACCGCAGGACTGACTGCTTGCGCCCGTCGTTGCGCGGTTCGTTCAGGTCGTCGAACTGTGCTTTGAACGCCGCGAAGTCGCCGTCAAGGTGTCGCTCGCCGTCGCGATACCAGCCCTCGGCGTCCGGGAAGACGCCCTTGGCCGCCAGTTGGTTGAGGAGGTCGAGCAATCCGGTCGGGTCGGAGAGCGCGCGGAAGAAGTCGTCGTACTCGGGGTGGTCGTCGCTGAACCGATCGACGAATTCGCCGAACAGCGCCTCCTCGACGAGTTCGTCTTCGACCAGACGCGTCGACCCAGTGATGCGGTCGTCGATGCCGAGGTAGGTCGGCGCGGCGTGGCCGTGTTCTTCGAGGAGATCGTGACACAGCGAGTGGAACGTCTGTATCGGGGCGTCAGCGAGTTCGCGCATCCCGTAGTGGCAGTTGCCGACGATGCGCTCTCTCATCTCGGCCGCCGCGTTGTTCGTGAACGTCACCAGCAGGACGTCGTCCGGTTCGACGCCGGGTTGTGAGACGATGTTCGCGTAGCGGCGCGTCACGGTGAACGTCTTCCCCGTCCCGGCGCCGGCGTCGACGAGGTAGAGGCCGTCGGTGCTGTCGATGAGTTCCCGTTGCTGGTCGTTCGGTTCGAGGTCGGTCATCGGTCTTCCTCCAGAAGCAGGTCGCGGTTGTCCACGTAGCGGTAGTTCGGTTCGCCGCCGAGTCCATCGATTGGGAAGCGTTCCTCGCCGGCACGCCGGCGGTTCAGTTCGGCCAGACGTTCGTCGACGAACACCTCGAACGCGTCGAGGTCGTCCTCGAAGAAAGCCCGTCCCCGAACGCGCGTCAGTTGTCGCATCGCTTGCTTGCAGCCCCGTTCGACGTATTTGTAGTCGCCGACGCAGTCTTTCATCCGGGCGGTGAGCGTTTGCCCGAACGCCGAGTCGATGAGTTCGTCGCTGTCGGTCGTCTCCGGCAGGTCTGTTTCGGCGAACACCTCGGCGTAGTCCTCGTACTCGACCTGAGAGAGCGTCTTCTGGCACTTGTTCGCGCCGTCTTCGACCAGTTCGTCGAAGAAGGCCTCGGACCGGACGTACGCCTCGAACGTCTCCGGGTAGTACGAGACGGTCGTCAGCGTGTCGTCGAGGTCGGCCTCGCCGGCGACGACGTCGTCGAGTGTCTCCAAGAAGTGGAAGAACGTGAACTCGAGTTCCCGGTCGGGGTACTGGGAGCGCCAGTGTGTGAGATACAGCAGCGCCTGGAAGTTCGGTGAATCGCTGGGTGGGTCGAGCGCCGAGTTCGTGACGATTTGGGACGCGCTCTTTCGACGCCCGCTCTTGTGGTCGACGAGCTGCGACGGCGAGTGAATCAGGTCAATTTTGCCCTTGACCCCCAGGTCGTCGTTCTCGAACCACCGTTCGGTGACTGGCGAGTCGACGGGTCGGTCGAAGCGTTCGGCGAAGGCGTTGGTTCCCCAGTCGCTCGTGGCGGTGAGGAACTCGCCGTCGACCGGCGCGTTCTCCTCGAAGAACGCGACGATGGTCTCCAGGCCTGCGCGATACTTCGTGCGACGCGTCGCCTCGTCGACCGACCGGACGAACGGCCGCGTCTCGTCGAGAACGTGTTCGACGGCGTCGTCGATGACCGCCTCGTCAACGAACTCGGGGTGGGTGACGTAGAACTCGGCGAAGTCGTGGAAGAGGTTCCCCTCCCGGAAGTAGTCCTTGTCCGGGCCGTCGACGAGTCGACCGAAGAAGTGGTCTCGCGGCGAGTTGACGTAGGTACTCAGGCTGGACTGGCTAATCGCCGACACTTCGGTGGTGGTGGCATCGACCGGTCTCTTCTCGAAGCCCTCGCCGGTTCGGTCGAACCGTCGGGAGTGGGTCTGGGAGTCGAGGTCGCTGAAGCGCTCGAACTCCTCGTCGAGCAGTTCCTCGAAGTAGAGACACGGCGTCACCGGCGACCCGCCGTTCGCGTCCTGGACGAGGTAGTATTGCGTGGCCCCACTCTGGAGGAGCAGTTGGAACTGCTGGATATTGCGGGTGTACTGGGCATCTCGGTCGACCCACGGTCGGCGCGGAGCGGAATGAGTCCAGTCCTCATCTAGGCCCAGATAGAAGACGACCGGGCGGTCGACGTAGGCGGCGGATTTCGCGTCGGCCAGTAGCACGCCCTCGTTCTCGCGGTCGACCGGAACCTCGTAGCTCTGGAGGTAGAACACGAGTCGGTCGACAGCGGGTTCGGTCGCTGGCGTGTCGTCGATGCCGAGCGTTTCGAGCTCGTCACGGAACGCGTCGAGCCGACGGCCGGTGCGGCCCTCGAAGCTGCCGAGTGCCTCGGTGAACGTACGGTCCGAAATCCGGTCACAGAAATCGACGACCCAGTCGAGTGCCGGGTCGTCGAGCTCGTAGAGGCGCTTCTCGTCGTGTTCGACGTCGACCGCGCTGTCGAGTCGTGCGAGGAGGGGCCGTATCTCGCCGATACGGGTGTCGGTCCCCCCGTGTGCGGCGCGAAGCAACTGGACGAACGCGCGGTGGTCGGGGTCGTCGACGAATCCGGGCCCACCGTAGAACGGGATATCGGCGGCTTCGAGCGCCGACTCGACGAGTGCCGAGAATTCGCTTCCTTGGTCAAGCACCACGGCGACGTCGTCGGCGTTCTCCCGCGTGACGGCATCGACGACGGTGTCGACGATGGCCGTCGAGGAGTCGAAGATGTGGAACGGTGGCCGGTCGAACGCTCGGTCGTCGAAGGTGTCGTACGTGTCGTACTCGTCGGGGAGAATCGAGCGTTCCAACTGGGTCAGTTGGTCGTAGCCGACGACCGCCACGTCCTGGTCGTCGTCGATGCGGTACTCGGTGAGTTGGCTCGACGTCGTCTCCAGGTCGGCGATGTACTCGACCGCTTGGCGCGTGGCGTCGTCGACGTACGCGTCGTAGTCGAGAATCGCGTCGAGTCGCCCCTGATGCTCCCAGCACTGGAGGATGTTCCCGATGGCGTAGGCGCCGCGCTTCCAGTCGATGTCGGTCTCTTCGACGAGTTCGAGGAAGGCGATGCGGTCCTCGGCCTCTTCCCGGCGCCCCGCTGCGAGACGGCGGGGCGTAATCGCGAACGCGCCGAGATGTGGCCGGTCGAGGCGACGATTCAACGCGCTGGCAAGCGGCGCGTCCGGGACGACGACGAGGTCGTACTCGGCGATGTCTTCGTACAGGTCGTCGACCGGCTTGGCCCGGGGAAATGGCACGGGGGATAGAGTCAGCTGTCGAGTAATAAAGGTTCATAGAGGACCGAAGTCGTGATTCGTCGAAACCCGCATCATAAACGTCCAGTCCCGCGGCTTGAACCAGTCCCACGTCGTGGATGAGTACGGGTCGTCGTGAGAGCAGCCAAAATCTAAGAGTCCGGTGAATTCAGGCGATTGAAGACAGGTATGAACAGAATAACTAACAACGGCCCCATAAGTCCAAATATCACCGAAGGGATTGCGAGCACGACTTCCAGTAGCGAGTGTTCTGCGACTATCGAACCGAGCTCTTCGACCATGCCTGTCGGACCGCCCACGTAAAAGACGAGTAGCGTGGACGCGATAACGATACCATATCCCTTCACAACGACTGCTGGCCAATTCAATCCGATAAGACCACCAGTTACGCCGACAGCGACGATGGCTGCGATGGTCACAATCATATGAATACCACCCACCGTATCGAGTACCGTACTAAGAACGTAGAGGTAGGCAACCACGAATCCTACCGGGATGACGAGATGATAGAGGGTGAAAGCTAACACAATCTCGATAACCCCACCTCCTGCCGAGGGATTGGGTCCGGGTGACTCAGTTATATCGTGGTCGTGCTGACGATTGTGGCACTCTCGACACAGCGTCGTCAAATTCGACAGGTCGTGCGAACCACCTTGGGATATCGGGACCCGATGATGTGCGTGGAGTTCGAGATTCCCGTGTGGTCCACCCCCTCTGCCACATAACTGACAGGTGTAATTATCGCGCTGATAGACGCGTCGTCGTCGCTCGTCCCAATCTGGTGGGTAGTTTCCTCTCGCCATTCTTTGTCCTCACGTAGACTGGAAATTCCGACGCTCGTCGTCGAAGGCTCAATTTCCATATCTAAAATTCCCTCGGTTAGAGATGTCAATAATATTTGACGAGTGCCTACCACCCCACGCTTTTCCCGAAAGTAGTCGTTGTGTCTCGTATGAATCGGAATCGAGCCCGCGGAATTTTACTCGGGCTAGCGTGCGGGGATGCGCTTGGTCGGCCAGTCGAGTTCTCGTCGGCGGCGGCAATCGAGACCGAACACGGACGGCTCGACGAGATGGTCGGACACGGAACGTGGAACCAGCCCGCGGGCACGATCACCGACGACACCGAGCAAGCGCTCTGCATCGCGCGAAGCCTCGTCGAACGGCAGGAGTTCGACCCGACGGACATCGCTGACCGGTTCGTCGCGTGGTTCGACAGCGGTCCGTTCGACATCGGGCGGATGACGATGAGGTCCCTCAGTCGCCTCAAGCAGGGCGACGAGTGGGACGAAGCCGGTCAACGTGTCTGGGAGGACAGTCTCGAGGGACAGAACGCAGGCAATGGGAGCGTGATGCGGTGTGCGCCGCTCGCTATCCCCTACGCAACTGACCGACCTAGACTCGTGGCGGTGAGTCGGCAGTCCTCTCAGATTACGCACGCTGACCCGCGGTGCACGTACGGCTGTGCGATACTGAATCTCACGCTAGCCGGTCTACTCGACGGGGCGAACTTCCCGTTACGGGATGCGCTTGACGATGTCGGTTCGGAGGCGCCCGCCGAGCTCGTAGCAGCGCTCGAACCACTCGCTGGTGGGGACGCACCGGAGACGCTGGAGACGTCTGGGTACGTCGTGCACTCGCTGCAGACGGCCCTCCACGACGGGCTATTCGCGGAGAGTGCCGAGGACGCGATTGTGACTGCCGTGAATCGTGGTGGTGATACTGATACGATTGGTGCGATTGCGGGGGCGGTCGCTGGGGCACGGTTCGGTGCAGCGGCGCTTCCGGACGGCTGGCTGCGCCCTATCGACGAGGCTGACGAACTCGAAACACTGGCGGAGCAACTCGTAGAGAGTGCGTAGTGTGTCCCCGTTTTGATCGGGACTGGACGGCGGACGTGAATCCGCATCCTCCTGGGACTGTGCCGCGTATGTCACTGAGCACACGAAACCAATCACGAAATCGACGTGACCACTACTCGGCGGCGGTATCCGTGTCTCCTGTCGTCTCGTCTGGTGGGTCACCGTCGGGACGTGGCATCGAGCCGAGTCCGTGAGCAGTCGTTATCTCCGCGGTGATATGGTCGCCGTGGGCGAGTTCCGAGAGCCCCACGCGGACGAGATGGATGGTCGCTATCAGCAACAGCGGGCCCAAGAAGACGCCGTACCAGTTGAACAGGAGTCCGCCGAAGATATACGAGAACATCATCGCCCCCCTGTGAGTGCTCTGACCGGCGAAGGCCGGCCGAACGACCATGATGGGGAACAGGTCGAGGACGAGGAGTGCAACGACAGCCACGACGATGGGAAACCAGAGTGTTTGCGGGTCCGACTCTATCGCTACCACCGCGAGATACGCTGTCGTCGGGATATACACGATTTTCCCCACGACGATGGGGACGAGCGTCGCCACGCCCGTCAGAAGGGCGAGGACGTTGGGAATGGGAATCTTCAGTCCCGGCGGGGCGAGGACGTTGAGTCCGTTGTAGACACCCAAGGCGAGTAGCGCCACGACGACCACGGTACGGATGTTCCCGAAACACACTACCTGAAAGTCACGGTCGACGAGCGACGCATAGGTCGAAAGTGCCGAATCGTGCCCCACTTCGTCGTGGAACCAGTTCGCAATGCGATCACCATCCCGGAGCAGGTAGAACGCCAGAGCGATGGCCAGCGAGAAGTGCAGGACGAACGTCGCGATTGGTCCCAAGACGTCCCCGCCGGTGCTGATAACCTCGGTGAGCGATGCAACGTCGAACGACGAAACGTACGTCCTCGGGGAGTCTATCGCCCGTTCCAGTTCTGTAGTGGGAATCGGTAAGACCCACGCGACGACTTGGGCACCTGCTCCAGCGTATCGCTCGAGTTCCCTCACGGCGAGAAACAGCAGGTAGCCAGTCACGGCGAGAAACGGGAGTTCGAACGCGAACAGCGCACCTGCTGCAGCCAACCCGGGACGCTCGACGACGAGGCGTAATCGACGGTAGACGGGCCGGGCGGCGTAGTAGATGAATAACCCGAAGACGAACGTCCCGACGTACGAGTACAGCACCACCCCGAGTGTTCCGCCGAGTGCAACAGTGAGCGCCCACCAGAGTGTTCGCGAACGCTCGAAGTCCATCTCGTCAATCATGCTGACGCCCTCTTGTCGTGTTGGACGGCCCTAGCCGCACTCGATGGAGACGGGTGTTCCGGCGGTCCGACGGCCTCGCGAATACGCTCCCGGCACCCATTCGTCTCCTCGAAGCCCGTGTTCGATATGGTTTCGTAGCCCGGTCCGCGAGGTGGGCTCTCGACGACTGTCCTGCCGTCCCGACATCGGTATTCCACCGGGCTACCGGGACGTGACCCCATCACAGTCAGTCGATGTGGGATGCAATCAGATAAGACATGTGGCGGATTCTACACGACTCGGGTCACGTCGGCAGACCAGTTTATATCCACCGTCGGCCGACATCCTGGTCCGAACTGGAGTAGCAACCGCCGCTACCCTCGCGGTGTCGAACGAGCGCCGGTCAGGCGACGGGTTCCGTCGGCCCCGAGAACACGTCGAGAATCGACTGGGGCGTCTGGTCTGGCGAGAAGAGCGTGACGATGTCGCCAGGCAGGATTTCGGTGTCGCCTTTCGGCGTCAGCACCTCGTCGTCGCGTTCGATACCGACGACCAGAACGTCGCCGGACAGTATTCCCTCGTTATCGGCCTCAGAGAGTGTTTTACCAGCGATTTCGGCGCCGTCTCCCACCGAGACTTCCGTCACTTCGGCGCCGCCGGTGAGGCTCACGAAGTCGGCGATTGACGAGCCGATACTGCCGTCCTCCGGACCGAACGGTTCGTAGGGCTGTGTCGACTCCCACTGGAGGATGCTCTCCTCTTCGATTTCGAGGCCGAGACTCGAAATCTCGCCGGCGATGTGCGAGAGTGACTGCGTGTCGGTCCCGATACCGGTGATATGCAGGTTTCGCTTCCCCGCCATGAGCTGTCGCACGTTCACCACGCCGGTGATGTCGAGCGCTCGTTTGGCCAGTCGCCCGCGCTCGGAGACGGGTGCAGTACAGATATAGAGGTTCACCAGTCGGTCCTCGACGCGTTCGTAGTCGACATCGGCGTGATAGCCCGTGATCAATCCGTGTTCTTCGAGCTGGCCGATACGGTTCCGAATCGTCCCCGCGCTCACGTCCATCTCGTCGGCGATCATCGGTGCCGACGTGTTGCGAGCGTCGGCCGTCAGATAGTAGAGTATCCGCTTGTCGATTTCGTCGACGCGATAGTCCATACCCTTCCCCTTTCTCACCCACGGACATAATCCGTGCGGGTTATGGGGTCCAACTGGTCAGTCGGCGTCGTCAGTCGGTGGCACCGATGTACGACCAGACGAGCTCTGGGTCCCCGTCGGCGTTCGTCGTGGGGCGCACGGTGAAACTCTGCCGCGTCGGGTCACCTTCGGCCGTCTCGATGTCGACGACGAACTCCGTGTCTCGGGGCCGAACGTCGGTAATCGTCCCCCGAGTGATGTCCTGCAGAACGTCTCGAACGCGGTCCTCGCTCACCGACGCTGGCGACTCGAAGTACTGCTTCACGGTACGGGCAGCGTCGACCGTTGGCGTCTCTTCGTCGTCCGGAACGGGATGCGGGTTGTCATCAGCCATAGATGGTGGCTCTCGCGTCTCGCGGGAACCGTAAATCTCCCAATACGTTACGGATTGATAAATATAATGCACCTATTTTATCGTAAGAGAAATTTAGAACCCCTTATTTTCGGAATAACTAAGTACATCCGTTCGTGTTGGGTAGTTGGGGTGAGTCCGTAACGGTCCGCGCGTGCGGACCTGCGGAATTTTGATCGACGGTCGATTTCCGATACGTAGTCGACCCTCCGGTAAGTGGGGCAATATAATTCGCTTCGAGAATTCTAATACTTAAGTGAGGTGTGGATTCAGAAGATATAACCGATATTGTCCGAAATCGCTCCGCAAGGATGTACATCATCATCGTCGGCGCGGGCGACATCGGCACCCCGTTAATCGACATCGCGACCCGTTCCGGCAACGAGGTCGTGGTCGTCGAGACGGATTCGGGGAAGGCCGACCGGGTCGCCGGGGCGTACGACTGTCTGGTCCTGAACGCCGACGCGACGACGAAGGGCACCCTCGAAGATGCGGGCGCCGAACAGGCGGACGCCATCATCTCGACGACCGACCAAGACGCCATCAACGTCATGGTCTGCCTGCTCTCCCAGGAGTTCGGCATCCCCGCCATCCTCTCGGTGGTCCACAACCCCGAGCACATGAGCCTCTTCGAGCAGATTGGGGTGAACACGATGGAGAACCCCCAGCAGCTCATCGCCGAGTACCTGTACCGCGCCGTCGCGCGACCGGCAATCGTCGATTACATGCGCATCGGTGAGGAGGCGGAGGTGTTCGAGATCACCGTCACCGGGGACGCGCCCATCGCCGGCAAGACGCTGAACGAAGCCGCGGAAGTGGGGTTGCTCTCGGCCGATATCCTCGTCGTCGCCATCGACCGTGAAGGCGCGGGACAGCCAATCACACCCCGCGGCGACACCGAAATCGAGGTCGGCGACCTCCTGACGGTCTACTCCGGTATCGGCGCCGAACCGGAGGTCACCGACGTGTTCGGTCACTACGAGGACCGGACGGAGTGATGAGATGACGACGCACCCAGCACGTCGCCGACGCGAGCGCCGGCGGCCGTGCGGGCAGTCTCGGGCGAGACGGCACGTCGACGACCCATGAACGAGGACCTCGAGACGATTGGCCGAGACTTGGGGCGGATGCTACAGGCGCTCGCGGGGATGATGGTGCTCTCGATACTCGCCCCCCTCGTCTGGCGCGAATTCTACGCGATTCCCGCGTTGCTTGTCTCGGCGGCACTCGCCTTTGGAGTCGGCCGATCGCTGTCGTATCGCTTCCGTGACGCCGACGACCCGTCGAAGCTCCACGGACTGATGGTCGCTGCGACGGGATGGCTGTTCGTCGCGCTCTTCGGTTCCCTCCCGTTCCTCCTGGTCGCGTGGACGATTGCCCTCGACCCCGTACTGCTCGAGACGCCGACCCTGACCGGTCGGGCGGCCGCGACCGTTGGCGCCTTTCGTGACCCGCTCAACGCGCTCTTCGAGTCGATGAGTGGCTTCACCGGCACCGGACTGACGATGACGGACGATGAGGCGGCGCTCCCGCACACACTCCAGTGGTGGCGAACGTTCATCGAGTGGGTCGGGGGCGTCGGCGTTATCGTACTCACGACGGCGATTCTCTCCCGTCCCGGCAGCGGGTCGCTGACGCTGTACGAGAGCGAAGCGCGTTCCGAGAAAATCCACCCCAGCGTCGTCTCGACGGTGCGGACCATCTGGTGGATCTTCATCCTGTTTACCTTCCTCGCGATTCTCCTGTTGTGGCTAGCCGGGATGCCCCTCTGGGGCGCAATCAACCACGCCATGACGGGGCTGGCAACGGGCGGATTCTCCATCACGGACAACTCCATCGCGACATACGACAGCGTCGCCATCGACGTCGCTCTTCTCCCGATCATGACCCTCGGCAGCATTGCCTTCCCGATTCACTATCTCATGCTCCAGGGCGACCTGAAGAACCTGTACACGGATCTCCAGACGCGATGGGTGATTGGTTTCTTCGTCGGTGGCTCGCTCTTCCTCTCGACGATCGTGTACGACGCGGGGACGTACGACTCGGCGTTCGCTGCCGTTCGGTACAGCGCCTTCCAGTTCGTCTCGGCGATGTCCTGCACCGGATTTCAGACGGCCGTCGATGCGACCAACGTCGCCCTTGGCCGGTGGCCCACTGCGGCACAACTCACCGTCACCGTCGGGATGGTCGTCGGGGCGGCCGCCGGGTCGACCGTCGGCGGTATCAAACTCGTTCGGCTGGCGACGCTCATCAAGGGCGTCAGCTACCGCATCACCGACGTGTTCTACCCCGATACTGCCGTCCGACGACTCGAAATCGACGACCGTCGGCTGGCCGACGAGGCGGCCAACCGGGAGTTCGAGGAAGCGGCAATCATCTCCTTTCTCTGGGTGGCCTTCCTCGGTCTGGGCGTGTTCGTCCTCCTGTTCATCCTGCCACCGGACGAGTACACGCTGGAGAACGTGCTCTTCGAGGTGGCGAGCGCACAAGGGAACGTCGGTCTCTCCGTCGGTATCACCGGCCCCGCGATGCCCGCACTCGGGAAAGTAATGTTCCTGTTCAACATGTGGATCGGTCGATTGGAGATCATCCCCGTCCTGGTGTTGCTTCGCGCCGCCTTCACGCGAGGTGGGGTGTACCGATGACGCCCGCGCGACTGCCGCTGCTGGAACAGATACTCGAGAGCGGGGCAGACGACCGAGTCTTCGACGGCCTCCTCGTCGTCGGCCCGGCCGTCATCGCGCTGATTGCCGCGTTCGGGCGGTCTCCGGCGACTATCGCACTCGCCGCGGGCTACATCGTCGCGTTCCTCTCGCACACGTGCGCGAAGGCGGTCCGGTGACCTGACTCGACGCTCGGCCAAACTGCGGTTTGAGTCTTCCCGACACCTATGTCGGTGGCGGCGGCATCGTCGGATATGGATTTAGACGCATTCACTCGGTCCAACGCTCCCGAAGACGGCGAGGACGGCTTTCAGAAGGAGAACAACCGCCTGCTGGACGTTCCCCTCGACGGCACGGTGATGGTCAAAGCCGGGTCGATGGTGGCGTACACCGGCGACGTCACCTTCACGGGCAAGTCGTCGGCCGAAGGCGGCATCACCGGCTTCGTGAAAGAAGCCGTCAGCGGCGAAGGGACACCAATCATGGAGGCGACCGGGAACGGTCACCTGTACGTCGCCGAACAGAGCAAGAAAGTACAGGTGCTCTCACTCGACGAGGGAGAGGGCATCTCCGTCAACGGCGACGACGTACTCGCGTTCGAGTCGAGCGTCAATTACGAAATCAACACCGTCAGCAGCATCTCGGGCATGGCCGCCGGCGGCCTGACGAACGTCTACCTCACCGGTCCCGGCGAGGTGGCCATCTCGACACACGGCGACCCACTGGTCATCACGCCCCCGGTGTACACCGACCCCGACGCGACGGTCGCGTGGAGCGCCGACCTCTCGCCGTCGTTCGAGACGAACAAGACGTTGGAAATCGGGCAGACCTCCGGCGAAGGCATCCAGATGGCGTTCACCGGCTCGGAGGGGTTCGTCGTCGTCCAGCCGAACGAGGAAGGCTCCGTGACGCAGGCGCAGTGAAACCTGACGGCGGACGCGAGCGATTCAGGGCTTGATGTACCCGTAGCCGGCGTCCTGCAGACGCGCGAGTTCACCGACGCCCGACGGCACGACTTCGACGCCGTCGACGAGGTCAGCCTCGGTGATGCCGGCGCCCCGAATCGTGTTCCGGCACTGTTTGATGGCGACGCCGCGGTCGAGGAGCTGTTCCACCCGCTCCCGTTCCGGCGATTCCTCTGTGACGAGTACGAGGCCGCCGCTGTTCGTGACGAGAGCGACGTCGTCGACGGTAACCGTCTCGTCGTCGAGGAGGTTCGCGATGTTCGACACGGTCCGAGCGTGGAGCTTGGCGTCGTCGGTCGAGTGGTGGAAGACGACTCGCATGGCGACGCTACGGTCGACGGAAGGAAAAGAGCGGGGCCTACTACGCGGGCGAGACATCGGAGAGACGCTCAGACGACGAGAATAGCGGCGACGACGAGGAGAACGCCGGCCAGTGCGACCCGCAGTCGGTGGGCTGACACGCGGTGAGCGACGCGCCAGCCGACGACCACGCCGACGAGCTGCGGGACGCCGACCAGAATCGCGGTCGGAACGTCCACGGCGCCGACGGTGGCGTAGCCGACCGTGGCGAACAGCGCGAGGAATATCGACTGGACCTGTGCGACGGCGACCGCTCGGAGCATCGGCATCCCCAAGACGACGAGCACCGGGACGGCGACCACCGGCCCGCCGACGCCGAGCAACCCGCTCAACACGCCGACGCCGCCGCCGACGCCGGCCAAGATACCGCGGCGACGCTCCGACGCAGACAGCGGCCCGTTCGGGTCGAGGCCGACCAGTTCGCGATAAGCGATGAGTACGCCGACGCCGGCGAGAAACGCCGCCAGCAGGACGCCGAAGACGCGGTCGCCGACGAGCAAGTTGAGTCGCGTACCCGCTAGCGCGCCCGCGATTCCGGCGCCGCTCAGGACGGCCGCGGCCTCGCGGGTCCGTCCCGCGGTCAACTCCCCGGACCGGACGTAGGCGCTACTCCCGACGAGCCCCGTCGCGACGAACGTCGCACTCGCGGTGCCGGCGACGGCCGCCGACGAGAGGGGGGTCAGTTCGTAGAGCGCGGCCGTGACGAACACGCCGCCGGGGCCGACGGTGGTGATGCCGACGCCGGCCACCAGCGCTATCCCGACCAGTCCGGCGGCCAGTAGCGGCGTCACGCGCCCGCCCCGTCGCAGGGCCGGTCGATGTCCTGACGCATCGTGTCGCTCTCGTCGGCACCGCGCTTCAAGAGTGCGGCGGCACGCGCACGGAATCCATATAGCGCCGGGGACGCTAGTACTCGCGATGACCGACGGCCCTTCGGCGCGACCCCAATCACGGATTCACACCGCCCCTCGGACGGACGTCTCGCAGGACCAGGGCGGCTTCCGGACGCACTTCAACTTCCCCGGGCGAATGGTCCCCGCCCACGACGACCACGGCTACGGTCCCTTGGCGACCGTCGTCGAGTCGTTCATGGACCCCGGAACACACATCCCGATGCACCAGCACCGCGACGAGGAGATAATCTCGTGGGTGCCCGGCGGCGTGATGCGCCACGACGACCGACGGGGCAACGACCTCGTCACGGATTCCGAGCATCTCCTGGTGATGAACGCCGGTCGCGGCTTCTGGCATGCCGAGGCGACTCTCGCCGACGACCCACCGCTCCGGATGCTCCAGATATTCGTCCGGCCGCGGCGTCTCGGCCTCGACCCCGGCATCCAACACGAGCCGATTCCCGACCCCGTGGCCGGCGAGTGGCGCCACCTGTTCGGCCCCGAAGACGGCGACGCACCGCTGTTCGTCCGGAACGCCGTCGACTGCTACGACTGCCGCCTCGCCGCCGGCGAGACGACCGACCTCCCCTCGCGTCCGGGCTGGGACACGTACTGCTACGTCTTTGAGGGTGCCGTCGAACTCGGCGACGAATCGCTCGGCCACACCGAGAGCGCACTGGTGACCGACGGGACGGCGACGCTGACGGCCTCTGCGGACGCAACGCTCGTCGCCTTCGTTATCGACCCAGACGCACCGGTCACGCGGCAGGGGACTATCGGTCGGTGACGCGACCCGTGTCTCGAAGTCGGTGCGTGTGGCCGTCGCGAAGCGAACGCCCCTACTCCGGCCCCGGCCGACTCAGGTTCTGTAACCGGCCATCACAGTCCGGACAGACCGTCGGCGACGTCGACTCACAGAGCCGTCGCCCACACTCCGGGCACTCGTAGAGCTGTTCGTCTTGGTCACACGGGGCTGGGTCCGGGACGGTTGGCATAGCTCCAATTCGGTGGCGGACTGTGTTAACTGTTGTCACTATCGTGGGTGTCGCCCCCCCGTTTTTTGTCCGTTCGCGCCGAGGGATGTCGCATGATAGACAAGATTCTGTTTCCGACCGACGGGAGCGACGGCGCGAGCGATGTGTTCGAGCACGCCCTTGACGTGGCCGCCGCTCACGACGCGACGGTTCACGTCGTCAACGTCGCGGACACGACGCGCGACAGCGTCACGCAGGTCCGGGGACAGGTGGTGGACGCACTCGAGAGGGCGGGAGCGAAAGCGGTCCAGGAAGCGGCGACTCGCGCCAGCGACCGCGGCGTGCCGACCGTCACCGACGTGCTTCAGGGAGAACCGTACACCACCATCGTCGACTACGCGGACACGGCGGGCGTCGACCTCGTGGTCATGCCGACCCACGGCCGACGAGGACTGAAGCGGTTCCTCCTCGGGAGTACGACCGAACGCGTCGTCCGCCGGTCGCCGGTCCCCGTCCTGACCGTCCGCCCCGACGACGACGTGACGGTCCGCTACCCCTACGAGCGAGTGCTCGTCTCGACGGACGGGAGCGACCCGGCGGCCGCGGCCCTCGATATGGGGGTGGACGTGGCCCGCGTCGCCGCGGCCGACCTCCACCTCGTCTCCGTGGTCGACGTGATGAACCTCGGCGTCGACGTTCGGGCGGACATCCAGACGGAGGCGCTCGAATCCGCCGCCCGCGACATCGTCGACGAAGCTGCAGCGACGGCGACGGATGCCGGCGTCGACCCCGCGGCGACGAGCGTTGAGTTCGGGGGGTCGATATCGCGAGCCATCCGCTCGTACGTCACGGAGAACGGTATCGACCTCGTGGTCGTGGGGACGCACGGCCGGACGGGATTCGACCGCTACGTCCTCGGGAGCGTCGCGGAGTCTCTGGTTCGGACGGCGCCGGTCCCGGTGCTGACGGTCCGCGGCGACTCGTCGTGAGCGACGCTCCAGTTATCAATCTCTGATATCGTCGGCCAGATTTATCCCCGCAGACCGGCCGACGGCGTGCATGCAGAAGTCTGAATCTGCGTCTGCGTTCGGCAAGGGAAATCTCAACGCACAGATATCTGTAGACGACCTCATGCGCGAGTGTGGACTCGACGCGGCGGAAATCGAGTGGCGAAAGGAGTTCATCGGCTTCGACGAGACGGACGCCCGACGCCTCGAATCGCTGGACGACGTCTTTCGCGACCACGCCGACCAGATTGCGGACGACTTCTACGACAACCTCACCGGTCGCGACGAGACGATGGCCGTCATCGACCGGTCGGACAAGACCATCGAGCAGTTGAAGCGGACCCAGTCTGCGTATCTCGTCTCGTTGGCGAACGGCGACTACGGTCGCGATTACTTCGCCAATCGGGCGCGAGTGGGCAAACTGCACGACCTGCTCGATATGCCGATGAAACAGTACATCGGCCAGTACGGCGTCTACTACGACCTGCTCGTCCCACTCCTGATGGACCGCCTCGGGGACCGACTCGTCGACCGACTGGCCGAGGAGATGGACGCCGATACCGCGGAACACATCGTCGACGAGGAACTCGACGCGGGGCAGGCGGACCTCCTCGCCGTCCTGCGCATCATCAACCTCGACATGCAGGTGGTCGCGGACACGTACATTCACTCGTACAACCAGCGACTCGAGGAGAGCGTCGAAGAGCGCGAGCGACTCATGCGGGAGGTGGAGTCGGACCTAGCGGACCCGATTAGCGGCCTGCGTGACGCCGCCGAGGAAGTCTCCGAGCGCACCGCGTCCATCGACGCCGAGACCGACGAGCAGGTCGACGCGATGACGGAAGTCGCGGACGAGGTGTCGAACATGAGCGCAACCGTCGAGGAAATCGCGTCGACCGCCGACGAGGTAGCCACCACCAGCCAACGCGCCGCCGACTTGGCGTCCGACGGCCGGGAAGCGGCGACCGACTCTATCGAGACGATGGAGCGCGTCAGCGACTCCTCGCAGGCCGTCGCCGACGACGTGGATGGCCTCGCCGAGCGCATCGACGAAATCGACGAGGTGGTCGAGGTAATCAACGACATCGCGGACCAGACGAACCTCCTCGCGCTGAACGCGTCCATCGAGGCCGCGCGGGCGGGCGAGGCGGGCGAGGGGTTCGCCGTCGTCGCCGACGAGGTGAAGAGCCTCGCGGAGGACTCACAGCGTCATGCGGGCGACATCGAGGAGATGGTCGACGAGATTCAAGACGAGATGTCGTCCACCGTCGACAGCCTCGAAACGACGACCGAGCGAATCGACCGCGGGATGACGGAAATCGAATCCGCGATGGAGACGCTCGAAGAGATTGCCGATGCCGTCCAGGACGCCACGCAGGGCATCCGCGAGGTGTCGGCGGCGACGGACGACCAAGCCGCGTCGACCGAGGAAGTCGCGAGCATGATCGACCAACTGGTCGAGCAGACCGAACGCATCTCGGGCGAGGTCGAAGCCCTCGCGGAGATCAGCGAGTCACAGACGACACAGATTCGGACCATCGACGAGAGCGTGCGCCGCCTCGGCGACGACTGACCCCCCACAGTCAATACCATCCGTCTCGAACCGGTGGGTAACGATGTCTCTCTGGGGCGTTAGCCCGTGATAGCCGACACGCTCGCAGGACTGTTCGGAACGGACCCCGTCGTCAACGGTCTCATCGGTGGGCTCGTCATCGCGACGCTCAACCTCTTCGGCGCATCGCTCGTGTTCGTCTGGCGCGACCCCTCCGAACGCGCACTCGACGGCGCTCTCGGCTTCGCCGCCGGCGTCATGCTCGCGGCGAGTTTCACGAGTCTCATCATCCCGGGCGTGGAGACGTACTCCGGCGGCAACCCGCTCCCCGTGCTGCTGGGCGTGGCGCTCGGCGCCCTCTTTCTCGACCGCTCGGACGTGCTGATTCCACACGCCCACTACCTCGTGACGGGGCGCAAACGCGCCGACGCCGCCAACCCCAATACGTCGCTCCCTATCGCCGACGAGCGACTCGCGGGCGTCATGCTGTTCGTCCTCGCGATTACGCTCCACAACATGCCCGAAGGGCTGGCGGTCGGCGTCGGCTTCGGGAGCGGTGACCTCGGCACGGCCATCCCGCTGATGCTCGCTATCGGTCTCCAGAACATCCCAGAAGGGCTGGCGGTGTCGGTGGCCGCCATCAATGCCGGTCTCGACCGACGGACGTACGCCATGTTCACAGGAATCCGGTCGGGGCTGGTCGAGATTCCGCTCGCGGTGCTGGGCGCGTACGCTGTCGGCGCGATGTCGACGCTGCTCCCGTACGCCATGGGCTTTGCCGCGGGGGCGATGCTGTTCGTCATCAGCGACGAAATCCTGCCCGAGACGCACACCCGGGGCAACGAACGGATTGCGACGCTGGGGACCATCGTCGGCGTCATCGTGATGCTCTATCTCGACATCTCGCTCGGCTGATAGTGATGGTTGGAACTGTGTACCGGCGTGTCGCCGGACGGGGCGGTAACGTGCCGATCCTGACTTACAACCAGCACTGCGAGTAGTTCCCAACTCGCTGGAAAGAGAGGGGTTCATATATCGGTAGCCTCCCAACCTATTATCGATGACTGGTGGCGGCGACCTCACGTTCCGTTGCCCGGACTGTGGGGAGGCCATGGCGGTGAACGAGTCAATGCGAGACGCATTGCTCGATCACGGCTGTGTCGTCTGCGGATCGACGGTTTCGGCGGCGGCGTTCTCGCCGGCGGAACCGGAGTAACTGCCAGCTACGGCTCCGCAGTAAACAAGTTATAAACGGCCCCCCCGCCATTTCCCGGCAGACGACACGCATGACCGTGGAGCAACAAACTGCGATGACGGGCGCCGAAACTGACGCGCTCCTCGAACGTCACGAGACCGGCGTCCTCGCGCTCGCCCGAGCGGACGAGCCATACGCCGTCCCGATTTCGTACGGGTACGACGCCGACAGCCGTCAGTTCTGTATGCGACTCGTTTCGACGAGCGGTGGCGAGAAACGACGCTTCCTGACCGACTCGCCGAAGGTCAGGTTCGTCGTGTACGAAGAGGGCGAGACGACCTATCGGAGCGTCATCGCGACCGGGCGTCTCGAAGCGCTCTCGCAAGCGGACCTGACGCCCGACCACATCGAGCGATTCGGGGCCGCGCGGCGACCCCTCTTCGAGATGTGGAACGAGTCCAAATCTGATCTCGACATTCAGCTGTACGAGCTCGCGCCCGACGAACTGAGCGGGCGACGCATCGATATCGAGTGATTACGCGTCCAGAATCGCGTCGAGGAGCTTCGTCTGTGCAGCGGCCAGATGCTCCGTGAACGTCGAGCGAGTGATGTCGAGTTCGGCGGCCACGTCGCCCGCGTTCGCTCCCTTCGGTCGCTCGAAGTATCCCATCCGATGGGCGGTTTCGAGGACTTCTCGCTGCCGTTCGGTGAGTCGCCCACGGTCAACGAACACGAGGTCGTGGTCCGAGGGGTTCCCTTCCGACCGGAGCAGTCGGCGGATGTCGACCTCCGGATACTGCTCTCGAAGCGTCGTGATGACGCCCTGTAGCTCGGACATATCCGCGGCGTGAAAGACGAGATAGAGCATCCCGTCTCTGGTGTGGACGTCGACGACCGGACAGTCGAACTGCTCGACGCACTCGCACGGACACCCCGACCCGCGAGAGCGAGTGAACCGATAGACGGTCTGTGACCCGTAGGAAAACACGGGCGACAGTTGGTCGTCGATGTCTGCGGCTTCGGCCGTAGCATCGTCGAGCATGAACTCCTCGGTGACTGTCTCGTCGTCCTCCGGCGCGACGCTCCGCGAAACCGAGAGTGTCGACGCGTCGGCGTCGGCGGCAGCGCTGGCGACGGGACAGGACCCGTCGGCGTCGACACACAGTTCCGCTCTGATGCCTGCCATCGATGACTGCTTCGCGCGACACGTTGGTAAACGCTCCGACAGACGCGTGGCGCTCACCACGGCCCCTTATAAAGTACCCACGATATCGTGGGTGAAGACTGGTTGTGGATACGCCCCTCTCAATATATGAGTACCAATGGCCATCGCCGCTCCCCGATACGACCGAGATGCCGACGAACGGACCATCGACGACACCGACGACGTGCGATCGATTCTGCAGGCTCTGCAGGACGACGACTGCCGCGCGGTGCTCGACGCGACGGGCGAAACGCCCCTGTCTGCGAGCGAACTCGCCGAGACCTGTGACCTGCCGCTCTCGACGGCCTACCGAAAACTCGAACGGCTCACGGACGCGGGCTTGCTGAACGAGCGAACGCGCCTCTCCACCGACGGCAAGCACGCGAGCGAGTACGTCCGCGCCGTCGACGAAGTGGTCGTCGACGCCGACGCGGGCTTCGAACTCACGGTCTCATCACACGACTCGTCCGACGGCGGGGCGCTCACGCACTAATCGCCATCAATCCCGGAGTCGGCGCAGGGCCCAGACGACGAGACAGAGTCCCTCCACTCGGGCCGCGGTGTACACCCACGGCCGGAGCGACACGTCGTCGTCGCTCGTCGCGAGGGCCATCCAGAAGTCGACGACACGGCGCGGACGGAGCAGTTCCACGACACCCAACGCGAGCGCTGCGAGGCGAAGGAGCATACGACAGACGACGCGGCCACCGACAATAACTGTTACTCAGAGAGAATGTACGGCTGTCGTCGTATCCGTCCATAGGTGGTCGGTGATACGTTTTTACCGTCTCTCCACGTAGCAGAACACGTATGGCGGACCGAAATCCGTTCGACGAACTGGACGAGTTGTTCGACCAGATGCAGCGAAACATGGAGCGAGCTACCCGGATGTGGGAGTCCGAGGCGCTCGAATCCACGCTGCCGGGCGCCGCGTCGATGAACGTCGACCTCGAAGACCAGAGCGATGCGTTCGTCCTGACCGGCGACCTCCCCGGGTTCGAGACGGACGACATCGACGTTCGAGTGAAAGACCGAACCCTCCACATCACCGCCGAACACGACGAGTCGAGCGAGGAGTCCGAGGGAGAGTACGTCCACCGCGAGCGTCGGCGGACGTCCGTCGAGCGCTCGGTTCCGCTCCCGAGTCCGGTCGACACCGAGGGCGTCACGGCCAGTTACAACAACGGCGTCCTGACCGTTCGGCTGCCGAAGTCGGAGCCGGATTCGGACGGGACACCAATCGACGTGAACTGATCAGCCGCGAAACGCTCGCACCGCGTCGAGCGTCGGGACGCCCGACCGGGCGCCGGCCTCGCGCGTGGCCATCGACCCCGCGGTGACCGCCGTCTCGACGGCGTCACGGAGCGAGGCCCCCGCTGCCAGTCGCGCCGCCAGAAAGCCGTTCAACACGTCGCCGGCCCCGGTCGTGTCGACGGGGTCGACCGCCGGCGGTTCGACCGCGAATCCGTCGTCCGCCGTGTCGACGTACAGCGTGTCACCACCCTGTTTTCTGACGACGATGCCCTCGTAGTCCGCGAGCGACGATTCGATGGCCGCGTACTCGTGTTCGTTCGGTGTGCAGTGATCGACGGCCTCGCGCGTGAGCAAGGGGTCGACGCCGTCGGGTGGTGCCGGGTCGAGAATCACCGTCGGCCGGTCGGGGTCGTCGTCCAGGCTGTCGAGCAAGGTTGCGACCGGTGCCACCGGAATCTCGTTTTGCAGGAGGAGACAGTCCGCCTCGGCCACCGCGTCGGCGTGGGCACGGACGTACGCCTCGTCGACGGCCGCGTTGGCACCGGGGTGGACGACGATGCGGTTGTCGCCACTCTCCTCGACGAAGACGTAGGCCGGGCCCGTCGGGGCGTCGGCCGTCCCGAGAGCGTCGGTGTCGACGCCAGCCCTCGCGAGCGCCGACACCACGTCGTATCGCCCGTGGTCGCGTCCGACTTTGCCGAGCATGGTCGTCGTCGCGCCGGCGCGGGCCGCCGCAACGGCCTGATTCGCGCCTTTCCCGCCGTGTCGGCGTTCGTCCACTTCGGGGTCGAACTCGTCGGGCAGGTCGGCGACGCGCACCGTCTCGCCGCGTTCGGGGAACCAGTCGTACCGCGCCTCGAACGTCGCGAGTTCGTCCGCGCTCACGTGGCACACGCGGTCGACGTTGACACTCCCGAGACTGACGACGTCACCCATTGCGCGCACCGTGACCCGGCGCGCACCTATACGTTCGGGTCACTCCATCGCCGCCTCACCAACGTTTATCCGAACTCCAACACGACGGAGGTGTATGACTATCGTGGCTGCAGTCGACGACGAGGGCAGCACCGGTGTGGTCCGCCGTGGCTACGAACTCGCGCAGGCGTTCGGTGAGGAGTTGGTGGTGCTGCACGTCATGCCCGAAACCGAGAGCGTGGCCGCGGCCGAGGAAGTCGCTGCCGAGGCCATCCGACTGGCGCTCGACGACCCCGAGAACGTGACGGCGGTCGGTGCGCTCGGTGACCCCGCGCCCCGAATCCTCCACGAAGCGGACGAACGCGACGCGAACTACATCGTGCTCGGCCCGCGAAAGCAGACGCCAATCGGCATGGCGCTGATGGGTAGCGTCTCGCAACTCGTCATGCTGAACACGGACTGCACCGTCGCGTTCGTCACCGACGACTAACTCTTCGACCCTTGGCCCTCCCGACGGCGCTTCGACACCGAATTGACTCCCGAGCGCGTAGCCAGCGATATGACTGACGTCCGCCGACGGGTTCGCGACCACGTCCGGGCGAACCCCGGTGTTCACTTCAACGCACTCGCTCGGAACCTCGACATCGCGACCGGGCAGGCACAGTACCACCTCCGCCGCCTCGGCCGGAACGACGACGTGGTCGCCGAGCGAATCCGGGGCCGGACTCACTACTTCGCACCCGAGTACGACGCGTGGGAGCGACGGCTACTCGCGCTCTACCGCCGCGAGACGGCTCGCGACATCGTCACGCTGCTCCTCGAATCGGAACGGCTCCCGGCGACGGTCATCGCCGACCGCCTCGACCTCGCCCGCAGCACCGTCTCGTGGAACCTCGATTCGCTGGCGGAGGCAGGCATCGTCGAGCAGTCCTACGGCACCAACGGACGCGTCGAGGTGTCGCTCGCCCGGCCCGACGAAACCGTTCGGTGTCTCGACGCCGTCACGCCGTCGCTCGCCGACCGCCTCGTGGACCGGTTTGTTCGCCTCGTCGACGACGGCCTCTACGGCGACGCCGACCCAGCGGAGTGAGCCACGACGGCCAGCGTCGACAGATACAGACATTTTTGTCGGCCTCCCGTCTACCTCCGCTGGGACGTGTGGCCTAGCGGATAGGGCGAGAGGTTCCTAACCTCTAGATCGCGGGTTCGAATCCCGCCACGTCCGTTTTCTGACCGAGCGAAGCGAGGTCGAAAACGGTTACCGGCGTTCGAACCCTGCGAGACGAGCGTCAGCGAGTCTCGGTTCGGTTCGAATCCCGCCACATCCGCTTCGTTCGTTAGCTCTCTCGCGGATATCGAGCCGTCCTGAAGAGTCCCGAGAATCGCCCGTCACTAACTGACAATTCGCCACACAGCGGTACGATTCTGTCCCGACCAATAGGTATATAGGTCGCTCAGGCCAACCCCAGAATGAGTCCCGATAGGGTAGCGGACTATCCTCTTGGCTTCCGGAGCCAGGGACCGGCGTTCAAATCGCCGTCGGGACGTTCCCGCATCGCACGCCCCGACTGCCCCACGCTCGCTGACGCTCGCGTGGGACGCCGTCGGGACGTTCTCCCGATACGACGAGCGTCGCGAGTCACTCGTATCGGCAGAACCGAGGGCGGCATTCGAACCGCGCCCCGGCTTAGTGAGGTTTATGCGGGCGTAGGGGCGAGAATCGGGCAAGAATGCTCTCAGCCACGAGACGCCGCCTCGTCGAGGGACTCCGCGTCGCCGTCGACGACGCGGGATACGACCGCGCTATCGAGGACTCGGACGTCGAACTCGAAGCGTTCGACGACGAGGAGAAAGGCGAGTTCTCCACCGCCGTCTCCTTCGCCATCGGGGCGGACGCGGGGGAGAACCCGATGGCCGTCGCCGGCGACATCGCGGACGCCCACCGCGCCCACGGTCTGCCCGAGGGGGTCAGCGAGGTCAGCGTCGCCAACGGCCACATCAACTACCACCTCGACCCCGAGGCGATGGCGCGACTCACGCTCGAAACCATCGACGGCGAGGGCGACGCCTACGGCTCTCGCGAGCGTGCGGACCCGGACACCATCGTCGCCGACGTCTCCTCGCCGAACATCGCCAAACCGCTCCACGTCGGCCACCTGCGGAACACCATCCTCAGCGACGCGCTCATGAACATCCTGGAGGAGCGCGGCCACGACGTGACCCGAGACAACCACCTCGGCGACTGGGGGACGCAGTTCGGCAACCTGCTCCACGAGTACGTCGAGTTCGGGGACGAGGCGGAGTTCGAGGAGGACCCCATCGCCCACCTACTCGACCTCTACCAGCAGTTCGAACAGCGCGACGGAATGTTGGAGGACGTCGAGGAGTTCGGCGCACTCACCGAGGAGTTCGAAGCGGCGGTGGCGGACGAACGCGCCCACCACACCGCAGCGGGCAAGGAGTGGTTCGCGCGTCTCGAACGCGGTGAAGACGCGGCCGTTGACCGCTGGGAGCAGTTCCGCGAGGCGAGCATCGAGCGCTTCGAGGGCGTCTACGACGAACTCGGCGTCGACTTCGACCGCTGGTTGGGCGAGAGTTTCTACGCTCGCGAGGGCTGGACCGACGGCGTGGTCGAGAAGGCACTCGACGAGGACGTGGCCATGCGCGGCCCGGACGAGTCGGTGTTCATCCCCATCTACGACGACGACTACGAGGACGCGGGCGACCCCGAGGCGGCGTCTGTCGACGCCTCGCTGGACCGCGCGCGTGAGATGGTTGACGAGGCGGGGAGCGTCGAGGACGCCGACTTCGACGCCTTCTACATCGTCAAGTCGGACGGCTCGACGGTCTACGGCACGCGTGACCTCGCGACCATCGACTACCGCGTCAGCGAGTTCGACGCCGACCAGTCGGTGTACGTCGTCGCCAGCGAGCAGAACCGCTACTTCCAGCAGCTGTTCGTCGCCGCGCGGAAGATGGGTTACACCGACGTGCGCCTCGAACACATCGACTACGGCATGATCAGTCTCCCCGAGGGGAGCATGTCGACCCGCGGCGGGCAAATCGTCACCGTCCGCGAAGTGCTCGACGCCGCCGACGAGCGAGCGCGCGACATCGTCCGCGAGAAGGGACGGAACGTCGAGGACGACGATATAGAGCCGCTCGCTCGCAAAATCGCGCTCGCGACGGTCAAGTACGGCATGGTCGCCGCGAACCGCGGGAAGGACATCACCTTCGACATCGACGAGGCGGTGTCGCTCGAGGGCGACACCGGGCCGTACGTCCAGTACGCCACGACGCGGGCGTACAGCATCCTCGACTCCGCGGAGGCGGTGCCCGACGTGGTCGACATCGACCCATCGCTGTTCAACGACACCGACTACGACCTCATCTACCATCTCGGGCGCTATCCGCTCGTCCTCGACCGGTGTGAGGAGCGCTACGACGCCGCACCGCTCGCTCACTACCTCCTCGAACTCGCGCACGTGTTCAACTCCTTCTATCACAAGAACCGCGTGCTCGACGCGGAGTCGGCCGCCGAGGAGCGTCTCGCCCTCACCGCGACCACCGCGCAGGTGTTCGAGAACGGCCTCGGACTGCTCGGCATCGAGACGCTCGCCGAGATGTAGGCGGGCAGACTTTTCACCGCGCCGCCCCTCGCATCGCCCGTGACTCAGCCCACGCGGGACCGACTCCTCCTCGTCTGTCTCTGTGCGCTCGCCGTGACTGCCGGCTGTCTCGGTGCGAGCGTCGAGAGCGACGGCACGGGCGTCGGCGGCGACACGAACGCAGACGAGACGGCCGTCCGCGTTACGGACGTCGTCGACGGCGACACCGTCGACGTGCGCTTCGCGAACGGGTCCGAGGACACGGTGCGCTTGCTCGGCGTCGACACGCCGGAAGTCCACGTCGAGAACGACCCCGACGAGTTCGAGGGCGTCCCCGACACCGAGGCGGGGCGGTCCTGTCTGCGCAGTCAGGGCGAGGCGGCGAGTTCGTTCGCCGTCGACCGCCTCGCGGACAGGCAGGTGACGCTCCGCTTCGACCCACTCGCCGACCGTCGCGGCGGGTACGGCCGCCTCCTCGCGTACGTCGTCGTCGGGAACGAGACGTTCAACGCGGCCCTCCTCGAACGCGGCCACGCCCGACTCTACGACTCCGAGTTCCAGCAACGCGACGAGTACGCTGCCCTCGAACGTGAGGCACGGGAGAACGGACGCGGCGTCTGGAGTTGCGCGTCGTAACTTGCTCTATTACTATTGCGCATTCGCAAAGACTTTAGTATAACCCGAGACTATCCCGATACGAGATGTACCCCACAGCGTTCCGCGCCGACGAGGAGACGCTCGGACGACCGTGGGTCGGTGGGGCGGTGCGTCGACGATGACGACAAAATCGGGGCTCGCTGGGCAGTTGGCCGTCGTCGCCGGCTTCGAGAACCCACAGGCCGAACTGGAACAGTATCCGACCCCGCCAGAGTTGGCGGCACACGTCGTCCACATCGCCGACCTGAACGACGACATCGAGGGACGAACCGTCGTCGACCTCGGTGCTGGGACGGGGATGTTCACGCTCGGCGCCGCGCTCCGCGGCCCCAAGCGAGCCGTCGGCGTCGAAATCGACCGTGACGCCCTCCAAATCGCGCGGACGAACCGACGGCGCGTCGGCACCCGGACGGAGATTCACTGGGTGCAGGCCGACGCCACGCGCGTCCCCCTCGACATCGACGACCCCACGACAGTCGTGATGAACCCCCCGTTCGGAGCGCAGGACGGCAACGAACACGCCGACCGCGACTTCCTGACGACGGCGTCCGACATCGCCGACGTATCGTACTCTGTCCACAACGACGGGAGTCAGGAGTTCGTAGAGGCCTTCGCCGCCGACAACGGGGGCGAGGTGACACACGCCTTCGCAGCGGAGTTCGACCTCGAACACCAGTTCGACCACCACGCGGCCGACCGGACGGAAATCGACACGGAAGTCTACCGCATCGAGTGGAATCGTAGCGACTGACTTTTCGCTCGGTGTCAGTTGTACGTCTCGGCGCGAGCGACGCGAACGCGCGTCCCGCCGTCGACGGCGTAGATTCGGCCGCGGACGTTGACGAAATTCAGCCCACCGACCGTTATCGTCTCGTTCGCGGCGGGCATCGGCGCCGTCACGGAGCGATTTTTGACCGAGACGTTGAGACGGAACCGGTCGGCCCCGGCCTCGACGGCGACGTTTCGCCCGGAGATGACGGGGTCAGCCTGTGCCGGCGGCGAGGTGTACGCCGTCACGTTCTGCTCGCCGTGGACGAGGCGGACGCGATAGGCGGTGCCGCCGCCGACGGCGGTCCACCCTGTGCGCTCGACGCGAATCGTCTCCCGCCAGCCGACGCCACCGACTCGAACGCGTGTCGTCCCCGCGTAGTCGAGTCGCCCCTTCGAGACGGCGGTCATCCAGATGCCGCGCTCACGGTCTCTGACGATGACGCCCGAGGTGTTGACCTGCGTCGTCTCGCCGAACGCCTCGACGTCGATGGTCGAGACCATCCCGTTCGGCACGTTCTCGGCGTAGGTCACCTCGTAGCCCCGCGTCTCGATGGGGGTGGTCTGACTCGGCAGGTCATCGGTCGTTGCCGTCGTCAGGTTGACCGGGACAGCGGGCCCCGCGAGTGCGGCCGTACAGAGGAGGATCACGGTCGCTCCGACCTGCCAGCGGGGAATCGAGCCAGCGTCGTCGCGGTCGAGTGCAGCGACGAGTGGGCGGGCCGAGGAGGCCACCGTCGCCGCCACGAGCGTCGCGAGGAGGACGACGAGGGTGAGGCCGAGCGCCCGGTAGAGGACGTACGTCTCGCTGCCGCGGAACCAGTACACCGCCCAGAGCGACTGCATGACGGCGAACAGCGTGACGCCGACGACGACGCGAAGCGCCGACGGACGGTCGGTGTCGCGGGCGCAGAGCAGCCAGACGCCGAGGAGGACGCCCACG
This sequence comes from Haloplanus vescus, assembly GCF_900107665.1. NCBI lineage: Archaea > Methanobacteriati > Methanobacteriota > Halobacteria > Halobacteriales > Haloferacaceae > Haloplanus > Haloplanus vescus. The sequence goes on from NZ_FNQT01000001.1 coordinate 325,277, forward strand.
AGGAGGCCGATAGCGTGACCCTGAATCGCGATGTCGGCCCACCACGGCGAGGAGTACGACGACCCGGCGCTCGCAGAGAGAGTCGGTTGCCGGAGCGCGGTGTAGAGCGTCCGCAGGCCGTTCCCGACGACGACGGCGACGACAGTCGACAGCGGATAGCGCACCAGCGCGAATCCCGCGAACGCGAAGACCACGCCCGAGAAGCCGATGACGGGGCCGACGGCGAAAAGGGCGGTGAACAGGCCGACGCCGACGACGACGGCGGGAAACACGACCAGCGCTCGCACGTACGGGTTGGTCAGCGGCGAGGTGAACGTCTGGGTGCCGCGCTCTCGGGGGTAATGTCCCCACGCGTACTCCGCGAGGGGCGCGAGGGTGAGCGTCCCGACGAGGTTGCCGAGCAGGTGACTCGCACTCGAATGAGAGAACGCAGCGGTCACCATCCCCAGCGGGTAGAAGTACGACCACGCGCGGAAGGGGATGGTGACTGGCGCGTACCAGTGGTTCCACCCACCCTGCACGAACAGGTACACCGCGAGGACGCCCGCGACGGTGACGAGCGTCCCCCACGGAACGCCGAGGAGGAAGCGAGCGCGGAGGCGTGCGCCCCAGCGTCCGCGGGGCCGGTCGAGAGCGAAGATGGCGACTGCGGCGCCGACGAGCGCACATAGAACCGCGAGTCGAAAGAGCGTCGCCGCGTCCGGGAGCGCGAACATACCTCTCGTTCACCGGGCGCCGCTAATGAATCCGGCGGGCAGACGACGACTGCAGAATTACAGCTTGCTCTCGGCGTCTTCGGCGAGTTCGGCCATCCGCTTGCCGACGCGGCCGGCGTCGGAGAACTCGTCTTCGCTCATCGCCGTCGCGAGGGCGTTGCCGAGGACGAACACGGCGTGTTTGTGCTCGCTCTTCGATTTGTGGACGTGCGAGGGGTCGACGCTCAGCGACTCGTAGGGGTCGAAGATGCTGTCGTCGACTGACTCTTGGCTCCGGAAGTAGTTCATGATCGCCACCATCTGCTCGTGGAGTTCGAGGAGTTCTTCCTTGTGCATACTGACATCTACGGGAGTGGCTCGGTTAAGGATTATTGCGGCTGTCTGGCATACCTCGGCGTCGACACCGAGCGGTCGTCACGGGTCGTCAGCGCCGATTCTCGCCAGCATAGTCTAGCGAGAACCGCAGCCATCTGCGAGAAATCCGATTAGAAGACGTACTCGTCTTCGTGACCCATCATCCCCTCTTCTTCGAAGCCCGGTTCCTCCTCCTCTATCGGCCCACTGGTCTTGTAGGCCCGCAGTCCGGTCGAGAGCAACTCCTGAATGGCTTCCTCCCGGTTGACGAACTCACCCTGTTCTATCAACTGGGCTATCTGCATCTCGAGGTGTTCCGGAACGGTTATTTCCACGTTCGGCATTTGAACGTTCGACGGTTTGAAGGGGCCGTATTTAAATTCTGTGGGCGCGATTCAGACTTCCATAACTGACTATTCTGTCACACGAGTATATCTCTGGAAAGCGTGAACTGGAGTTTCGAAATCGTGTATTCGTGGTGGACCGAGAGTATAGGTGTATCGAGCGCCGAACCCAGTCATGGTCAAAGACGTCACGGACCTCTACCGGGAGTTCGGCGACGAACGGCTTCCGCCCGGTCAACACCAGACCGACTCCTTTCCGGTCCTCTCGAAGGGGAACGAACCCCGCGTCGCGCGCGAGGAGTGGTCGCTCTCGGTGACGGGCGCCGTCGACGACCCCGTCACGCTCGACTGGGACGAGTTCACGGCGCTCGGCGTCGAGACGCAGCGACAGGACTTCCACTGCGTGACCGGATGGAGCAAGTTCGACTGTGACTTCACGGGCGTCCCCCTCACAACGCTCGCGGACCACGTCGGCGTCGATGACGACGCCGTGCACGTCATGTTCTCCGCGGCGGACGACTACACGACGGACCTGCCACTCGACGCCAGCTTGCGCCCCGAGACGCTCCTCGCGTTCGAGTTCGACGGCGACCCCCTGCCGCGGTCACACGGCGGCCCCGTGCGCGTCGTCACGCCCCACCGCTACGCCTACAAGGGCGCGAAGTGGGTGAACGGCATCGAGTTCCTCACCGAACCCGAGCGCGGGTTCTGGGAGCGCCGCGGCTACTCCGTCACGGCGGACCCGTGGGCCGAGGAGCGATACAGCGATAGTTAGGTAAAAGAGTGCGGCGTCCCGAGGTGTGCTTATAATGGGTGTCCCGCGAAGCGACGAGACTGGGACCCGTCTCGTCAGTCGGTCGGTCCGAGCGACGGTGCCCTCGCTCCGTGCCGCTCTCGACGCCATGCCCGCCCCGCGGACGTTCTGGACGGGGCCGGACGAGGCCACCGTCGTCGCCGGCGGCGCCGCCGCGACGCTCACCGCCGACGGCCGCGACCGGTTCACGGCCATCAAGGAGGGTATCGGTCGCGTGTTGCACGACGGTGACGTTCACGCCGGCACCGAAGCCGCCTGCCCCCGACTGTTCGGCGGGTTCGCTTTCCACGACGAGGGCAGCAGCGACGACACCTGGGACGGATTCCCAGGCGCCCGCTTCGTGTTGCCCCGCGTCCAAGTCACCGACACCGACCGCGGGACGTGGGTGACGGTCAACGCCGTCGGCCCCGACGCCACGCCAGAGGCCGTCGCCGACCGACTCGATACGGAGCGTGAGCGCCTCGAAGCCCTCGATACGTCGGCAGCCAGTCCGCCGCCGGGCATCGTCTCGCGAACGCGGACGACGCCGCGGGAGGCGTGGCGGGAGTCGGTCGACGCCGCCGTCGACCGCATCCGCGCCGGCGACCTGCAGAAAGTCGTCCTCGCGCAGGCGCTCGCGGTCCAACTGGACCGTCCGCTCTCGCTCCCGGACGTACTCGCTCGCCTCGGTGACACCTATCCCGACTGCTATCGTTTTCTCGTGGAACCGACCGCCGAGGGCGGCGTCGACCGCCCCGGATTCTTCGGCGCGACGCCGGAACGCCTCGTCACCCGCCACGGCCGCACGGTCACGACGGGCGCGCTCGCGGGCACGACGGGCCGAGGCGACACGCCCGCGGAAGACGACTGGCTCGCACAGGAACTGCTCGACGACGAGAAGAACGTCCACGAACACGAACTCGTCGCGGAGACCATCCGCGAGCAGCTCTCGCCGTTCGCGTCCTCTATCACCGCCGGGCAGCGCCGCGTGCGACGGCTGGAGACCGTCCAGCACCTCTTTACGCCCATCACCGCGACGCTCGACAGCGACACGCACGTCCTCGATGTGGTCGAGGCGCTCCACCCGACGCCCGCCGTCGGCGGTCTGCCCCCGGAGACGGCGCTCGCGACCATCCGCGACACGGAGCCGTTCGACCGCGGGTGGTACGCCGCGCCGGTGGGGTGGATCGACGCCGCCGGAAACGGCTCCTTCGCCGTCGCCATTCGCTCGGCGCTCGCCCGCGGCGACGAGACGACGCTCTTCGCCGGCGTCGGCGTCGTCGCCGACTCCGACCCGGACCGAGAGTGGGACGAAGTGCAGCTCAAATACCGCCCGATTCTCGACGAACTCGAACGATGAGCGAACCGAACCGCAACGTCCTCTGGGGCCGAGCCATCGCCGACGAACTCGCTCGCAGCGGCGTCGAGAGCGTCGTCGTCTCGCCCGGCAGTCGGTCGACACCGCTGACGACGGCCGTGAGCGACAACGACGACCTGACCGTCTACTCCGTCCTCGACGAACGCGCCGCGGCCTACTTCGCCCTCGGCCGCGCGCGCCGGACCGGCGAGGTGACGCCCCTTATCTGCACCTCCGGTACCGCCGCCGCGAACTACCATCCGGCGGTTATCGAAGCAGACCAAGCCCGCGTCCCGCTCTGCCTGCTCACCGCCGACCGACCGCCCGAACTCCGTGACAGCGGCGCCAACCAGACCGTCGACCAGGAGAAACTCTACGGCGACGCCGTCCGGTGGTACAAGGACCTCCCTGAACCCGAGGGAGAGGCCCGAAAGCTCCGGTCGCTCCGGACGACGGTCGCTCGCGCCCTCTCCGAGGCGACGGGGACGCCCTCGGGACCGGTCCACCTCAACTGCCCGTTCCGCAAGCCCCTCGAACCGACGCCGCGGCCGGGCGACGTGCCTGCCGACCTCGACCCACTCGCCGCCGCGGGCCGCGGCACCGATCAGCCGTTCGTGCGGACGACGGCGGGCGTCCCCCAACTCGACCGGACCGACCTCCGGACGGTGGCCGAGGCGCTGTCGGTCGACCGCGGGCTCCTCGTCGCCGGCCCCGCCGACCCGCCGGGCGTCGACCCGCAGGCGGTCACGGCGCTCGCGCACGCGACGGGCTTTCCCATCGTCGCCGACCCGCTCTCGGGGCTTCGCTTCGGCGGTCACACCCGCGTGACGACGACTGTCGGCGGCTACGACGGCTACCTCGACTCGCGGGTGACGGAGGACTGGCCCGACCCGGAGGTGGTCCTCCGAATCGGCGCTTCGCCCACCTCGAAGCGCCTCCGCAAGTACCTCGCTCGCGTCGACGCGCGCCAGTTCGTCGTCGACCCCGCGGGTGAGTGGCGCGAAGCCGAGTTCAGGGCGACCGACCTCGTGGTCGCGGACCCCGCACGGCTGGCCGGGCGTCTCTCGGAAGTCGTGCGCGGGGGCGGCGACCCAGACTGGCGCGAGCGCTGGGAGCGCGCCGAACGCGCCCACGCTGACGTCGTCGCCGACGCGATGGGCGACGGGGCCGGCGGCTACTTCGAGGGGGCTGTCCTCGCGGACGTGGCCGACCTCGCCCCCGAACCGGCGACGCTCGTCGTCTCGAACTCGAACCCCGTGCGCGACGCCGACCGCTACATGGCCCCGAGTGACGCGAATTACACCGTCCTCGGGAACCGCGGGGCGTCGGGCATCGACGGCGTCGTCTCCACCGCGCTCGGCGCCGGAAGCGCGACGACCGACGACCTGACGCTCGTCATTGGCGACTTGGCGTACTACCACGACAGCACCGGCCTGCTGTCCGCGCTTCGCTGTGGCGTCGACGCGACCATCGTCCTCGTGAACAACGACGGGGGCGGCATCTTCCACCGGCTTCCCATCGAGTCATTCGACCCCCCCTTCACCGAGGCGTTCAAGACGCCGCACGGACTCGACTTCGAACCCACGGCGGACCTCTACGACCTCGGCTACACCGCCGTCGAGAGTCGGGACGAGTTCCGCGACGCCTACGCCGATGCGGTGGCGAGCGAGGGCACCGACGTCATCGACGTGACGACGGACGCCGAAGCCAGTCAGCGGACGCGAGAGCGACTGGTCGAGGAGACGGTCGCTGAACTCGCCGAGTGATAGGTTCTCGTCGGACCGTGCCGGCTGGTGTGGTCGGGTGAAGACCAGCTACATTCCAGTGAGAGGAGTTATATATTTTCTTTCTGATATATACTCATGGCCCCTGATTCGAATCCGGACTCTGATAGTACATTTCGAGTGCTTCCTGCCCTCTCTATGATTGCTGGGGCAGTCCTCGCCGGCATGGGTCTGTTGGTTCTCCAAACGTCGCTGTTTGGTGGCATTCATATCGCAGCGATTGGCGTCTCATTGTTTCTTGCAGGGATGATTTCGACGAGATGGGCAGCTGCCCGTTGGAACATGTCGCCAGCAGCGCAACGTAACTGGTCGGTGGCCTTTGTTGTACTCGCGGGACTACTGGTAGTTCTGTTCGTCATCATCAATGTCGCGTCATTCGGTGAGGGAACCCCCATCGAAGAAGGGTAACTCAACGCGACGTGGCTGGCTGTCTGTAACCACTCGAACGGCATCGCTGCGTTACGCATCCGCTGTCTCTCGTACTTCCGCTCAGTTTCCAGGGAGTCCAACAGAATCGATATTCCGATGAGTAAGTTTAGGTGCGCGCCGCCGCCAGTCGGGAGCGATGCCCTCCAACACGAACCGACGACTCGGTGCGCTCCTCCTCGCTGCTATCGTTCTCGCATACGCTATCGTCATCGCGGACGCTGTCCTGTTCGGTGTGGTTGTCGCTGCTCTCATCTACCTGCTAGCGTGGCTCATCGACCGCGCGTCGACCGGCAACCCGCTCGACGACATGAGTCGCGAGCGACGACTGGTGACCGGTGGGGTCGTCCTCGTCGTCCTCGCGTACTCGATTGTCATCGCGGCGTCGCTCTTGCTCGGCGTCCTCGTCGCCGCAGTCGTGGTACTCGTCTCCTGGGTCACCAGCCCTATCGGCCCGGTAGCTCGGTGGCTGGACCGCCGGTGACCTGCACCTTTTTGCGCGGGCCGCCCTCGGACCCGGTATGGTTTCCGACATCTTCGACCCCGACCGCTGGACGGCGGTCACCGACGACTTCGAGGACGTAACCTACCATCGCGCGGACGACGTGCCCGCGGTTCGCATCGCCATCGACCGCCCCGAGGTACGCAACGCCTTCCGCCCCCAGACCGTCGACGAACTCTACGCGGCACTCGACCACGCCCGCCAGCAGTCGGACGTTGGCTGTGTCCTCCTGACGGGCAACGGTCCGTCGCCGAAAGACGGCGGGTGGGCGTTCTCGGCCGGCGGCGACCAGGCCATCCGGGGGGAGTCAGGCTACGAATACCGCGGCGACGAGGACACCGACGCCGACGGTGCCGACACCGGCGACGCCTCGCTCGACACCGACACGCCGAGCGTGGGTCGCCTCCACGTCCTCGAAGTCCAGCGACTGATTCGCTTCATGCCGAAACCCGTCGTCGCCGTCGTGCCCGGGTGGGCCGTCGGCGGCGGCCACTCCCTGCACGTCGTCTGTGACCTGACGCTCGCGAGCGAGGAGCACGCGAAGTTCCTCCAGACAGACCCGGACGTGGCTTCCTTCGACGGCGGCTTCGGGTCGGCCTACCTCGCCCGTCAAATCGGCCAGAAGAAGGCCCGTGAGGTGTTCTTCCTCGGGAAAACCTACGACGCCGCGGAGGCAGAAGACATGGGAATGGTCAACGAGGCCGTCCCCCACGAGGAGTTAGAGAGCACCGCGCTGGAGTGGGCAACGACGATGACGAGGAAGAGTCCGACCGCGATGCGGATGCTGAAATACGCGTTCAACCTCGTCGACGACGGGATGGTCGGACAGCAGGTGTTCTCGGGCGAGGCGACGCGGCTGGCGTACATGACCGACGAGGCACAGGAGGGGCGCGACGCCTTCCTCGAAGGCCGAGAGCCGGACTTCTCGGACGTGCCGTGGCACTACTGATATCTGGCCGCACCGTGTGGCCGGCCGCTCGTCGCGTCTCGCTCGCTCAATAGGCGACGCGAGGGACTCCCGAACGTGCGTGGTCGTCAGTATCGCAGGAGAGCAGAAAGGGAGGGCGTATATGGGCGGAGGAACTACCCGCTAGTAGTGATGCATCGATGAATCCAAACCGTGTCGATTTTCTGGTTGATCTGGCCTACGGCGTGCTCATTCTTCTCGCTGTGGTGCTCATTCTCTTGCTCGGCACCGACGTGGGCGTGGCGTTCGGGATTGGGGCGCTCGTTTCCTACGTAATTCACGTCGTGTGGAAGATGGCGCGGTTCGACCCCGAGTGGATGACACAGGAAGTGACAGAGAAAGTCGAGGAGACGCTCACCGAAGAGGTGACCGAGAGCGTCGAGCAAACGGTCTCCGAAGAGGTCGAAGAGGCGACGGAGAACGTCGAACAGAGCGTCGCCGAAGAGGTGACCGAGAAGGTCGAACAGACGGTCACGGAGGAAGTGACCGAGAACGTCGAGCAAACGGTGACCGAGGAGATGACCGACATCATCGAGCAACTCGAACAGGTGAACCAGCGGGTCGACCGCCGTCCGCGCGCCGACGAAATCGACGAGATGCAGGACGAAGAGGAAGACGACGACCGATGACGGGAGGGTATCGCTACGTATGATCGGCGGCCTCCTCCTTCTCGGGTTCGTCGTCGCGCTGTTCGTCGGGTTCAACATCGGCGGGTCGAACACCGGCCCGGCGTTCGGCCCGGCGGTCGGCGCGGGTGTCGTCTCGAAACTCCTCGCCGGCGTGCTCATGGCGATTTTCTTCTCCATCGGTGCGTGGACCATCGGTCGCCGCGTCGTGAACACGCTCGGCCGCGAGCTCGTGACCGACCCCGGCGTCTTCACCATCGAGACGAGTATCGTCGTCCTGTTTTTCATCGGCGGTGCGCTCTTCATCGGTAACTACGCCGGCGTCCCCGCCTCGACGTCGATGACGGCCGTCGGCGCCATCGCGGGCCTCGGCGTCGCCGCCGGCGAACTCAACTGGGTCGTCATGGGCGAAATCGCCGTCTGGTGGATCGTCGCCCCCCTCGTCGGCTTCTGGGTCTCCGGCGTCGTCGGCCGGTACTTCTACCCGACTATCAACCGATGGATCGCCATCGAGCGAAGCGACGGCGCACTGCTGACCGTCGACCGCTCGGGCGCGGTGCCCATGCCCCAGTCGGGACCCAACTCCACCCGCCGCGAAATCGTCGGGACGGTCGTCGTCATCAGTATCGGCTGTCTGATGGCCTTCTCGTCGGGCACCTCGAACATCGCCAACGCCATCGCGCCGCTCTACGGCGCCGGCGTCGACCTGAACCTGCTCATCCTCCTCGGGTGTGCCGCGGTCACCGTCGGCGCACTCACCATCGCCCGCCGCACGCTCGACACCCTCGGCAACGACATCACCGACCTCCCGCTCACCGCTGCCATCGTCGTCGCCGTCATCTCGTCGGGCATCGTCATCGGCCTCTCGGCCATCGGTATCCCCGCCTCCTTCGTCATCATCGCCACCATGTCCATCGTCGGTCTCGGATGGGGGCGCGCGACGCGCTCGATGACCGTCTCCGAGGGCGTGCGCGGCGAGAAATCGCCCAACGTCTCCGTCGGCGCGCTGACGGCCGACGAACCCGGCGAAGAGGCTCCGGACATCGGCGAAGAGGACCCCGAGGAGGTTCCGAGCGCCGCCGAACTGTTCAACCCCGAGACGACGGGCCGAGTCGTCCTGATGCAGAACGTCGTCCCCCTGCTCTCGACCATCGGCGCGTACGGCACCTTCCGCCTCCTCTTCGCGTTCGTCTGGTAAGAACGCAGGTCTTTACGCCGCTGGGTACCCGACACCCGATAATGAGCGCACAGGCTTCGGATATCAGTCGCTCGAAGGCGTGGCTGATGGCCGCGCGACCACAGACGCTCCCCGCCGCCGCCGCGCCCGTCGCCGTCGGCACCGGCCTGGCAGTCGGTCGCGGCGTCGAGCATCCACTCGCCGCCCTCGCTGCCTTCGTCGGCGCCGCCCTCATCCAGATTGGTACCAACTTCGCCAACGACTACTACGACGCCGTCAAGGGCGCCGACACCGACGAGCGCGAGGGGTTCACCCGTGTCACGCAGTCCGGCCTCATCCCGCCCGAGTCGGTGAAACGCGCCACCTACCTCACCTTCGCCGCCGCCGTCCTCGTCGGAACGACGCTCGTCTACGTCGGCGGCCTCCCCATCCTCCTCGTCGGCGTGCTATCCGTCGTCGCGGGACTGGCCTACACCGGCGGGCCCTATCCGCTCGGCTATCACGGCCTCGGCGACCTCTTCGTGTTCGTCTTCTTCGGCGTCATCGCCGTCACGGGGACGTACTACGTGCAGGCCGCGGCCGTCCTCGCCGACCCGCTCACGGTCTCGATACCGCCGGGGACGCTCCCGCCGATAGCCGTCGTCGCCAGCCTCCCCGTCGCCGCCATCTCGACGAACATCCTCGTCGTGAACAACGTCCGCGACTTGGAGACAGACGCCGAAACGGGCAAGCGAACCCTCGCGGTCCGCATCGGCTACCGCTGGAGTCGCGTCCAGTACGTCGCTCTCCTCGCGGTGGCGTATCTCGTCCCCGTCGCGCTCTGGGCCGTCGGCCCAGCCTCGCCAGTCGTCTGTCTCCCCCTCCTGACCGCGCCGCTCGCCGTCGCCGTGACGCGGACCGTCTGCACACGGACCGACGGCGACGCCCTCAACCCCGCGCTCGAACGCACCGGGAAACTGCTCGCCGCCCACGCCGGCCTGTTCGCCGTGGGGCTCGCGCTCGCGCTGTGAGACGCCGCTCGTTCAGCCTCGACCTCGAACGCCCGCTCGCGACGGCCCGCGGAACGATTCGACGACGCGAGGGCGAACTCCTCCGTCTCAACGCCGACGGCGTTCGCGGCGTCGGGGAAGCCACGCCGCTCCCGGGGTGGACCGAATCGCTCGACGCGTGTCGGGCGGCACTCGACCGGGTCGCCGACGCCCTCGACGACCCGAACGCGCTCCTCGACGACTCGCCAGCGGACCCGCTGGCGGCGGTTCCCATTTCCGACGCTCTCGACGACGCCCCTGCCGCGCGTCACGCCGTCGAGTGTGCCGCCCTCGACGCTCGCGGGCGACGCGATGGGTACTCCCTCGCGGCGCTCCTCGCGGACACGCCAGCCGCGAGCGTCCCCGTCAACGCGACGCTGGGCGACGCGGACGTGGACGCGACGGTCGCCGCCGCCGAAGACGCCGTCGCCGCCGGCTTCAGTTGCTTGAAAGTGAAAGTCGGCGTCGGCAAACTCGACCGCGACGCCGCCCGCCTCCGTGCCGTCAGAGAGGTGGTCGGGGACGGCGTCGCTCTCCGGGCGGACGCCAACGGCGCGTGGGACGCCGAGACGGCCCGTGAGGCAGTCGACGCGTTCTCGACCCTCGACCTCGACTACCTCGAACAACCACTCCCGGCGGCCGACATCTCGGGACACGCCGCCCTCCGCGGCCGCGGGGTCGACATCGCACTCGACGAGGCGTTGGCGACGGCGACGCCGCGGGCGGTGCTCGACGCCGACGCCGCGGACGTCCTCGTCTTGAAGCCGATGGCGCTCGGCGGGCCGGCGCGAACTCACGCCGTCGCGGAACGGGCGCGGGCGGCGGGCGTCGACCCCGTGGTGACGACCACCGTCGACGCCGCACCGGCACGGGCGGCGGCCGTCCACGTCGCCGCTGCGATTCCCGACGTGCGCCCCTGCGGACTGGCGACGGCCGACGCCCTCGCGACCGACCTCTGTCTCGACCCCGTTCCGGTCGTCGACGGGTGTGTCACCGTTCCCGAGGGTCCCGGCGTCGCCGGCGACGCCTTCGCGGACCTGGTCTGACCGGAGGCGATATAGGAATCCCGGCCCTTCGTCACCCGTGACGACTGGACGACTCCTCTACGTGCTCGCACTCGTCGCCGCGCTCGTGTTCTGCGCTGGATTCGCAGTTATCTGGGCGCTCTCGTACGGCCCGCTCTAGGCGTCGCCGTGCGAGACGCCACTCTGCCGGTCGGCGCGCAGGCGACGAATCGCCGCCACGGCGTTGCTCGCGTCGTAGCCGAAGTACACCGCGTCGGCGGACGCCTCGGCCACCTCCGTCGCCGTCACGAGGGCGTCCACGTCCACGTCGACGGCGTAGAGTTCGACGCCGAGGCGCACGTCGGCGTCGGCCAGTCGGCTCTCGAACCCCGTCGCGATGGTCTCCAGCCAGTAGGTCGTCCCGTAGGCGGTGTCGTAGAGGGGGACGACGAACTCGTCGGTGAGGGGCGCGAGGGCGTCGACGTCGACGCCGCTCCGCGTCCGAAGGTGGCCGGGATAGGGGTCGGGATAGAGGGTGAGATACAGGTCGCCGGGGACGCGTTCGCGGACGGCGGTCACGAAGTCGGTGACGACCGAGGCGCGCCAGTCCGCCCGGTCGTCGTACTCGCTCGCCTCGAACCGGCGGTCACAGCGGTCACAGCGACAGTAGCCGTCGCGCGGGAAGCCGATGTCGTCCAAGCGGAGGTCGGGGTTCTCCGCCACGCAGTCGTCGACGATTTCGAGCAGTCCCTCGCGGTAGCGGTCGTGTGTCGGGCAGACGTACGACCAGTCGAAGTACGGGCGCTCGCGGGTCGCGGGCCGTCCCTCGGCGTCCACCGCGGCGAGGCCCGGGTCGTCGCCGACGGCGGCGTTATCGCCGAACGCCGAGACCATATTGACGCCCGTCGTCACCGGCGCCGCCGCTCGGCCGGTCACGTCTTTCACCTCGTAGAAGCCCCTATCGACGGCCGACCACTCCAGTTCCTCGGCGTTGCGCGTGACGACCCCGAACATACCCGTCGGTACGGGCGTCGACAGGTAAGGGATTTGGATGGGGCGTTTTTCGGCAGGGCTATCCGGTGAGAGTCGCCGGGTGTTACGAGAACCGCGTCAGAACGGAGTCGCCGCGTGGCGATTACTCTTCGACGTCGACTTCGACCGGTTCCTTGTCACCGGACAGCAGGACGTAGCCGATTGCGATCAGTGCGAGCACCAGGATGAACTTCGTCTTCCCTGACATGGGTATTCGTTGGACCACCGGTCACAAAGCGGTTTCGCCCGCGCCGCGGGCGTCGATGTGTTCCGCCACGTCCTCCTCGCGGACGATGGTGTCACAGTACGAACACCGGACGCCATCGTCGAGCACCTCGAACGCCGTCTTAACGGGTTCGTCGGCGTTCGTGATGCAGTTGTGATTGGGGCAGACGAGGATGCCGGTCACCGAGTCGGTTCGCTCCACCCGGTTTTTCTCCACCACGTCGAAATCCCGGATGATGTTGATGGTCGCCTGCGGGGCGATGAGCGAGATTACGTCCACCTCGGACTGGCTGAGTTCGCGTCCCTCCACCTTCACCACGTCCTTCTGTCCTACCTTCCCGCTCGGGACGTTCATCCCGATGCTGACGCTCTCGCCGCCGCTACCGTCGATGCCGAGGACGGCGAGGACGTTCAGCGCCTGTCCGGCGGTGACGTGGTCGATGACGGTTCCGTTGCGAATCTTGCTGACGCGGAGTTCTTTGTCGCTCATCGGTCACCTCCGAGAAGGATGTCGAGTAGCGCCATCCGAACGGGCACGCCGTTGTGCGCTTGCTCGAAGTATTTGGCGTGGGTCGTCTCGTCGACGTCCGGCGCGATTTCGTCGACGCGCGGGAGCGGATGCATCACCGTCAGGTCGTCGGGCGCGGCTTCAAGCGTCTCGGCGTCGATGCGGTACTCGCCCGCGACCTCTCGATACTCGCGTTCCTCGGGGAAGCGCTCGCGCTGAATCCGGGTCACGTAGAGCACGTCGAGTTCCGAGAGCACGTCCTCGATATCGGTGTGTTCGCGCACCTGCGCGCCCGCCTCGTGCAGGTCGTAGCGGACGCTTCGAGGCAGGCGCAGGCTCTCGGGACTGATGAAGTGTTGGCGCGCGTCGAAGTTGGTGAGCGCGTGGGCCAGTGAGTGGACCGTCCGCCCGTACTTCAGGTCGCCCATGATGCCGATGGTGAGGTCGTCCAGCCCCGCGTTCTCCCGAATCGTATAGAGGTCGAGCAGCGTCTGGCTCGGATGCTGGCCCGCGCCGTCGCCGGCGTTGACGAGAGGCACGTCGACGAACTCCGAAGCGAGTTTCGCCGACCCCTCGCTCGGATGCCGGAGGACGATGGCGTCGGCGTAGCCCTCGATGACCCGGACGGTGTCGGCGAGGCTCTCGCCTTTCTTCACGGACGAGGAGTCGACCGCGCCCATGTCGACCGTCTCGCCGCCGAGGCGCTTCATCGCCGACTCGAAGCTCATCTTCGTGCGCGTACTCGGTTCGAAGAAACACAGCGCGAGCACGCGCCCGTCGTGACGGCCGCGGACGAGGTCGGGGTCAGCGTCGACCGCCGCGGCGTGGTCGAGCACCGCCTCGATGTCGTCCCGGGAGAGGTGGGCCGCGCTGATGAGGTGGTCCTGCAACATTACGTGTGTGAGCCATCCGCGGCGCCTTGAATCCCTCGGGACGGCCTCGTCGCTACGGCCAGTTGCCGCCTTCCTCGAACGCCCTCGCCACCCGTTCGAGGGCGACGACGTACGCCGCCGTCCGGAAGTTCGGCACGTCGGTGCGCTCGAACGTCTCCACGAGGCGGTCGAACGCGTCCGTGACGACCCGTTCGAGTTCCTCGTTGACGCGCGCTTCGGTCCACAAGAACCGCTGCCGATTCTGCACCCACTCGAAGTACGACACCGTCACGCCGCCCGCGTTCGCGAGGATGTCGGGGACGACGTACACGTCGCGGTCGGTGAGCACGTCGTCGGCATCGGGCGTCAGTGGGCCGTTGGCTGCCTCGACGACCACGTCCGCCCGCACCTCGCGCGCAATCTCGGCGTCGACGGCATTCTCCAGCGCCGCCGGCACTAGCAGGTCCACGTCGGCCGTGAGGAGGGCCTCGTTGTCCAGTTCCTCGTCCGCGCCCGCGAACCCGCCGACCGCCCCCGTCTCGCGCTTGTGGTCGATGACCGCCGCCACGTCGAGTCCGTCGGCGGCGTAGACGCCGCCACGGGAGTCGCTGACGGCGACCACCGTCGCACCCGCCTCGTCGAGGAGGCGCGCGGCGATGGAGCCAGCGTTGCCGAACCCCTGGACGGCGACCGTCGCGCCTTCGATGCCCCCGCCGAGGTAGTTGAACACCTCGCGGGCGACGAGCATCGTCGACCGTCCGGTGGCCTCGACGCGGCCCGCGCTCCCGCCCGAGGACGGCGCTTTCCCGGTGACGACGCCGGGTTCGGTCGTCCGCTCCAGCGTCTCGTAGGTGTCCTTGAGCCAGTTCATCTCCCGTTGCCCCGTGTTCACGTCGGGTGCGGGGATGTCGCGGTCCTCGCCGATGAGCGGCCGGAGTTCGACGGCGAACGCCCGAGTGATGCGCTCGACTTCGCTCGCCGAGTAGTCGCGCGGGTCGAAGGCGATGCCTCCCTTCGCGCCGCCGTATGGAACGTCGACCACGGCGCACTTGTACACCATCCAGCCAGAGAGCGCCTTCACCTCGTCCGCGGTGACGTTCGGGTGGTAGCGGATGCCACCCTTGTACGGCCCGCGGTCACCGTTGAACTGCGAGCGATAGGCCCGAAACTGCTCCATCGAGCCGTCGTCCATCTCGACCGAGAGCGTCGCCGACAGCACGCGTTCCGGCCGCTTGAGCCGTTCTATCACCTCGTCGTCGATATCGGCGTAGGCGGCCGCATCGTCTATCTGTTCCTGGAGACTCTCGAACGGGTTGATATCCGCCATTCACGGTCGCTTCGCCCTCCGACCACACAGACCTTTCGCCGGACTACGCGAGGGCGAGGCCGATGGCGAAAACGTTCGCCGTCGCCGCGACGGTCCACGGGAACGCCAACCCGGCGGGAATCAGCGCGCGGTAGTCGTCGGGAACGACCGTCCACCCTGTGGCGGCGACGCCGACAGCGCCCGCCTTCAAGAGCGCCAACGCCGGCAGCGCGCCGAGTCGTCCGACCAGCCCCGCCGCGACGGGGTTGCTCTCGGTCAGGCCGAGTCGAAGTCCGTAGGTCGTGAGGAGGACGTCGGCGAGACAGGTCACGAGGACGATGCTCCAGAGCAACGACTCGTAGTCGGCGAGTCGCGTTACTGCGGCGTTGAGGCGCGCGCCGCCAACGGTGGTCGAGAAGAGCTGTCTCGTGTCGGTCGACATAGACGGAGAATGCACGCCAACCCCCGTGAGTATAGGCCGCTTACGGCGGTACAAAGAGTCGTTTCGGCGCGTACGGCTCGGCTTGAGACCGGCATATCATGGTGGTTTTCGGCTTTGTTGAAAACCCACCATATAGACGTTACGTTGAACCAGTCGCTGTAACTACACCTTACTCGAGATATTGACTGATGAGTTGTCCCGTCCCCCGTTCGAGCTGTGCAGAAAGCGATTCCTCACTCATATCCAGCACATCGGCCAGTTCTTGAATCGTCATATCCTCAGAGGGGGAATAATAGTCGTGTTCGTATGCAGCAACGCTCGTTTTGAGGGCTGCTAACCGTTCCCGAGCCTCGCTCGCTGTCAGTGGCTCGGTGTAGATTGGCGAACCAGGTTCTATGTGGCGGCCACCCTCAGTAAGTGGGCCTGCGTCCACGGGAGCGAAGCCAATATCTTTGATGAGGTCTGCAACGACCTTCTTCGCGTCCTCATCATCCCCCGCGAGAAACATCGCAAGTCGGTCATCTATATCGGCGTCTAGCCGCTGGCCATCTCGGAGAGTCTCCCAGTACGTCTCGTTGAATGCCTTGACGATTCGTGAGCCTTCGAGATGGTCTGCGACGGTATCCGTGTGTGTCTCGGCGAGGTCCATCAGTCCGTCACGTCCCGGATAGTAGTTCGACGCACTGATCACGATCTTCCCACGGAGATCTTCTACAGGTAGAGATTCATACGCACTGAAGGGGATTGCCTCCATGACGACGTCGCCGAATGCGGCAGCCTCAGAGACAGTTCCTGCTCGAGCGTTCGACCCAAGTTCGGCAACGAGGTCGGTGAGTGTTTCTGGCCCCCGGGAGTTACTGATCATGACTTCGTGCCCTGAATCAGTAAAGTGCTGAGCGGCTGTACCTCCGACATCACCTGCGCCAATAATTCCAATTTTCATCGACTGTGTCACGTTCAATTCGTACGAGCCATAGTGTGAAAAGGTACCAAGTTAGCACTGTGGTTGCTACTACCGACAGTGGAAGTGGCGAGGACTAAATCACCGATCCATCTTGGTTGAATCAGATTCAGAGACGTATCGGTCTCATCGGGGATCCACAGTTATGGACACTTACGACCGGAACGGGCATAACTACCAATTCCGTAGTGAGAGTATGAGCGAATCTGGCGTAAATCGGGAAGCAACACAGAGTGAAGGGGTCGACGAGAGTATGCTCTTTTCACTTCTCGGAAAGGCCCATACCTTGGCGATTCTCAACGAGTTCGTCACCAAAGACGAGCAGTCGATCCGTTTCGGCGAACTCCAAGACTCGCTCGAACTGTCGCCGAATACACTTTCTCGACGGCTCGACGAACTCGTCGGAGCTGGATTCCTCGAGCGAACACAGTATGACGAAATTCCGCCACGAGTGGAATACGAGGCAACTGAGATGGTAGACGACCTCGCACCCGTTTTTGAGGAATTGGAGACGTGGATGGAACGGTATGGGTCAGACCAACTGGAGTGCTTCTGAGACACAGTACGTCTCGAAGCCGTAGTTGGGTCTCGTTGTATTAATCCCGACCGCAGAACCTGCCACCGTTCGACAAATCCAACAGAGCCAGCGATGCTCTCAGTCCAACGTCGCTTCGAGACGGTCGATGAGCGACGGCGTCCCGAGATACACCGGCGTCCGCTGGTGGAGGTCAGTCGGGTCGACGTCGAGCACCGACCCCGTGCCGTCGGAACTCCGCCCGCCCGCACACTCGATGACGTAGCCGACGGGGTTACACTCGAACTGGAGTCTCAGTTTGCCCTCGGGCGCCGACTCCAGTTTCGGGTAGGCGAACACGCCGCCGTAGGTCAGCACCTGATTCACGTCGCCGATCATCGCGCCGCCGTAGCGGAGCTTGAGTTCGGATTCGACTTCGTCGACGTAGGCCGCCACGTCGTCGGGCCAGTCGGGGACGCGGCCGCCGAAGCCGTACACCGTCGGGTCGTCCGGCAGCGTGACGTCTTCGCGGAGCGGCGTCGCCTCGCCGTCCTCGACGAGGTACTCCGTGACGGAGCCCTCGTGGGCGAAGGCCATGGTCGTGATGGGCCCGTAGAGGACGTAGCCCGCGGCGACGAGGTCACGCCCGCTCGCGGGGAGCGTGGCGTCGTAGACGCCGACGATGGTCCCCATCACGTTGTTCGGCTTGAGGTTCGAGGAGCCGTCGAGCGGGTCGACTGCGACGGAGTACCCCGAGCCAACGTCGACGACGCCTTCGCGTTCCTCGCTGGCGTACGCGCCCACGCCGTCGATGGCGCCGAGTCGCTCTTCGAGCAGTTCGTCGGCGTACTCGTCGGCGGCCAAGCGTCGCTCGCCAGAGGGGTTCTCGGACCCGGCTTGCTCGCGGCGGCCGGGGAGGCCGGCCCGGATGTCGGGCGTGGCGGCGGCGATTGCGTCGCGGACGGCCGCGACGGTGTCGGCGTCGGACATCAGTCGTCGGCTTCGAGGGCCGCGTTGGCGTCGAGTGCCTCCTCGACGCTCGCGTCCTCGAAGATGATGGCTTCGAGGCCGTCGAGGATGGCCTCGGGGTTCTCACGCTGGAAGACGTTGCGCCCGACGGCGAGGCCGTCGGCACCGCCATCCATCGCCTCTCGAACCGTCGAGAGGAACGCCTCGTCGCTCGTTTTCGACCCGCCGCTCATGACGACTTTCGTGTTGCCCGCGTTCTCAACGGCCCACGACATCGCGTCCTCCGAACCGGGGTATTTCACCTTCGCGATGTCGGCGCCGAGTTCGAGGCCGAGACGGGACGCGTAGGCGATGGTGCTCGCGCTGGTGTCGTCTTTGAGTCCCTGACCGCGCGGATACGACCACATCACGACGCCCATGTCGTGGTCGCGGGCCGCCTCCTGTGCCTCGCGGAACTCCTCTGCCATCTCGACTTCGTGGTTCGAGCCACCGTAGAAGGTGAAGCCGATGGCGTCGGCGCCGAGTTCGGCGGCGTAGTCGACCGACCAGTTGACCGCGGAGTCGGGTTCGCCCATCCAGAGGTTGCTCGTGCCGTTCAGCTTCGCCAGCAGCGTCACGTCCTCCTCGTACTCCGGATAGTACGCCTCGGCGACGCCCTTCTGGACCGCGAGTGCGGTCACGGCGTCGTGAGTCGCGACGTCGAACACCGTCGCGGGGTCGGTCGTCTCCGGCACCGGGTCGAAGTCGACCGGCCCGTGTTCGAGGCCGTGGTCGTACGCGAGGATCAGTGCCTTGCCGTCACGGGTGATTGCGTCGTCAGCACCGGGAATCATGTATAGACGTTCCGGCGAAATCACACATAAAGCGTGTGGTCGCGGTCGGCCCGAGACAGTCACGAGCGTCGCTACCCTTACCACGGCCGGCCCCGCAAGGACGCACATGCGCAGCCTCGAACAAATCGACACCGTCGGCGTCGTCGGCGCGGGAACGATGGGGAGCGGTATCGCACAGGTGGCTGCTACCGCCGGCTACGACGTGGTGATGCGCGACATCGAAGACGACCTAATTGCGAGCGGATTCGACCGCATCGACGACAGTCTCTCACGGTTCGTCGAGAAAGAACAGCTCACTCGCGACGAGGCCGACGCGGCTGTCGACCGCATCACGGGCACGACCGACCTTGCGGACCTCGCGAGCTGTGACTACGTCATCGAGGCCGCCGTCGAGAACATGGACATCAAGCAGGACATCTTCACGGACCTCGACGAGGCCGTCGACGACGACGTGGTCCTCGCGACCAACACCTCGACGCTCTCGATTACGACCATCGCGTCCGCGACGGAGCGCCCCGAACTCGTCGTCGGCCTCCACTTCATGAACCCTGCGCCCATCATGGAGGGCCTCGAACTCGTCGTCGGCGAACGGACGAGTGAGGCTGTAGTCGACCTCTCGCACGCCCTCGCGGAGGACTTCGGCAAGACGACGTGGGAAGCCGACGACAAGCCGGGCTTCGTCGTCAACCGCGTGTTGATGCCGTGGATAAACGAGGGCATCCGCGCGTACGACGAGGGCGTCGCCGACAAGGCCGACATGGACGCGGGCCTGAAACTCGGGACGAACGTCCCGATGGGACCGCTCGAACTCGCCGACCACATCGGACTGGACGTCTGTCTCGACGCTAGCCAGACGCTTGCCGAGGAACTCGGCGACCGCTACAAGCCGCCCTACCTCCTCAAGCGAAAGGTCGACGCCGGCGACTTGGGTCGGAAGACGGGGCGTGGCTTCTACGAGTACGACTGACCGGTTCGGTCACTCCTCGATGTCGGTCCTCGGCCCGGCGTCGGTGACCACTCCGTCGTCACCCTCCGTGACGGCATCCACGTCGTCGGGCCCGTCGCTGCCGGTGTCGCCCTCCGCGACGCCGTCATCCTCGTCAGCGTCGCCACTCCCGGCGTCGTCCGGGACGAACCGCGAGGCGACCAGTCCGACGAGGATAGCGATAGCGGCGGGGGCACCCACGAAAAAGAGCAACACGACGAAGAGCCCGCCCCGTTCCCCCAGACCACCGTCGACGGGGAGGAACGGACTGAGTGCAATCACCGGCACGCACAGCAAGACGGCCGCGACGGCGTAGCCGCTTTTCGAGATAGCGTCCTGAACCGTCCGCCGGCGGACGAGATACGCGGTGGCGCCCAGCCACGCGACGATACCGAACGGGATTGCCATGCCACTCCCCGTGACAGCCCCCAAAACGACGGTGCCGACCACACCGACGACGAGTCCGCCGACGATACCGACGAGTGCGGTGAGCGTGTCGTCGACGACACTGTCGGGAGCCAACAGTCCATCGGCGTTCCCGCCGCCGGTGACGCCAGTCACCGCCTCGTCCACCGCGTCTCCGACCCGGCGGCCGTACGTCGAGAGCGTAGCGCCGACGCCGGACGAGGACTCCCGAGAAGCGGACCCCGGAGTCGTCGCCGTCTCGGTCTCCGCATCCATCTCTGCGCTGTCCCACACTCCGTCGCCGTCTGCGTCGGCCGCCGCCCGTTCCTCCGTGAGGTCGGTCGAACAGTGCATACAGTAGGTCGCAGTCCGGCCGATGGGCTCGCCGCAGTTCGGACAGCGCGGGTCCTCGGTGGTGTTACTCATGGTCGTTCCGGCCGTCGGTCACCGCTCTCGGCGTGCCACGCGGCAGCGTGATAGTTATTTCAGTGACACTACAACCCCTTCACCGTTACTGTGGGTGGCGCCGCGCGCGGCAGTAGCCGTCTCTCCGACCGCCGACCGATGCGATACCTCGATTCCGGGCCGTCTGCTCGGTGTCGACCCTCAATCCGGGTCGCTTTTGGCCGCGGCCACCCTGTTGGTAGCCGATGGAAGTCGCCATTCTCACCGTCGGTGACGAGGTACTGGCGGGCGATACGACGAACACGAACGCGACGTGGCTCGCGGGGCAGTTGAGCGACCGGGGCGTGCGAGTCGTCCGTATCCTCACCGTCCCCGACGACCACGCGGTGATTCGCGACACCGTGACCGAGTGGCGAGCGGCTTTCGACGCCGTCGTCATCACCGGCGGCCTCGGCGGCACGCACGACGACGTGACTGCCGACGCCGTCGCCGAGGCGTTCGGCCGCGACCTGACCGTCGACCCCTCGGTCCGAGAGGACGTCATCGAGACGGTGGCGGCCTACCGCGACCGCAACCCCGAGCTGGTCGAGGCCCACGACATCGACCTCGACGTGGACGCGTGGGCGTCGCTCCCCGAGGGGAGTCGCCCCCTCATCAACCCCGAGGGGCTCTGTCCCGGGTGTGTCATCGAGAACGTCTACGTCTTCCCCGGCGTGCCCGACGAGATGAAGGCGCTCTTCGAACTCGTCGCCGGCGAGTTCGGCGGCGACACCGTCTCGACGACGCTCTACACCCCCCAGCCCGAGGGGTCGATGGTCGACGCCCTCGCCGGCGTCCGCGAGCGCTTCGACGTGACGGTCGGCAGCTACCCCAACTCGGAGACGGCGAACCGCCTGAAGGTGACGGGGACGGACCCCGCTGCCGTCGCCGCCGCCGTCGACTGGCTCCGCGACCGCGTGGAAATCGTCGACGACTGACGGTCCCGTATCACGAGTGATTCTGCGAGCCGTGCGTTTAACCCCCCGCCGGCCGTCACGCCGGTAGATGATCGAGGTCGAGTCCCTCCGCAAGACCTACGGCGACTTTCCCGCCGTCGTCGGCAGTACGTTCAGCGTCGACCGCGGCGAGATTTTCGGCGTCGTCGGCCCGAACGGCGCGGGCAAGACGACGACGCTGAAGATGATCGCCGGCCTCGTCGACCCGACGAGCGGCACTGCGACCGTCGCGGGATTCGACGCCAGCGACCCCGAGATGCGGCACTCGCTGGGCTTTCTCCCCGAGGAGTCGCCGCTCTACGAGGACATGACCGCGCGGTCGTATCTGGACTTCTTCGCCGACCTCTACGACGTGCCCGACGCCGTCGCGACCGAGCGCATCGAAGACACGCTCGACCGACTGGAACTCGACCACCGCGACCGGCGCCTCGGCGACGTGTCGAAGGGGATGAAACGCAAGGTGGCCATCGCTCGCTCGCTGGTGAACGACCCCGACGTGTTGATATACGACGAACCCGCGAGCGGACTCGACCCGCTCACGACCAACTACGTCCTCGACTTCGTCCGCGAACTCCGCGACGCGGGCAAGACGGTTATTTTCAGCGCGCACAACCTCTATCACGTCGAGAGCGTCTGTGACCGAGTCGCCATCATGAACCGCGGCGAAATCGTCGCACGCGGGACCGTCCCCGAGATTCGCGACGAACACGGCACGACCGACTACCGCGTGTTCACGTCGGTCCCCCTCGACGACAGCAAGCAGGAGGGCGACCGCTACGTCGTCACCGTTGAGGACATGGACGCGGTCGAAGAGGTCCGCACGCGGGCCGCCGACAACGGCGGCGAAGTGGTCGATATCCGCACGCGCGAACCGAGCCTCGAAGACATCTTCCTCGACCTGGCGACGAACGCCGACGCCGACCCGCGGGGTGGGTCGTGAGCGGTCGGTCGGCCGTCGACCGCCTCCGCCAGTGGGGGCGTGCCGTCGCGCGCATCGCTCGCTGGGAGGCGAGTCGGAGCGCCGGCGTCGTCGACCGACAGACGGCGATACTCGGCCTCGTCGCCCTCCTCCTCGCCGGCGCCGTCGGCGGCGCGGCGCTCACGACGGGCGGTGTCGCCCTCGACCGCGACATCTACCGCGTCGGCGTCTCACCCGACAGCCCGTATCACGAAGTCGTCGAAGACAGTCCGGCGCTCGCGACACGCTCGCCCGACCTCGGTCGACTGGGCCGCGGAATCGACGTGGTCGTCCGCGACGGCCGGTTCTACGTCGCCGACTCGCAGAAGGCACGGGCCGCGCTCTCGACGCTTCGGGACGCAGTCCGCCGGCACAACCTCGACCTGATGGGTGCGGAGTCGAACCAGTCGGCGGCGTTCCCGGTAGTCGTCACCCTCACCTACGCCGAACAGGGCTCGATGACGCCGGACGGCGCGACGGTCGATAGCGGGACGGCGGGAGGGACCGACGGCGGCGACGGCGACAGCGGAGACGAAGGTGGCCTCTCCGGCGAGTCGGGCACCGGCCAAACGACGGACCAGACAGGGACGCCGACGGCCGGTGACGACGACGACGGGTCGCTCGGCGTTCCGGGCTTCGGCGCCATGGGCGGCTTGTTCGGCGGGAGCACCTCGGGGTCGCCCGCGGACATCTCCCCACCGTTCCCCTTCGGCGCACTCGTCCTCGCCTTCGTTTTCTTCATCCCCATGAACTTCGTCATCCAACCCTACGGGAGTAGCATCCTCAACGAGCGAATCAACCGCCGGGGCGAACTCCTCTTGGTTGCCCCCGTCTCGCCGACGGCCATCGTCGCGGGCAAGACCCTCCCCTACCTCGGCTTGCTCGTCGGCATCACCGCCGTCGTCGCCCTCGCCATCGGCGGCGGCGCAGTGAGCGTCGCCGCTGTCGCACCCATCGCGGCGCTGTATCTCGCCGCCACCTTCGTCGGCGGCATGTTCGCCCGGTCATTCAAGGAGCTCACCTTCGTCACCGTCTCCATCTCCGTCTTCCTCACCTCCTACGCGTTCGTCCCCGCCATCTTCACGAACGTCACGCCAATCGCGCTCATCTCGCCGCTGACGCTCGTCGTCCACGACCTGCAGGGGACGGCGATTACGGCGGGTGAGTACGCCTTCGCGACCGGTCCCTTCTACGTCGGGTCGCTGGTGTGTTTCCTCCTCGGCGTCGGCGTCTACCGCGAGGAGGACATGTTCACCCAACGCCCCGTGCCGCTGAAGTTCCTCGACGCGCTGAACAGTCGCATCCACCGACCGCGCTCGGTTGCCCTCCTCAGCGCGCTCTCCATCCCCTTCGTCTTCATCGCCGAACTCCTCGCCATCGCCGTCCTGTTCGTCCTGCCCGTCGACGTGTCGGTGCCGCTGTTGCTCGTCGTCGTCGCTGGCGTCGAAGAGGTGGCCAAGAGTGTCCACGTCTACGCGGGCTTTCGCGGGCCGTTCGCCGGCCGGCGCGACTGGCGAATGGCGTTCACGCTCGGGGCACTCTCCGGGTTCGGCTTCTTCGTCGGCGAGAAGTTCACCGCCATCGTCCAACTGGTCGGCCTCCCCTCGCTCACGCTCGGGCAGGCGGCGTTCACGCCGACCGGCGTCGTCGCGACGCCCGCGATGGGACTGGCGCTCCTCCTCGCGCCCCTCCTCTTGCACGCGGTGACGACGAGCATCGCGGCGCTGGGCGCGACGCGCAGTCGGCGGACGTATCTCGTCGCGCTGGTGCCAGCAATCGCCGTTCACGCGGCCTACAACCTCGTGGTGGTGAGCACCCTTGGGTGAGCCACGCCTGACGATTGCCCGGCGGGAACTCCAGACGCTCCGGTCCGAGAAGACCATCGTCCTCGCCTTGCTCATCCAACTCTTCATCGCCGCCTTCTCGTCGTTCCTCGTCGTCGGCCTCGTCTCGCTGTACGACCCCAGCGGCGTCGAGGGGTACGAGACAACGGTCGGTGTGACCGGCGACGCGAGGGCCGACCTCTTGGGCGTCGTCGACGAGCAAGCGGCGATGGACGGCGTCGGCTACGCCTCCCAATCGACGGCGCGGGCGGCGTTCGAACGCGGGGAGGTCGATGCCGTCCTCCTTGCGGACCGTCGGTCCGGGCGGGTGTTCGTGACGGCGCTGGCACCCGACGGGTCCGTGCGGACGACGGTGACCGTCGTGCAGTTGCGCGACGCGCTCTCGGCGTTCGAACGCGTCGAGCGCGACCAGCGGTCGAGCTACCTGTCGTCGACGACGCTCGACCTGCCGCCACAGTCGGGATCGACGCCCTACTACGGGTTCAGCTACACCGTGTTGCTCCCCTTGCTGTGCTTTCTGCCCGTCTTCATCAGCGGGTCCATCGCCGTCGACTCCGTGACCGAGGAGTTCGAACGCGGGACGCTCGAACTCCTGCGGGTCGCGCCCATCTCGACGGTCGACATCGTCGACGGCAAGGTGTGGGCGGCGGCGGCGCTCGCGCCCGCACAGGCCGGCCTGTGGCTCGCGCTCCTCGCGTTCAACGGGACGGCCGTCCGGCACCCGGTCGCGATACTGACCGTCGTCGCCGCGCTCTCCCTGCTGGTGGTGACACTCGGCGCGACGCTCGCCTTGCTTGCCCCCGACCGACGCGCGGCGCAGTTCCTCTACGCCGTCGGCGTCCTCGTCGCGTTCGGCGGGACGACGCTCCTCCCCGCGAATCCCATCAACTCCGTCGCGCGACTCGCCGTCGGCAGCGTCGGCCCGACGTACCCCGTGCTGGTCGTCGGCTACGTCGCCCTCGGCGTCGGCGCGTACGTCGTGCTTCGGCGGGCCGTCCCCCGCATCGGCATCGCGGACTGACGGCGCCCCGAAACACACTCAAGGCGCGCGGCGAACAGACGATGTATGGGATTCGGAAGCACGGCGAAGAAGCTCCAGCAGGTCACCGACATGGCCGAGGACGTGTACACCCGCCTGAACCAGCTCCGCGAGCAGGTCGCCGAGACGCGGGAGACGGTCGACGAGACGAAAGTCCGCATCGACCACATGGAAAACGAACTCGCCGAACAGCGAGCGCTCCTCGAAGCGCTCGCCGAAGAACACGACATCGACATCGACGCCGTCACCGCCGACGTGCACGTCGTCGACGCGGAAGAAGC
This sequence comes from Haloplanus vescus, assembly GCF_900107665.1. Lineage (NCBI taxonomy): Archaea > Methanobacteriati > Methanobacteriota > Halobacteria > Halobacteriales > Haloferacaceae > Haloplanus > Haloplanus vescus. The sequence continues at coordinate 350,929 of NZ_FNQT01000001.1, forward strand.
GGCCGGCGAAGACGACGACGAATCGGCCTAACCGCGGAACTCGCGGTGCGCGACCATCAGACACCTATCTTGGACGACGACCAAGCCGGCGTCGCGGGCGCGGTCCGCCGCCGCGTCGTCGCGGATGCCCCGCTGTAACCAGAGACCCTCGACATCGTCGTGACGCTGGCGGCGCTTGACCGCGTCATCGACGATGGAACTCACCTCCTCGCTCGGGCGGAACACGTCTATCAGGTCGACGTCGTCGGCGACGTCTCCGAGGCTGTCCGGCGCCTCTCGGCCGAGCACCACGTCGCGGTTCGGATTGATCGGAATCACGTCGTAGCCTTGCTCCTGGAGGTAGGCGGGTACGTCGTGTGCGGCCTTGCCCGGCGTCCCCGAACAGCCGACGACGGCTATCGTCTCGGCGTCCAAGAGCGAGCGAATCTCCTCGTCGGTGGCGTCCATGGCGGCCGTACGCGTCCCCGGCGAATGAAAGGTGTGGCTCCTCGCGTCGTCCGGCGCCGCTCAGACGTCGGGCAGATTGGCGGTTGGTTCGCCGTCCTCGTGGGTTTCGATGACGCCGTCGAACAACTGCTTCAGGGTGTTCATCGTCTTGTCGTCGTGCGCGGAGGAGTCGATGGCGTAGAGGCCGAGGCCGTCGACGCTCTGGACGCGCCCGGTGAAGACGTGGAGGAATCGAAACACCGTCTGGAGGTCAGAATACATCAGGAGCGTCGACAGCGAGTCGAGGAAGACACGATTTCGCGTGACGCCGCGACGCTCGTAGAACTCCTCGAGCAGTTCGGAGAACTTGATCCCGACGCCGGTCATGTCGACCGGCGAGGAGGTGTACCGGACGTTCGCGTCGTCGCGCGCCTCGCTGACGCCTTGCTGTCGGGTGACGCAGTCGACGACGGCGACGGGGCGGTCGGTGTAGTCGACCCGGTCGTCGAACGCCTCGAAGACGCGCTTTGCGCCGTCGGTGTTGCTGACGACGATGGCACCCTCGCCGTTCTGGATGCCGGACGCTAGAATGTCGAACGCGAGCTGCTTCTTACCGGTGAGTGCGGGGCCCGAGATGAGCAGGTTCGTCCCCTCTTCAACCTCGGCCTCCAACGGCGGACCAAGATCATACATCACGAACCCTCACGGGAGCGAATTGACGGGGCAGAGCCTCGCCCTGCAAACGACACAACTCACCGGAGATCATGAGGTAGTAGGTACATATAGTGAGCCGGTAATATTCTTTTTGATTGCGTAGAATCGAGGGATGAGAGCCGGATAGACGGTGACCGTCCGCGAAATCCGGGTTTCTCCCGACCTACGTCCGAATCCTGATACGTGTGCTCGGCACACTCGTCCCGGCGGTGCAGTCGGAAAAATGCGATGAGAGGAGGTCAGGCGTACTTCGCGACGACGTTGAGGATTTCGTCGAGTTCGTCGCCGTCGAGCGAGTACCGCCCGTGAGCGAACACGGAGCGGAGTTCGTCGCGGTCCTCTGGGAGCAGGTCCACGATTTTGAACGCCGCTTCCTCGTCGACCTGTTCGAGGTTAAGGAGGTCCTCGACGAGTTCGCGCGACTCCTCGGCACCGAGGAAGGCGAACGTGTTGGCGTGCTCGATGGCCCGCGCGAGCTCGTAGCGCATCTCGCGGTCGGGGTCTGCGGCCCGCTCGGCTTCGACCTCGGCGAGGAGCTCTTTGACTTCGGAGACGGTGACGAACTCCTCGTCGAGCTTTTCTTTGAATATAGTCATCGCGCGACTACTGCTGGGCCTTGAGGTGGGCCGCGCGCGCGATGAGCGTCTTGTCCTTGCCGCCGTCGTTGATTTCGACCTTGAAGGCACGACCCTGCGTGCCGACGACGGTTCCGGTGTGCCCGTCGAAACGGGGGTGGAACCGACCTTCGGAGACGCTGGGGTCGATTTTGAGGTGGACTTTCTGACCGGTTTCGTACTCCTGAATCGCGCGCTGGGGCGGGGAGGCGCCGCGCTCTCGGGGGTCGTTCGAGAGCTTACCGCGCGTCCCCTTCAGCGGGCCATTTGAACTCGGCATTGTCGTGTGAGTGATTACTGCGGTGGCGATTATAAATGGTGCGTTACGCGTTAGATGCGACCGACGTTCTCGACGGAGACGCTTTCG